>JALWKB010000031.1 GCA_026996805.1 Saprospiraceae bacterium | reverse complement strand
ATTCAAAACGATATTCTCAAGGAATTCATGGTGCGCAACACTTACATCTATCCTCCGAAGGCATCGATGCGCATCATATCGGATATTTTCAGCTACACTTCCCGCTACATGCCGCGCTTTAATTCGATCAGTATCAGTGGTTATCACATGCACGAAGCTGGGGCAACAGCTGATCTCGAGCTCGCTTACACGATAGCCGACGGCATGGAATACATCCGTGCAGGCCTCAGGGCGGGTCTCGATATCGATGCATTTGTGCCGCGTTTTTCGTTTTTCTGGGGCATTGGGATGCATATCTTTGAGGAGATCGCCAAGATGCGCGCAGCGCGATGGTTGTGGGCAAGTGTTGTGCGATGGCTGGGCGGAAAAAGTTCGAAGTCCATGCGCTTGCGCACGCACTGCCAAACCTCTGGATGGAGTCTCACGCAACAATCTCCCATCAACAACATTGCGCGAACGACGATTGAAGCAATGGCGGCTGCCTTTGGCGGTACCCAGTCTCTGCATACCAATGCCATGGACGAGGCCCTCGCTCTTCCTTCGGAGTTTAGCGCAATGGTTGCGCGCGAGACGCAACTTGCTCTTCAGCGCCACAGCGGCATCGTCGATGCAGTTGATCCCTGGGCAGGCTCACAAGTCGTCGAATACCTCACCGTCGAGCTCTTATCCAGGGCGATCCAACACATCGCTGAAATCGAAGAATTGGGGGGCATGGCACGAGCCATCGAAACGGGGCTGCCCAAAATGCGCATCGAAGAAGCCGCCGCTCGAAGGCAGGCTCTTATTGAATCCGGCGCCGAAAAACGCATTGGTGTCAATCTCTACGGACAAGAGGATGCGCTTCACTTTGAATTACGCAAGATCGACACTGTAAAGGTACGCGCTCAGCAAATTGAGCGCATCCATGCCGTCAAAGCTTCACGCGACGAAACCAGAGTGCAACAAGCGCTCCACCACCTCCGAAAGGTAGCTGAGAGCGGCAAGGGCAATCTCCTCGAAGCAGCGGTGGAGGCAGCACGCGCCCGAGCCACCCTTGGCGAAATATCCTCAGCTATGGAAGATGTCTTCGGACGCTATGAACCACAATACCAGGCTATCAGTGGAATCTATCGCCAAATCATGCGTGACAATTCGTCTTTTCGTCGTGCCACATCACTGGTACAGCAGTTTTTCGAGCTCCACGGTCGTCGTCCTCGCATTCTCATCGCCAAATTGGGGCAAGACGGTCACGATCGCGGCGCGCACACGATCGCTACAGGCTTGGCGGACATCGGATTTGACGTCGACATCGCGCCGCTGTTTTTAACACCCTCAGAAGCGGCCCAAATGGCAGCAGACCACGATGTGCACTTCCTCGGTATTAGCTCACTGGCAGGAGGTCACGACGTACTCGTACCTCAAACAATAGAAGCCCTTCGACAACTCGGACCTCCCGACATTCGCCTCGTCGTAGGCGGCATCATTCCACCAGACGATTACAATACACTTTATGAGGCTGGAGTGTATAAAATCTTTGGCCCGGGCACTCCGATCACCACCATCGCTATCGAACTGCTAAAAGACATGGTAGAAAATGGATGACATACAGCGAAAATTAGAACATTTGCGCAGTCAAGCCCTCGAAGGTGGTGGAAGCCAACGCATAGAAAAACAACATCAACAGGGCAAACTCACCGCGCGCGAACGGCTCCACCTCCTACTCGACCCCGGCACATTTGAAGAAGTAGACATGTTTGTCGTCCACCGCACCGATGACTTCGGTATGGGCGATAAAAAAATAGCGGGAGACGGAGTCGTCACGGGATTTGGACTCATCGACGGTCGGCCTGTGGCGGTGTTCTCTCAAGATTTCACCGTCTTCGGTGGATCACTCGGCGAAATGCACGCCCAAAAGATCTGTAAAATCATGGATGCTGCCCTTAAAAACGGCATGCCCATCATCGGACTCAACGACTCGGGTGGTGCACGCATACAGGAAGGCGTGCGTGCTTTAGCTGGGTATGCGGATATCTTCTACCGCAATGTGCAGGCCTCGGGGATCGTGCCGCAAATTTCTGCTATTATGGGCCCCTGTGCCGGAGGCGCAGTGTATAGCCCAGCGATGACCGATTTTATATTGATGACCGAAAGCACCTCCTATATGTTTGTTACAGGCCCCAATGTCGTCAAAGCTGTCACCAATGAGGAAGTCACCCATGCCGAATTAGGAGGAGCCGAAGTGCACGCCACTAAATCCGGAGTAGCACACCTCACCGCTAAGGACGACCTGCATTGCATCTTGCTCATCCGAAAGTTGCTGAGCTATCTACCTCAAAACCACAAGCAAAAACCACCCCATCAGCCGTACAAACCCGCGGATGAGCTGCGCCCTCGCCTTCGAAAGATGATTCCCACCAGCTCAACCCAGCCCTACGATATGAAGGAAATCATCACCGAGTGCGTTGATGAAGGGGCGTTTTTTGAATTGCAGGAAAATTATGCCCCCAACATCGTCATCGGCTTTGCCCGTATTGGAGGCTTTGTCGTGGGCATTGTAGCCAATCAACCTTTGGCCTTAGCTGGTGTACTCGATGTACAAGCTTCGCGCAAGGCTGCGCGCTTTGTGCGATTTTGCGATGCCTTTAATATACCCCTAGTCGTCTTCGTCGACGTACCGGGCTTCCTCCCGGGCACGGATCAAGAGTGGAACGCCATCATCCTCAATGGGGCGAAGTTGCTCTATGCCTTTTGCGAAGCCACCGTACCGCGCATCACCATCATCACGCGTAAGGCCTATGGCGGCGCATACGACGTGATGAACTCCAAACACATCGGAGCAGACTTCAACTATGCATGGCCTACGGCTGAAATAGCCGTCATGGGGGCGCGCGGTGCCAGCGAGATCATCTTCCGCAAAGAAATCCAACAGGCTAAGGATCCTAAAGCCATGCTCCTCGAAAAAGAACGGCAATACGCCGAGACCTTTGCCAATCCACTCATCGCTGCACAGCAGGGCTTCGTCGACGAAGTCATCGATCCCGTATACACTCGTCGGAAAATCATCCGTGCGCTCGACATGACCAAAGATAAAAGCGTCTCCTTGCCCGACCGAAAGCACGGCAACATACCTTTATAACACAAGCCATACGCGATAAGGGATATCTTTATCCGCAAATCCAACTCCAACCATTTCATACACAAACGGAAGTTGTTAAAAAAGCTACTTTTGCAGCAAATTTCGTCGGCATGAAGAAGTACAACTTTTCCGCAGGACCTGCTACTTTGCCCACAACGGTCATCCAACAGGCATCGATGGGTGTGTTGGATCTCGACGGCATCGGTCTGTCCGTACTGGAAATATCGCACCGAAGTGCGGAATTTGGACAGATCATTGAGCGTGCGGAAGAACTGGTGCGCAAGCTCCTCCGCGTGCCCGAAGAGTATGCAGTGCTCTTCCTCACAGGTGGTGCAAGTACGCAGTTTTTTATGGTGCCTATGAATCTCCTCGCTGAGGCTGAGACGGCCAGCTATGTGCTCACCGGCTCATGGGCGAAAAAGGCCTACAAGGAAGCCCAGCTCTTCGGCAATGTTGAAGTTGCTGCGAGCTCAGAAGATCAAAATTTCAGTTACATCCCGCGCCAACTCGATATCTCCTCAGACAGTGTCTATCTCCATTACACGAGCAACAACACCATCTACGGCACCCAATTTCACCAGCTCCCCGATACCGACAAGCCACTCGTTGCCGACATGTCATCGGACATCTTTTCGAGGCCTGTGGATATTCAGCGTCATTGGGTCATTTACGCCGGGGCGCAAAAAAACATGGGCCCTGCGGGGACAACCTTAGTCATCATCCGCAAAGATGTAGTGGAGCGCGCCGGCCGCACCTTACCGACGATGTTGAATTACAAAACCCATATCGAAAAGCGTTCGCTTTTTAACACGCCGCCAGTTTTCCCCATCTACGTGTCTATGCTCACACTGGCATGGGTTGACGAAATGGGAGGTGTCGAGCGCATGGCGCAGATCAACAAGGAAAAGGCTGCATTACTCTATCGTGAAATCGACGACAATCCGCTCTTTTACGGCGTCGTGCGTCCCGAAGATCGCTCTGTGATGAATGTGTGTTTCCGTCTGCACGACGAAAAGCTCAACGATGCATTCCTTGCGATGTGTAGCGAACGCGGAATTGTGGGCATCAAGGGGCATCGTTCCGTGGGAGGCTTCCGCGCTTCTATTTACAATGCGATGCCCATCGAAGGTGTACAACTGCTCGTCGAAACCATGCGAGACTTTGCCCAGCGTTATGGATGACGCTCGCTCGACGACCTGGAAGACCGAAGGCCTCGAAGTGCCGATTCGCATCCACCGCGAATGGCGAAAAAACGCGCGCATATCCATCGGAAGCCATTGCGTACACCTACGCATCCCCAAAATGCTTCCCAAAGCCGAACAACAACGCCTCTTGCAATGGGCATACCGTTGGCTCAAACTGCAATACCACAAAAAGCCCCACCTCTTTGCGCGCTTTCGACACAGGACTTCCTTAGAAAACCACACCATCCAAACTCCGTGGAAACAATATACGGTCCGACTCTATCGAGCTTCAGCAGCTCAGAAGACCATCCGCGCACGCCTCAAGGATACAACCATTTTATTGACCTTGCCAAAGGGATTTATAATAGAGGATATGGCAAGTCGCCGACAGGTTGGAAAGCTCCTGAGCAGGGTTATCGCCATGGATTTATACCCCAGTTTTCGCGCTCGTGTAGACCACTATCACAAGGTGCATTTCGAAAAGCCCTATGAAGAGCTTCGGTTGCGCTATACAAAATCAATATGGGGCTCTTGTTCCACTAATGGCAACTTGAGTTTTTCGACGCGACTGCTCCTCACCCCTCTTTGGGTCATGGATTATGTCATTGTACATGAGCTCGTACACTTAGAGCATCCCAATCACTCCAGGGCATTTTGGAAACGCGTGGAGGCTATTTACCCAGAGTATCAGCGCGCCCTTGAATGGCTCAGGGTCGATGGTCAGTACTGCGACTTTTAAGCAGTGATGTGCATTTTTGCCTCACCTCACCACTGTCGTGGTCGTGGCTCACTTCTCTTCGACGACCTCAATGTGGAGGGGTGCGACGAATTCGGGGGAAAACTTGAGTCTTGCCTCGTATGTGCCTACGGTCTTGATATCTTCGTCGATTTCGATCATGCGTCGATCGATATCATCGTAGTTTAAGACTTCGCGGACTTTTTGGGCAATTTGCAAGGTGGTGATGGTTCCGAATATTTTGCCGCTCTCGCCTACTTTAGCGGGGATGGTGATGACGGTATTGGCAAGGGTATCGGCGAAGGCCTGCCATTTTTCGCGCATCTTTTCCAAGCGCGCCTGTTCTAAGCGCTTGATATTTTCGACCTTGGCGCGGTTTTCTTTATTAGCGAGGACGGCGAGTTTTTTCGGTATGAGGTAATTGCGCGCGTATCCTCTTTTGACTTTTATGAAATCGTGCTTATTGCCAAGGCCTTCTACGTCCTGAAGGAGGATGATTTCGATATCTTTGGTTTTTTTCATAGCGCTATGGTTTAGCGTCAATTATTTCAACAGGTCGGTGACGTACGGGAGCAAGGCTAATTGACGAGCGCGTTTGACTGCTCTGGCTACGCGTCGTTGGTACTTCAGCGAATTACCCGTGATACGCCTCGGGAGTATCTTCGCCTGTTCGTTGACGAATTGGAGGAGAAACTCTGTGTCTTTGTAGTCGACGTACTTGATGCCGTACTTCTTAAATCGGCAATAGCGCTTTTTCTTCTTTCCGATATCCGGATTGCTGAGAAATTTGATGTCTTCTTTTGATGGCATAGTTGGCGAACTTTAAGGTGTATTACGATTCTGTATTTTGAGTTTCTTTTTCTTCCGTCGTTGGAGCCTCGCTGTTTTGCTCGGCCGATGCTTCTTGCTGAGCTTGTTCTTTCTTTGCCTTGGCTTTGGCCATGGCTTCTTTCCAAGGGATGATGCCTTTGCGCTTGAGGGCATTGTACTCCACCCCGTGTTTGTCGAGTTTGACGGTCAGAAAGCGCATGATGCGTTCGTCGCGCCGCATGGCGAGCTCGAGCTGATCAATCACCTCAGGATCCGTACAGGTAAACTCGATGCAGTAATACACGGCGGTGTTTTTCTTGTTGATGGGATAGGCGAGATGACGCAGACCCATGTGATCGATGTAGACGATTTCACAGCCGTTGCTCTTGAGCAAATCGGCATAGACGTTGGGTATTTGCGTCAACTCCTCCTTTGAGAGCACCGGATCAACCAAAAAGGTCACTTCGTAATGTCGCAGCATGGTTCAACATTTTTGAGCCCTTACCTGTTATGCATAAAGCAAGAGCGCATCTTAAAACGGTGGGCAAAGATAGAGAGTTTTTTGGATATACAACCGTGAAATGGTTCATTTTATCCTTCGATAGGTACTTTCAAGGGCGGAAAAAATAATCGGACATCCTTTCCACGCATTGTCATAGAAATCCTACCTTTGCCAACGTTTTGTTACTGCGACGATGAATGCGATTCCCAAGAGCAAGAAGTTAGGCGAATTGGCTGCTACGGCCATTTGTGGAAATGACATTACCTCGTCCGTGTTGTATGTGTCGGCACTTTCTATCTTTTGGGCAGGCAAGTATGCCTTTATCACTCTCCTCATCGTGGCGGTCGTGTTGTACTTTTTTCGCAAGATATACGGCGAGGTGGTGGGTGCCCTTCCGCTCAACGGCGGAGCCTACAATGCCTTATTGAATACGACGAGTAAGCGCATGGCCTCAATAGCGGCATCGCTGACTCTTTTGTCGTACATGGCCACAGCGGTCATATCTGCCAATACGGCTATTTACTACCTCTTCAACATGTTTGGCATACACGATCGGTGGTTGGTATTGCTGGCCACCACCGCTTTGCTGGCCGTTTTTGCCATCTTGGCTATCTTGGGGATACGGGAGTCCGCTAAGGTGGCAATCGGCATTTTCGTCTTCCACCTCTCCACTATGGCCGTGCTCATCATTGCTTCTGTCATATATGTGCTCCGCCATGGGTGGGATGTGTTTTTACAAAATTGGCAGACGGATCCTGAGGGAGGCATTCTAATGGCCATCTTTTTCGGCTTTGCGGCATCCATGCTCGGCATTTCGGGCTTTGAGAGTTCGGCTAATTTCGTCGAAGAGCAAAAGGAAGGTGTTTTCCCCAAGACCTTGCGCAATATGTGGTTGGCGGTGAGCATACTCAATCCCACGATGGCCTTTC
>JALWKB010000030.1 GCA_026996805.1 Saprospiraceae bacterium | reverse complement strand
TAAAATCGTAGATGCCGGCGTGCAGGTCATCAAAATCGAAGGGCGTGGTCGCTCACCCGATTACGTCGATGTAGTGGTGCGGTGTTATCGCGAAGCGCTTGATGCCATCGCCGAGGGAAGCTATACCCCAGAACGCATTCGCCTCTGGATGGAACGACTCCGCACGGTGTACAATCGCGGTTTTTGGGACGGCTACTACCTCGGGCGTAAGCTCGGCGAGTGGTCCAATGTATACGGCTCACAGGCGACGAGGCGAAAAATATATCTCGGCAAGGGCGTCCACTATTTCAGTAAGATTGGCGTGGGGGAGTTTTCCATACACAACGACCGTCTGAAGGTGGGTGATAAAGTGCTCATCACGGGGCCAACTACGGGTGTAGTCTGGTCGGAAGTGGGCGAGCTTCGCGTCGATGACAAGCCCGTGCGCGTTGCACGCAAGGGGGATCTGTGCTCGTTTAAGGTCCCCTGCAAAATCCGACCCTCCGACAAACTGTATAAAATCGTAGACGCATCCGCCATTTCATGATCATCATCAGTCACTACCGCGACAAATGTATCGGCTGCAATGCCTGTGTGGAGATTGCTCCAGAGCAGTGGGCCATGTCGCGAAGGGACGGGAAGAGCGTGCTCATCGGCGCGCGTGAAAAAAAGGGCGTCTATACAGTACGTCTGCCCGATGAGGCTTGGGAGGCCAATCGGAAGGCCGCAGAAGCCTGCCCCGTCAATATCATCAAAATACAAAAACTGCCGTAACCTAAGGTCGCATGTCCCGCTTCGTTGGTCGATAAATCCGCTTGAATGGTAGATATTTCCATTCCCTGTATGGGGGTATCAAATAACTTTGGGCAAAGAAAATGCTTTAAACGATGCGAACGACATTTCGTCTTATCTGGACATCCTTTCTGGGTGCACTTTTAGCCATAGCGTTTGTCATGGCCATCGTGATGGTCTTTTTTAGTATCCTACTTGTGAGCGTATCGCCGAAAAAGGGTGTTGTCCATCGGCACAGTGTGTTGAAGGTCGATCTCAATCACTACATCCCAGAGCTCACCGACAACGTCGATGCGGGAAAGTGGAGCTGGGAGCTCAAGAAAAACTGGGGTATTTACGACATCAAGTGGGCCATTGAGCGCGCCGCTGCGGACGATAAGATTGAAGGCCTTTACCTCCACGCTTCCTTTCCTCCTCTGGAGATCGAAAAACTGGCCGTGCTGCAAGATGCTCTCGACAGTTTTCGCAACAGTGGCAAGTGGGTTTACGCGTACGGCGATTTTTATTCTGAGTTGGGATACCTGGTGTCTTGTGCTTCCGACAGCATTTTTCTCGCCCCGGAGGGGGTGATTGACTTTCGGGGCTTTGGTGCGGTTGTGCCATTTTATAAAGACATGTTGGAAAGCCTTGAGATCGAGGCCAAGGTGTTTTATGCCGGCGAGTACAAGAGCGCCACGGAGCCCTTTCGGCGCAACGATATGAGCCCACAAAACCGCCTACAGCTCCGCGAATACCTCAACGATGTCTATGCGCAACACTTGGAGCGCATTGCTCGTCATCGCGGCATTTCGGTTGACAGCTTAAAGGCCTATGCTGCGCGCAACTTGACCTGGAACGTCGAACGCGCCCTGGAAAAGGGCTTTGTCGACGTATTGGGATACGAATCCGATGTACGTGAGGCGATGCGTCGTCGCATGGGACTGTCGGAAAAAGACAAGCTCCGCATCGTCTCTCTCCATACCTACCTCACTGCTCATCCGCCCAAGCGGCATGCCGGTGGCAATGATGAAGTGGCGGTAGTGTTTGCTGAGGGGGCCATCACGATGCAAGACGAAGCTACGCCCGGGGAGATCACCAGTGCGTATGTCAAGACCTTACGAGACTTGCGCAAAAAAGATCGCGTTAAGGCTGTCGTATTGCGCATCAACAGCCCGGGCGGTAGCGGGTTGGTTTCGGATAAAATCTTGCGGGAAATCAAGCGCCTGAAGGAGGCGGGCAAGCCCGTCGTCGTGAGCATGGGCAATTATGCTGCGTCGGGAGGATATTACATTGCCTGTCACGCCGACCGCATTGTCGCACATCCCATGACCTTGACCGGATCCATCGGCGTCTTTGGTTTGCTCTTCAACGTCGAGGGCTTTAGTAACAACATACTTAAAATACACTGGGATTCGGTGCGTACCAATCGCATGGCTACGGCTTTTACGGGGGTGTTTGAGTGGACGAAGGAGGAAGAAGAGAGCTTTCAGGAAATTATTGACCGATTTTACGAAGGGTTTTTGAAGGAAGTGGCTGCGGGCAGGAAGATGTCGGTCGATTCGGTCCACGCCATTGCGAAGGGGCGTATCTGGAGCGGCGTTCGGGCGGTGCAAATCGGTCTTGTCGATACGCTTGGTGATTTAGACCTGGCCATCGCCGAAGCAGCGCGGTTGGCCGACGTCGATGCCTATCGCGTGCGATTTTATCCCAAACAGAAAAATCCCTTCGAACGCTTGTTGGAGCAGCTCGATCCGTCCATGCAGACGACAGCTGTACTTCGCCAATCCCTGCCGCCCGAGTGGTATTCGCTCTACAAGTTGATGCGCCAAGTGCAGGAGCGTCAACAGCCCATCGCCCGGCTGCCTTTTGAAATTCGATGGCTGCAATAGCGGTGCCCACCATCGTGTGGCAGGAAGTTCGTACTTTTGAGCCCGATTGACAAGATGATTGGGTATGAATTTGCACGAATATCAAGCCAAGGAAATCCTCAAGAAATACGGCATTGCAGTCCAAGATGGCATTGTAGCCGAGACGGTAGAAGAGGCGGTTGAGGCCTATCGCCGCATTGTGGAGCGCACGGGCAGCTCAGTGGCAGTGGTCAAGGCACAGATACACGCGGGCGGGCGGGGTAAAGGCGGAGGTATACGGCTCGTCCGATCCGAGGAAGAGTTGCGCAAGGCGGCTTCTGAAATCTTGGGCATGTGGCTCAAGACTCCCCAGACGCCCGGCGGCTTGGAGGGCAAGGGCAAGCTCGTGCGCAAAGTGCTCATCGCCGAAGATGCCTATGTGCCTCGGTACGAAGACTGCAAGGAGTACTACTTTTCCGTATTGCTGGATCGCGGCCAGCAGCGCAATGTGTTGGTGTATTCGTCGGAAGGAGGCATGGACATCGAAGAAGTAGCGGAAAAGACGCCCGAAAAGGTCTTCCGCACCCACGTGCATCCACTAATGCCTTTGCAGCCCTATCAGGCGAGGGAGATCGCCTTTGCATTGGGCCTTGAGGGAAAGGCGTTGAAGTCGATGGTGCGCTTTGTACAGGCGTTGTACAAGGCCTATACCGAATGCGATGCAGCTTTGATTGAGGTCAATCCCACCTTGGTCAATGGGCACGGTGAGGTTGTGGCCGTAGACTGCAAGATGCGCTTGGACGACAACGCGTTGTTTCGCCATCCCGATTTGGCGGCCTTGCGCGACGAAGGTGAAGAGGACCCCATCGAAGTGGAAGCCAAGAGCTACGGCTTAAATTACGTTAAGCTCGAGGGCAATGTCGGTTGCATGGTCAACGGAGCAGGCTTAGCCATGGCGACGATGGATCTCATCAAATTGTACGGCGGGGCACCTGCCAATTTCCTCGATGTGGGCGGCACCGCAGATGCCCAACGCGTCCAGAGAGCCTTCGAAATCATCTTGCGCGATCCCGATGTGCAGCTCATCTTTGTCAACATCTTTGGCGGCATCGTGCGCTGCGATCGCGTGGCACGCGGCATCATCGAAGCCTACCAAAACATGGGCTCCCTGCCCGTCCCATTGGTCGTGCGCCTACAGGGTACCAATGCCGACATTGCCCGCAAGCTCATCGAAGAGAGCGGATTGGACGTCCACTTTGCCATCGAACTCAAAGAAGCAGCGGAGTTGGTGGCGCGCCTGCTCGGCACGGCTACCCCTGCCAGTTCGTAGACAATACCGCCATTGGTGAATGCGATACCCGTCACACTGTCCCAACTCAACGATTATCTGCGCAGGGTCATCGAACAAAATTTTGCCTATCCCCTGTGGGTGATCTTCGAAATCCACCACGTCAGTCACTCGCGCGGCCACTATTTCCTCGAGTGTGTTGAACGCGATGCGACGACCGATGAAATCGTCGCAACCATGGATGCCGTGGTGTGGCACACTACGGCACAAAAACTCTTCGAAGAGCACGGGGAGCTGGTGGTAGAACTCCTTCGAGCAGGCATCAAAGTCTGTGCCCTCTGCCAGGTAGATTATCACCCGCGTTGGGGGTTGAAGCTCAAAGTGCTCGACATTGATCCCGGTTATACGCTTGGAGAGATGGAGCTTCAGCGTCGTGCGGTGCTCGCGCGCCTGGAGCGCGAAGGGCTGATGGAGCGCAATCGGCAGGTACCCCTGCCGTCGATCATCAAGCGCATTGCCGTCATCTCATCGTCAAAGGCCGCCGGATTGCAGGATTTTTACGTGCAGCTGCGCGACAATCCCTACGGATACACCTTTCGCCTGCATCTCTTCGAGGCAAGCGTGCAGGGCGATCGGGCGGTGTATGAAATTGTGCGCCAGCTGGAGAGGATCCCAGCCGAGCAGTACGATGTGGTGGCCATTGTGCGCGGTGGGGGCGCCCGTCTGGATCTTACGGTATTTGATGCGTATGAAATAGCGCGCGCCATAGCACTGTGTCCCCTACCGGTGCTGACGGGAATTGGGCACGAACGCGATCGCAGTGTTGCCGATATGGTAGCCCATACGGCCTTGAAGACGCCTACAGCCCTTGCCGAATGGATTGTCACCCACAACGCACAATTTGAATCCACTTTAGTCGAATTGGCCGGGAGAATTCAACGCATGGCCACGTGGCGCGTGCAGCAAGAGCGACAGACACTGGTGCAATATGCCCAGCAGTTGCGCTTTGCCGCAGAGCGCTCCATTTCACACCAATACTATCGTCTGGCACAGGCCCGAGATCACTTTGAACATCAGAGCCGTAGGCTCATCGAGGTACAGCGCCAGCGCATCGAAAGTGCCGAACACCTCCTCCGCTCGTTGGACCCAAGGCACATCATGCGGCGCGGATACAGTATGACTATAAAAGATGGCAAGCTCGTCACGTCCGTGCGCGCGCTTCAGGCAGGCGATGCAATCACTACGCGGTGGATCGACGGGGCTGCAAAAAGTCAAATACTCCACATCGATGAAACAGTCGAATAGAGGAGAGGCGTTTCGCTACTCAGAAGCCATGGAGGAAATCCAGCGCATCGTAGAGCGGCTCGAAAGGGGTGAGGTCGAGCTGGATCAACTCTACGAAGAGGTGCGTCGAGCACAGCGACTCATTCGGCGCTGTCGGGAATACCTTCGCCGCATCGAAAGCGACGTACACAGCTTATTGGAAGAGGAAGAGTAAAAAAACAGGGTGGATGACCGGACTTGAACCGGCGACCTCTGGATCCACAGTCCAGTGCTCTAACCAACTGAGCTACATCCACCGAGTGACGAAGTGGCTTGTCGCGGCACAAAGATACATAAATGTAAACAAAGGGAGCTCGAGATGGTTTGTATAAAAACCCTCCGAGCGGAGGGTGGGAAGCAATGCGCGGTGTTTGTTAACTTTGCCTGCGCGACGGAGGAGTGGCAGAGCGGTTGAATGCACCGGTCTTGAAAACCGGCGTACCCCGCAAGGGTACCGTGGGTTCGAATCCCACCTCCTCCGCTAAACACCCCATCGCAGAAGCCAATACATGCCACGGGGGTTCGTCAACGGAGGGATACCGACCAAATTACTACCTTTGTCGCCAATGCAACGCCAACTGCCAATCGCTATGTGGGTCGTGCATGGACTTCAATGTGCTCGCAACCGTAATCAGTAAAACGTGTGCACCGTATGGCGAAGAAAATCATGATCGTCGAGTCGCCGGCAAAAGCAAAGACCATCAAGAAATACCTCGGGTCAGACTTCGAAGTAAAGTCCAGCTTTGGACACATACGCGATTTGAAAAAAAACGAATTGAGCGTCGATATCGAGCACGGCTTTAAGCCGCACTATGAAATACTGCCCGAAAAGCGCAAGGTCGTCAATGAGTTGAAGAGTGCCGTCAAGGAGGCCGACGAAGTGTGGCTTGCCACCGACGAAGACCGCGAGGGCGAGGCCATCTCCTGGCACTTGTGTGAAGTGCTCGGCTTAGATATCGAGCGCACGCCGCGCATCGTCTTTCACGAAATCACGAAGTCGGCCATCCAAAAGGCCGTCCAACAGCCGCGCAGCATCGACATGAAGCTCGTCGATGCCCAACAGGCACGGCGCGTACTCGACAGACTGGTCGGCTATAAGCTCAGCGAAACCCTCTGGCGCAAAATCCGCGGCAAGCTCTCCGCCGGACGTGTCCAATCGGTGGCCCTTCGCCTCATCGTCGAAAGAGAGAGAGAAATCCAGCAATTTCAACCAAAGCACTACTACAAAGTAGATGCCCTCTTTGAAGTCGAAAAGGGCGATGGTCAAAAGGCCTTGCTCAAAGCCGTATTAGACAGACGACTCGACGACCGCCAGGGAGCCATGGAGCTCCTCCAGAAGGCAAAGAATGCACTGTTTCATATCAAGAAAATCGAAAAAAAGCCGCTGACGAAAAAACCCCCGCCACCCTTTATTACGAGTACCCTCCAGCAGGAGGCCAGTAGAAAGCTGGGATTTTCCGTCACAAGGACCATGCGCGTGGCCCAAAGCCTCTACGAGAGCGGATGGATAACCTATATGCGTACCGATTCGGTGCATCTGAGCGATACAGCCCTTCAAGCCATCAAAGATGTGGTGGTCGATGAATTTGGGGAGGAATACCTTCAGATGCGGCAGTACCAGACTAAGAGCAAGATGGCGCAAGAGGCTCATGAGGCCATTCGCCCGACCTATCTCGACCGCAAAATTGCCGGCAATACCCAAGACGAGCAGCGCCTGTACGAGCTGATCTGGAAGCGCACCGTAGCCAGCCAGATGGCCGATGCCCAGCTCGAAAAGACTACCGTGGAGATCACTATGTCGACCGAGCCGGAGGCTGTCTTCCGTGCTGAGGCCGAAGTGCTCCGCTTCGACGGATTTTTGCGCCTGTATCAGGCTGCAAGTGAAGAGGAAGAAGAGTCCGAAAAGACGGTACTACCCCCGCTGGAGGTCAACCAACAGCTGCCCTTGCGCGAAATGACCGCCCTTGAGCGCCAGACCAAACCGCCGGCCCGCTATTCGGAGGCCAGCTTAGTCAAAAAACTCGAAGAGCTCGGCATTGGGCGCCCCTCCACTTATGCACCGACTATTGCAAAACTCATGGACAAAAACCGATCGTACGTGGTAAAGGAGTCGCGGGAGGGTACGCCCGTGCAGTTTGAAAAACTCGTATTGCGTGACGGCGAGATTGAAGAGACCACCATCACCGAAAAGGTGGGCAGCGTGCGCAATCGCCTCTTTGCTACCGATATCGGCATGATCGTCGTCGATTTTTTGAAAGAGCACTTCGAAGAAATTGTCAACTACGGTTTTACGGCCGAAGTAGAAGAAAAATTTGACGAAATCGCTCGCGGCAAGATCAAATGGCAGGAGGTTATCGAGACCTTTTATGGTCCTTTTCAAAAGACGCTGGAGCGCACGCTCAAAGAGGCCGGGCGCATCAAAGCTGAGCGCGTACTCGGCAAAGACCCCAATACGGGATTGACCGTTGTGGCCAAACTGACGCGCGTGGGGCCTGCCGTCCAACTCGGCACCTTTGAGGAATTGGGCGAGGGCCAGAAACCGCGCTTCGCTAACTTAAAACCTGACCAGTCGCTCGAGACGATCACCCTTGAAGAAGCCCTTCAGCTGCTCTCCCTGCCGAAGTACCTCGGCGAATTTCAGGGTAAAGATGTCGTCGTCAACCGCGGTCGCTATGGTCCCTACATCCAGTGGGGCAAAGACACCTACATTTCCCTGCCGAAAGGGGAAGACCCCTATCAGGTGGACCGAGATCGCGCCCTCGAGCTCATTGGGGAGTACCTACGACTCCAGCAACCCATCGCTAGCTATCGCGACAAGCCCATCTTCGTCATGAAAGGGCGTTACGGTCCCTACCTCAAGTGGGATAATAAGAACATCAAACTGCCCAAAGACATCAGCATCGACCAATTGACGGCGGAAGTGGCCGTGGGCGTAGTAGACGACTACGTCCAATCGACGGAGCCTCTCGGCGAGTACGAGGGCAAGCCCATCGAGCGCGGCATAGGAAGGTATGGGCCATACATCAAGTGGAACAACCGCTTCTACTCCCTGCCCAAGGGACGCAAGCTCAGCGAGTTGACCCTCGAAGAGGCCATAGAGCTCATACAGAGGAAGACAGCTAAGGAATAGTATCTGGCCTAAGTGGAAGGGATGGCAGTTGTCAAAAGTGCAGCTGATGCAGAGAGGAAATAGTAAAGGCCTTAAGACATGGCTCACAGCTATGCGCCCGCATACCTTGCCGCTTGCTATTGCTGCAGTGGGCATTGGCATCATAACGGGACTGCGCACCTGTGGAAAGTCTACCTCAGAAATAGTGACTGCTCTGCTCATTGTTGCCACTGCCGTCGCTTTGCAAATCCTCGCCAACTTGGCCAACGATTACGGCGATGCCGTACACGGCGTAGATGCAAAGCGGAGAGTAGGACCTGTGCGCATCGTGCAGGCAGGAGCAATACCTCCTCACACCATGCGAAGGGCCATACAATACACAGCCCTGTTGGCGTTGGTGCTCGGCCTTACTGCGTTATGGCATGCCTTAGGGTGGAGCAGAGGCCTGCTCTTTTGGACCGCAGTGGGTCTTGCAGCGATATGGGCAGCTGTGCGCTATACGGCAGGGGCCAATCCTTACGGCTATCGCAGCTTGGGTGATCTATTTGTATTGATCTTTTTTGGGTGGGTGGCGGGCCTGGGCAGCTATTACCTGTTGTGTACGCAGGTTGATCTGCGCTTTCTCCTTCCCTCGACGGCCATGGGATTATTGGCCGTGGGCGTGCTCAATATCAACAACATGCGCGATATCGAAAGCGATCAGGCCAGTGGCAAGATCACACTTGCCGTGCGCCTCGGCATACGTCGCGCGTATTGGTATCAGGTGGTGGTCTACAGCATCGCCTGGCTGCTCATTGCCCTCTACGCAGCGATGGAGCGCGAT
The DNA here is from genome assembly GCA_026996805.1 of Saprospiraceae bacterium. GTDB lineage: Bacteria > Bacteroidota > Bacteroidia > Chitinophagales > Saprospiraceae > S141-43. Next base: position 16,934 of record JALWKB010000030.1, on the reverse strand, counting down.
TGGATAAAATGGTGGTTGTGGATGGCATGTATGCCCGCCTTTGGATATGAATTGTGGAAGCTCCACAAGGACCTCGATGATCCCCGTGCTATCGCCTCCCACCTGAAGAACTCTGTCCTGTTTGCCGTACTGACCTTTGTCGTGTGGGCCGTGGCGGAAGGGATAAAATGGTTGGAGGATGCACTTTGACCAGGAAATCGCGCGCAATGACGACTAACGGTACGGTAGACAATGTACGAGGCCTGTATTTGGTATGAAATCGTAGTCGCGTGACCGGGAAGAGCATTGCGAAGCATACACTACCCAGGCATCTGTATTTATGGGGGATGCCCGGTGCTGGGAAGACCACGGTGGGGAAGGCGCTTGCCGACCGTTGGGCTTGGAAATTTGTCGATCTCGACGCTGAAATTGAGCAGCGCTATGCAATGACCATTCCCGCCATTTTTGACCGCTATGGCGAAGAGCAGTTTCGTCGGTGGGAGGCTGATACCCTGCATCGCACGGTCGATCGCTTCGCCTCCCAATGTGTGATCGCTTGTGGAGGAGGTACACCGATGCGCCAAGCCTCTCGTACGCTGATGCGCACTACCGGTTATACGGTCTTCTTAGACGTCGACATCTCCCTGTTGTACTGTCGACTGCTCGAACAGGGCCACGATCAGCGTCCCATGTTGAAGCATCTACAGGGGAAAGAGCTCTTGGATTTTTTACAAGACATGTATCGCCAACGTATTGGCATCTATCGGCAGGCCGATATTCGCATTGTCATCGATCAAGAGCTGGCTATTAGTGATGTGTGCTACATAATTGAAAAAAAATTAGAGGGATTCGCCGATGGAGACCTAACTTTGCGCCCGAATTGGAAGAGTGACTAAAAAAGCATCACTACCTATGGAAGGCAAGTCCAACGAAGTACTCAAGTGTGTCATACTCGGTGCGGGTCCTGCGGGATACACCGCTGCTATCTATGCTGCTCGTGCCAATCTCGAACCCGTTATCTACACGGGACCAGAACCAGGAGGGCAGCTCACCACGACTACTGATGTCGAAAACTACCCCGGCTATCCCGAGGGAGTACAGGGCCCGCAGATGATGGAGGATTTTCGCAAGCAAGCAGAGCGCTTCGGCACTAAAGTCGTCTATGAGGTCATCGAAAAAGTCGATTTTACCGGCCCGGTGCACAAGCTCTGGACCACAAGCGGCAAGGAAATTCAGGCGCATGCCGTCATCATCGCCACGGGTGCCAGCGCAAAATGGTTGGGACTTCCTTCCGAGGAGCGGCTCAAAAACAAGGGTGTGTCCGCCTGTGCCGTCTGCGATGGATTTTTCTTCCGCGGCAAGGAAATGGCCGTGGTCGGCGGTGGCGACAGTGCGTGTGAGGAGGCCTTGTACCTGTCAAAAATTAGCCCAAAAGTACACATGCTCGTCCGTCGTGACGAAATGCGCGCCTCCAAAATCATGCAACAACGCGTGTTCAATACACCCAATATCGAAGTACACTGGAATACGGTGGTCGACGAAATCCTCGGCGACGATCAGGTCGAAGGCGTGCGCGTACTCAATCGCCAGACCGGTGAAAAAACCGTCTTGCCCGTCCACGCCGTCTTTATCGCCATCGGTCATACGCCTAATACAGCCCCCTTCAAAGGTTGGATCGACATGGACGAACAGGGCTATATCCTGACGAAGGGCAAGTCCACCCACACCAATGTCAAGGGCGTGTTTGCCGCCGGCGACTGTCAGGACAAAATCTATCGCCAGGCAGTCACCGCTGCAGGAACCGGCTGTATGGCCGCCCTCGATGCCGAACGCTACCTCTCCGAAGAAGGCATCATTTAACGCAAGCCCCGTAGCAAATCCAAACCCCTATTCCCTTGCGCCATTCAAAGTGGAAGTTATTCACATTTTGTGAATAACTTTACTCCATGATGGTGTAAAAGGCCCTTTACTTTGCAATAGCGATCGTTGGCCAAAGCCATACGTGCTACAGCCGATAACTACATTGAAGGTGAAGTAACAACACATTACAACCCTTTTAATATATTTGCCTTGAGGGTATGAAATGGTGGACGGTGTAGGAGTTATTCACAATCGTAACGACATGTCAATGGATACAGAGGTATCAAAAGAATCCGCAACAGGGTATTCGAATTCCAAACCTCTGTGGAAGGTCACCGCGCGCGTGACTGAAATACTCGGCCATGCACATGCACTGCAGGAGAATATCGCTTGGCAGTACTACCAGCGTCAAAAGCAATCCCAGTGGACAGCCGATGAAATCGACTTCTTTCAAGATGCTGTCGACTGGCGCAATAAGCTCAGCGATGTAGAGCGGCACTTCATCCAAGAGCTTCTCGCATCGCTGTGGGAGGGACACTCGGTATTGCACGCGTGTTTATCGCGCGGATTATCCCGGCTCCACGCCAATCTGGCCTTGCGCTATTTTTATACCCATTACCTTGGGGTGCTCAATGTGCATGCAGAGGTCTATATGCGCCTGCTCAGTGCGATTAGTGAGGGCGAGGAGTTCGCTTGTGGTAATGTCGATTTTGACGACGTGCACGGCGCGGCTGTGGTCGAGCTATCTCGATGGTTGGACAGGTGGATGGATTTTGAAGAGGTGGGTAAGATGCTCTTCGCCCTCGTCGTGGGGGAGACGTGTTGGCCTCGTGTTGGTATGAAGGCATTGAAACCCCTCGAAGACAAAGGGCTGATGCCCGGCTTATCGATGGCTCATGCGCTTATAGACCGCGACAAGGGATTGCACCTTACATTGGTCGCCTCGCTCTTTCGCAATAATGCACTGTCCCTACCACCAAAGGCATGGCGAAGAGACTGCGTATCCCACGCCCTTCAACGGGTCGAAAACTCCGTTGAGGGCATACATGGGTTTAAACAGTCCCTACAGTGCGGATTGCGCGATATGGCGGATGTACTGTGGGGCTTGGTAGAAGTACTACCACGCGATGGTGAGAAAACAAAGGAGGGAAGGTCATGTATTCCTTCCACTATGGGCTATCCGCCCAAGGGGACGGACTAAGGGCATTCGAAGGCGAGTGCCAGCACGTTTATCCATTGCTTCGTGGTTGAAAGGCAAGAGGTAGATTCCGTCCCCATAGCGTACGATTTCATACAGGCTACAACATTTCGTTCAATAGGTTCCAAGGGTGATATCATCTCCCCGATGATACTCACCCTTTTTTATTACGAGTGTGAATGGTGCCGTCGTATTTTAAAAATGGCCTAACTTCGTCATCAAAATGTGAATAGCACGAGTGATGCGTCGTTGGATATGGGTTTGGATATTGGGTGCCGTATGGGTAGGAGCGACGAGAGGGCAGGAAGGAGTGCCCAAGGATGAAATACGTGCCGTGTGGCTGGCCACGGTGTTGGGGCTGGATTGGCCGTATGGGCTATACGATACGGCGCAGCAGAAGAGAGAATTTATTCGCTTGATCGACATTGTAAAAAGTGCGGGCATCAATGTCGTATTTTTACAAGTGCGAACGGAGTGCGATGCACTTTACCGGTCGTCGTACGAGCCGTGGTCGCGGTATTTGACGGGTGAGCAGGGCCGTGATCCCGGCTATGATCCCCTTGCCTTTGCCATAGAAGTGTGTCACGCCCGCAACATGGAGCTCCACGTTTGGCTCAATCCCTATCGCATCAATGCGTCCAAACGCGATGGCCCGGGATATTACGCACCCAATCACATCTATCGTCGCCATCCCGAATGGGCGCTGGAGTACCCCTCGGGAGCGAAGATCCTCAATCCCGGACTCCCTCAGGTGCAGCACTATATTCAGCAGATCGTCGGTGATATCATTACGCGTTACGACATCGACGGTGTGCACTTCGATGATTACTTCTACGCCTACGAAGGCACGCCTGATCATCTCGATTGGGACACCTATCAAAAGTACGGACAGGGATACGCCACGATCGGAGATTTCCGCCGTGCGTCGGTCAATGCCATGGTGCGCATGGTCATGGACACCATCCTCGCCGTAAAGCCTTACCTGCGCTTCGGCATTAGCCCTTTCGGTATCTACGGCAACGGAATGAATCCGCCTGGTATCGTCGGCTTAGATGCGTACAACGTCATCTACTGTGATCCCCTGGCCTGGCTGCGCGAGGGGTCGGTCGATTACATCAATCCACAGCTGTATTGGCTGATTGGCGGACAGCAAGATTTTAGCAAACTACTACCTTGGTGGGCCAACCACACCTACCAGCACAATCGCGAGACCTATGCAGGACACGCCATTTATCGCCTCAGCCAATTCCATCCCGACGATAGCTGCGCAAACCGCATTGTCCCCCGTTGCGATACGGCCTTTCTCACTCCCTTGGAGCGAATGGACCCCAATGGATGGTCGGTGCGGGAAATCCTCAATCAGATTAAAATCGTGCGTCAACACCGCAATCGCAGTGCGCGCGGTAGTGTATTTTTCCGTGCCCGTCATTTAGAGCTCCTTCCGACACTGCGCAAAGCCCTGCGCAAGGAGGCCTATTATGGCTATCCCGCCGTGGTGACGCACCAACATTGGAAGCAAAATACAGCCCCTAAGTCAGAAGATATACTTCGCATCCAATGGACCAAATCGCCGCGCGGCTACTATTTCATACAGTGGAAAAACCGCATTCCATCCCTTCGCAGTATCGTGTACTTCGTCACCGACACGGCTGTACAAGAGGATGACTTGCCTTCGAAATACATCGAAGAGGTATCGTTTGATACGGTCTTTATTATGCCGCTTGGGGTGGTCGATAGTGGGTCGTATCTGTGTCTGACGCCGATGAATCGCTATGGCCAGCGCGCCGTACGTCCTACATGTATGCGCATAGATCCGCCCTTAGCGCCCGCTTTCGCCGAGCACGACAGGTGCAATGGAGAGGGTTGGACAGTGGAGTGGGAAGATAGTCTGTCATGGAGGGTGCCATGGGCTGCGGCGTGGTACGTCATCGAGTGGAGAGACTTAGTGTTTCGCAAGTCGAGGACGCAAAGCCGCACATTGCGCGATTCGATTGTGTCGACGCGCGCGCTCCGATTGGCGCGCGGACATAGTTATCAATTGCGACTCCGCGCAGGCAATCTGGCGGGATTCAGTCAGGAGCAGAGCTGCGTGATACACGTCTTGCCCTATACGGATGACGCCCCCGATTTGCTTTGGCCCCAACCTTATGCCACACTCCCGGATACGACTTCTGCCGTGACGTTTCAATGGACGGCGGTCGATGGTGCTGCCGAATACTTGCTGGATATAGCCATGGATAGCCATTTCCGACAGGGCGTATATCAGGTCTTTGTGCAAGATACCACCGTCGAAATCAGTGGGCTTCCCAAGATGCAAAAACTCTATGTGCGTGCAGCAGCAGTGCAGCGCAATTTTCAAGTCGAACTCGGTCGGTGGTCGGATACTGTCGTCTTCCAGATAGGGGAGGCGGTCTATGCCCGAACACCGTCCCAACTCAGTGGTATACACCTATCGCCCAATCCCGTACACGACTATCTCCGCGTCGCGTTTGATCGGCCCGTTGCAGGTGGGACGGTGTTGACTGTGCACAATGTCTTCGGACAACGGCTCTTGCGCGTGCCAGTTCCGATGGGGGTGAAAGAGTGGCAGGTGGAAGTATTCCCTTGGGGCGCGCATTGTCGACCGTGCATTGTCGAGATTGCGCGCAACGGAGCGGTACTCCATCGCCAGAAAATGTTGTGGCTACCTTAAACATTTGCCGATTGGCAGCTTTTTTGATATATTAGAGTATAAAATCGAAGACCTCATGAAATCGACCATCACACACCCACATGTGCGCTCTTCGCGGATATCGAGAAAGGAGGCAATACCGGGATTGTACCATCAGCACGAGCTCAAGTACCAGCTGAAGACCTATGAAAAGATGCCGGTGACAATTTGGGAAGACTCGCGCTTGGCAAGCCGGCATATCGCACAATCCATTGCCTTGGCTATCAGACAAAAACAACAGGAAAACGAAAAAATAGTCTTGGGATTGGCCACGGGCTCATCACCGGTCAAGATTTACGAAGAGCTCGTTCGGCTGCACAAAGAAGAGGGCTTGAGTTTCTACAATGTCGTGACCTTCAACCTCGACGAGTACTATCCAATGGAGCCGGATTCGGTCCACAGCTATGTCTATTTCATGCACGAACACTTGTTCAATCACATCGACATCCCCAAAGAAAACATCTACATCCCCGACGGAACGATTGCACTCGACGACATGGACGAGTATTGTGAATGGTATGAAGCGCAGATAGAGGCGCACGGCGGCATCGACATACAGATACTCGGAATTGGTCGTACGGGACATATCGGCTTTAACGAGCCGGGATCGTGGGAGGATTCGCGCACGAGACTGGTCAAGCTCGATGCCATCACGCGAAGGGATGCCGCAGCCGATTTTGGAGGTATCGAAAACGTGCCCTACCGAGCCATCACCATGGGGGTATCGACCATCATGCGCGCGCGCACGATTTATCTCCTCGCCTGGGGCGAACACAAGGCATCTATCATCAAAGAGGCCGTCGAAGGCCCCGTAACAGAGCAGGTGCCCGCTTCGTTTTTGCAAAAACACCCCAACGTGCGTGTCCACATCGATTTGGCTGCCGCGGGGGAGCTCAGTCGCATCAAAACACCCTGGAAGGTAGGCATCTGCTCTTGGGACGATGACCTCATCTGCAAGGCCGTCATCTGGCTGGCCTTTCAGCGCAAAAAGCCCATCCTAAAACTCACCGACGAAGACTACATGGAAGAGGGCCTGAGCGACTTGATCGTCGACCACGCCTCCAGCTATGACATCAACATCATGATCTTCAACAGACTGCAACATACAATCACAGGTTGGCCGGGGGGCAAACCCAATGCCGACGATACCCATCGCCCCGAGCGAGCCAAGCCTGCAGTCAAGCGCGTCATCATATTCAGCCCACATCCCGACGACGATGTCATCTCTATGGGCGGTACCTTTTTGCGCCTCGTCGAACAGGGCCACGACGTACACGTCGCCTATCAGACCTCGGGCAACATTGCCGTACACGACCACGATGCACTCAAGTACATCGAACTGATGCAGGAATGGCTCGACCATCACGGCGTCAAAGATCAAGAGTGGCGCAAGATCCTCCAAAAGGCCGAGCGATTTTTGCGCCGAAAGGATCGCGGCGATATGGACATCCCCGAGGTGCGCTATATCAAAGGCCTCATCCGAAGAGGTGAAGCGCGCGCAGCCGCTCGCTTTTGCGGTTTGAGCGACGATAAAATCCACTTCCTCGACATGCCCTTCTACGAAAAAGGAGGCATAAAAAAGATGAACATTCAGGAAGAAGATGTCCAGCTCATCGTCGATCTCTTAGAGGAAGTCAAGCCCCATCAGGTCTTTGCTGCTGGCGACCTTGCTGATCCACACGGCACGCACCGCCTTTGCCTCGATGCCATCTTCCAGGCCCTCGACCGCGTCAAAGACCAAAAGTGGTATAAGGACTGCTGGGTATGGCTCTATCGCGGCGCATGGGCCGAATGGCCCCTCCATGAAATCGACATGGCCGTACCCCTCAGCCCTACCGAACTGCAAAAAAAGCGCATGGCCATCTTCCGCCATCAAAGCCAAAAAGACAGACCCCTCTTCCCCGGCAACGACGAACGCGAATTCTGGCAGCGCGCCGAAGACCGCAACCGCGATACCGCCAACAAGTATCGCCGCCTCGGCTTAGCCGAATACGAGGCTATGGAGGCCTTCTCTCGCTGGAAACCCTGATGGTCACATCGCATACGCCCTCCATCCACTGAAGCGATGGTACCCTGCTGTTTCACTGGACTCCTTTATGGGAGGATTGCGTACATTTGTCTGGGTTAAGTGTCGACTATGAGTGGGTATTGGTTGGATTGGGCTATCATTGTGCTGTTCTTTGGTGTGGTCGTCGGCATAGGCTTGTGGGTGTCCAAGCGATCGCGGAGGAGTACCACCGAGTACTTCCTTTCAGGGCGTACGATGCCCTGGTGGCTCTTGGGGTTTAGCATGGTGGCGACGACATTTGCTGCCGATACACCCCTGCTGGTGACCGATATTGTGCGCAAAGACGGCGTAGCCGGCAATTGGGTGTGGTGGGTCTTCGTCCTCACGGGCATGCTCACCGTATTTATCTATGCACGTCTTTGGCGCAAGTCCGAAGTGCTGACCGATATGGAGTTTTACGAACTCCGCTACAGTGGCCGTGCGGCGAGCTTTTTGCGCGGCTTTCGAGCCTTTTATCTCGGATTGGTGTTCAACGTGTTGGTCATGTCGGTGGTGACATTGGCCGCTATTAAGATCGGCGGCATCATGCTCGGCTTGACGCCCTATCAAGTGGTGTGGAGCACCGCCGTGATTGTCATGCTGTTTAGTGCGTTGGGAGGCTTTCGCGGTGTGGTCTACACGGATTTTCTGCTCTTCGTGATCGCCATGATTGGTGCTGTTGTGGCGGCCTATTATGCCTTGGTACAGCCCGAGGTAGGTGGTATCGACGGACTGCTGGCACACGAAGCGGTACGCGACAAAATCCACTTCTTCCCCCGTTGGGATGATCCCGATGTGCTCATCACTGTGTTGGTCATCCCGCTTGCCCTGCAGTGGTGGAGCGCCTGGTATCCGGGTGCCGAACCCGGCGGAGGAGGATACATCGCGCAGCGCATGCTCGCTGCCAAAGACGAAAACCACGCCGTGGGTGCGACCTTTTTCTTCAATTTCATGCATTACGCCATTCGCCCATGGCCGTGGATACTCGTCGCACTGGCGTCCCTTATTCTATACCCCGAGATAGCCGACCTGCAAAAGGCCTTTCCCGATATTCCCGTCGACAAACTCGGCCATGACATGGCCTATCCCGCCATGTTGCGGTTGCTGCCCCACGGTTGGTACGGCCTCGTACTGGCCTCCCTTATCGCGGCTTACATGAGTACCATCTCCACCCATCTCAACTGGGGAGCGTCTTATCTCGTCAACGACCTCTATCGTCGATTTATTCGCCCCCATGCCAACGAGCGCCATTACGTCTACATAGCCATGGCCGCCACCGCCTTGATGATGCTGTTGAGCGCAGTGCTTGCCCTCCAACTCCAAAATGCCAAACAAATCTTCGACATCATCATACTGTTTGGGGCCGGCACGGGGCTGATATTCCTCTTGCGATGGTTTTGGTGGCGCATCAACGCGTGGAGCGAAATCGTCGCCATGGTCATCTCCGGAGTGGTATCCATCGTCTTCAACTTTACCGAATGGGGAGATGCACTCTTTGGTTACCATGACGCTATGGGCGTCTATTACGCGGGCTTGTTCCCCGCATGGTGGAAATACCCCCTCGTGGTCACCATCACCACCGTGGCATGGCTCCTCGCGACCTATTGGACACCCGCTACGGATATGCGCACATTGGCGGCTTTTTACAAAAAAGTCCAGCCCGCACCGTGGGGATTCCGACCCGTCCTCCAATACGCTGAGCGGCACCACATGGACATACGTCAGCCCCATGAAGAAGTCTCCGTCGCCTGGGGTATCGTGGCGATGCTCTTAGGTAGTGCCTTAGTGCTGACTCTGCTCTACAGTATAGGCCAATGGCTCTACGGATTTTGGACCAACGCCTCTGTGGCTACGGCGGTGACCATCGCGCTCGCCTACAGCATCTATCGCTGGCTAAAGCGCAGCAAAGGCATCTTGTAAGATGCCAATGAATCAAATCGATCTCACGATGATAGCACACGGCGCAAATATCTGTGTATCCGTATGAAATCGTGCTGTATGAAATCGTGGGTGGGAGGTGTATTTCATTGAAGCCTACAGTGTACATCACCCAATGCGCTACAGAGTGAGCCTGTCTGCAGGTGAAGGCGTATGGTTGGGGTAGGGGATGGGCAGCGATTCCAGCGCCTCGACGATGGGAGCCGTAGCACATCGAAAGTCTTCCAGCTCAGCGCCTTTTAGCGGACTGGGCGGTGGGAAGATGAGCTTGAGATGATCCACTTGGCGGCCGTTTTTCCAGAAGCGAAAACACACATGTGGCCCCGTAGCTAAACCACTGCTGCCTACATAGCCGATGACCTGCCCTTGACGCACGCGTACCCCTCGGCGTATGCCTTTGGCAAAACGGCTCATGTGTAAATATTGCGATTGATAGACGCGGTCATGGCGAATTTTGACGTAGCGACCATTGCCACGCGTATATCCTACGCGCTCGACGACACCGTCGCCGACGGCCAAAATCGGTGTGCCGTAGGGCGCCGCATAATCGGTGCCGAGATGCGGACGCACGCGCTTGAGAATCGGATGAAATCGCCGTCGATTGTATCGCGAGGTAATCCGCGCAAATTTGACAGGAGAGCGCAAAAAGCGACCCTTTGCCGGGGTGCCATCGGGTGCAAAATACCCCTTCGTCCGACCATTATCGAAGTAGACGACGTAGTATTCGCGACCTCGCGTCTGGAAATACGCACCCAACAGCTTTCCCAATCCGACCTTTTCGCCGTGGAGGTATTTTTGTTCATAGACGGCTTTAAAGCGATCTCCGCGGTTGATGTGGTAAAAATCGATGGCCCATGCCAACGCTGACTCCATCTTGGCGATGAGCTCCCAGCTGACATTTTGCTTCTGTAGCGTAAGCCATAGCGATTCGTCGATAGTGCCGGCAATGGATTCGACAACAATTTCAACGGGAAGTGAAACCTGCTCTACAGTTGTGTCGCGCAAATTAAAATGAATGTACTCCGTAGGAGAAAAGCGATAAATGAGCGCCACCGGTGGCCGACACGGATCACTGTAGACCACGTGCAGGGACTTTCCCGTTACGAGTTTTCGCACGTCAAATATCCCTTTGCTTTTTTGGATAAGGGACATGCTCATGGTATAATCCACCCCAAAGCGCTTGGTTATAAGCCCCCAATAATCACCGGGACGAATGCGGTATTCTTCAATCGTATAAAATGGATACGGATAGAGGTGGCCGTAGTCGCGATATGCGGGATCAGTAGGAGGCGTACGAATCTCCTCGGTAGAAACGACTTCCTCGGAAGCACTCGTGCTGATGTAGGAAGGGAGGGCAATAGCTCCGAGAAAAACCATGCCAATCACAAACGAACGACCTATGGATCTTGACCACTGCATGCCACTTCGACAGTTGAACGTTATACCCGTTGTAATAGTGTAAGGATTTGTCCCACATCGCTCTCAAGCTATTGCAAAGATAGCAATATTTTATACAGTGGAAAGTACAATGGAAAATCAGGCCAGGACGACGGTGTTTTCGTCCTGGAAGTTGTCCTTGATGTGCATCAGGTCGATTTCGAGATAGAAGGTCGTTCCCTTACCGACGGTGGAGTGGAAGTAGAGCTTGCCGTTAAAGCTCTCTACCATGCTGCGCGATAGGGCGAGACCGAGGCCGGTGCCCGACGATTTGGTGGTAAAATTGGGTTCGAAGATTTTATCCTTCATCTCATCGGGGATGCCGACGCCGTTGTCTTCGACTGAAATGACGGCTTTGTTGTCGCGCTTTTCGAGTCGCACGGTTATCTTGCCCCTCCGGTCGGGAGGAATGGCCTGTATGGCATTTTTGAGCAGGTTGTTCAGTATGCGAATCAGCTGGTCCTTGTCGGCAAAGACGATGATGTCGTCGATGGGTACATAGCACTGTATGTCCATGTCGTCGCGCTCGCGGAAGAGGTTGTGTACAGATATGACGACGTCATTGAGCACGACGCGCGAGTTTTTCGCCCTCGGCATGGATCCGAAGTGTGAAAACTCGGTGGCGATGTGGGAGAGATTGTCGATTTGCTCGATAAGGGTCGTGCTCACTTTGCTGACCATTTCGCGCAATTGCGCTTCGTCCATGCGCTTGGCTGCATTTTGCAAGTACTGGATGCTGAGCTTCATCGGAGTGAGGGGATTTTTGATCTCGTGGGCCACCTGACGCGCCATCTCCTTCCACGCGTTGTCGCGCTCGGTCCTCGCAAGAATCTCCGCGCTTTTCTGAAGCTCATCGACCATGTAATTGTAGTTTTGGATGAGCTGACCGATTTCGTCGGGATTGGGCCAGCTGAGCTTTTCGTTGGTCTTGTTGAGGCGGATGCTCTTCAAGTGCTTACTCAATGTGTGGAGCGGACGCGTGATCGAGCTGACCAAGGCAAATACAATGGCGTATGCTATGAGGAAGAGGAAGACATAAATGCTGATGATGTGCGATAGGAAAGGCTGCATGTACTGCAAACTCGGCGCCACGTCCTTACGAAGGGCGTAGTACCCCTCGCCGATGGGCGACCGCACTAAGGCACCTATGATGTATTGCTGCTGGTCGTGTAAAAGGGCATAGTACAATCCGTATTTCGGATGCCGCTGCAGCTTTATCTGGCTAAGCGCCTGCACGGTATCTAAGTGTTGGATGTGATAGCCCAAGGGTTTTAAAAAGCGGTTTTGCCACTCTGGTGTAGATACCCCCTCCGGATTGAGATGCATCACGTGCAAGGCATAATCGATATCGCGTACAGCCTCCTTGTTGTGCGTGTCCTGCATCCGCAGTCGGTAGATGTGAAAGGAACTGTATCCCAAAAAGAGGAAAGAAAACAAGATCGTCGAAATGATAATCACCTGTACGCGCTCCTGCAACGACGAACGCAAGCGCATTTTCAATGAAAGCGAGGCGGGAAGCACCTGCACAATGCTGTTAAACAGGATGAGGAGCGAAAATCCCGTAAAGGAAAACATGAAGAATATCGAAAAGAGCAATAGCCCATTGAGTACATTGGGCGTCGGATACCCGATGTAGTGTACGCGATTGCCATAGCGTATCGCTTTGACGATATACCGAGAGGAGGGAATGTGGGGATAGTACTTCGGCCGAATTCCGCTGAAGATTCCGTAACCGTAGCGCAGACTGTCGCCGACGACCAAGGCGTAGTTGAGATTGTGCTTGGGGGGAATAACCTCTTCATCCCACCGCCAGACATAGCCTGCCTTTTGATAGCGGTGATAGTGATACGCCGACAACAACAGCGCCGAGGTGAATATCGAAAATACCGTCAACCACGCAATAAACCAAATATATCCGTTCCGCGGCTTTTCGACATAGAGGTCCATCAACAAGGCCAGGATGGCCGTGGCAGTAAAAAACGCCATTCCGTCAATGTGGGAATATGCCGCCCCAAACACCAACGCCCAAAACAGCAATACACCCCCATTCCACCAGAGTCGCTGCTTTAGCCTCGGTATCTGGAGCTGCATCCACTTGCTGACGAGATACTGCCCGACAAATACGTTGATCCACCAGAGCAAAATGCTGACGACCAACCCCCAGTGCACCGCTGTGTAGTGCTCCAAATAGATGAAATCGGGCGGAATGCCTTGATCCTTGACGACGACATGTATGAAATGGTAAAAACCCGCCGCGAGGAAGACAGGTATACTCAATGCCATACCCGTTGTCCAATGGGGAAGGGCCTTGTACCTGCCCTTGTCCATGCCGTGGATGCCGAGCAACACCATTAACGTGCCAACCAACCACTCAAAGACGAGGTAAAGCGGCAACGACGCATATCGAAACGATAGGAGATAATCCCCAGCGGGCATCCACTGGCCCACAAAGTAAATCAGCGTGTGTAGAGTGGGAAACACCAGTGGTACAAAGTGGTAGAGGAGTGCCCTGTTCTGTCGTGAAAAGGGGCGCTGCCATCGCAGCAGCCCCCTGATGCCATAACTCCAGGCCACAACCGCTATAACAGCATAGAGCCATGCCCAGGGCAGCGATGCGCGCATGCCCATCCATCCGCATAGGAGCGATGCCGTCAAAGCGAATGTATACTGCCAGGGCAACATTAACACATTAAGATTTTAATGTATATTTAACGGCGTAAAAATACGACATTTATGCATATTGAAAAAATGTAATATGATTGAGTGATCGTAGGGGGCTTTTCTGACGGAGGTGTCACTATATTGAGAACATCTCGCTGTATTTTGTCGTTATACGATTGCGTGTATGGCGGGTTATCGCGCTACCGACCGTTGCGGTTAGGTAGTGAGGAAAGTCCGGACAGCGCACAGCACCACGCCATCCGCAAGGGTGGGCACTGCGGGAGTGATCCCGTGGTGACGGAAAGTGCCACAGAAAATACACCGCCGATGGCTCCCGTCAGGGAGCACAGGCAAGGGTGAAAACGTGCGGTAAGAGCGCACGCCGTCATGCGGCAACGCATGGCGGAGGCAAACCCCGTGGGCTGAAATGCCAAATATATTGCGAGTTAGGGTTGCTGTGGCCCTGTCTTCCCCGCTCGGGAAGCCTCGCAAGGGGTAGGCAGCGTAGATAAATGATAACCGCCCTTCCGCTCTTCGGAGCAAAGGGTACAGAATCCGGCTTACAGCCATACACGCGCTTTTTTTATTTTGCTCAAGCCACTGGTCAAGGCCCACCTCATGACGTCAGCCGTAGAGCCGAGCGGGTTGTTTTACAGAGAGCGCGGTAGCGGGGATGTGCTCATCATTTTACACGGGTTTTTGGGCATGTCGGACAACTGGATGAGCATAGCCCGTGCGCTTAGCGACTGTCGTAGGGTGGTGCTCGTAGACCTCCCCAATCACGGGCGCTCACCGCGCACCGAGTCTTTGCGTATCCCGGTGATGGCGCACCGCATTATACAATTGATGGATCGCCTCGGCATTGAGCGAGCAGACTGGCTCGGCCATTCCCTTGGAGGTAAAATTGCCATGTACATTGCCCTTCGATGGCCTGAGCGCGTGCGTCGACTTATCGTCGTCGACATTGCTCCTCGAGCGTATCCACCGGCGCCCATTCATCAAAAGATACTCAATGCAATGGTGCAGACACCGCTGCAGCAATTTGCTACAAAGACGGAGGTGGCCAACTATTTTATACAGACCCTTCACAACCCTCAAATAGCGGCATTTCTCGCCAAAAATCTCGATTACGAGGATGGTCAACTGCGGTGGCGCATCGACCCCGTACATTTACAGCGGCATTACCCCGACATCCTTCAGTGGGACATACCGCCGAAGGCCCAACGCATTGAGGCGCTCTTCATAGCCGGCGGAGCAAGTCCCTATATCCGTCCAGAAGATGAAGCCCTCATCGCGCAGTACTTTCCTCGAGCTGCGATCGTGCGCATACCCGAGGCGGGGCATTGGGTACACATCGATAAGAGGCACGAAACAATCGATGCCATACGTTCTTTTTTATCATGTGGGTAAAATACGAGTTTGTGGCTAACACCTTGGCGAGATGAAACCAACACTGCCGTCGCGCATACTCGGATGGATTTTGCTCGTCGTGGCTGCGGGGCTGTTGAGCTTCGGCCTGGCGGATGGAACCTTTTTCGAGCTGACGAAAAATATCGAAATTTTTATTAATGCGTATAAAAAGATCCATCAACACTATGTGGAAGATAAGGATCCCGGCGAGCTGATGAACAGCGCCATGAAGGGCTTGACCAAAGAGCTCGATCCTTTTACGCAATACATCCCCGAGTCGCAAATAGAATCGTACCGCCTCAACATCGACGGCAAGTACAAGGGCGTGGGCATAACGGTCAAAAAGATCGACGACTACATCACTATTACTTCGGTGTATGAAAGCTCGCCGGCCGAGGAAGCCGGATTGAAAGTAGGCGATCGCATCTTGGAGGTCGAAAACAAGGATGTGCGCGGCTTGGAGGTCAAGGAAGTCGTCCACCTCTTGCGCGGAGCACGGGGTACGCCCGTACGGCTGCGCGTGCAAAACCTCGCCGATAAGCAGCCCCGTACAGTGACAGTCGTGCGCGATGAAGTGCGTCTGTCCAACGTGCCGTATTACGGAATGCTCGACGACAGCGTGGGTTACATCGTCTTGACGACCTTTACCCACGGAGCTGGCAAAAACGTGCAAAAGGCCGCAAGGCAGCTCCTTCGTGAAGGGGCTAAGGGGATTATCCTCGATCTTCGCCATAACGGCGGCGGCTTATTACTCGAAGCCGTCAATGTCGTCAACACCTTTATCGACAAGGGCGAGCTCGTCGTCTACACAAAGGGAAAGCTACCCAACTCCTACCGCGAGTACAAGACGCGCAAAGCCCCTGTGGACACGGCGGTGCCCCTCGTCGTACTCGTCGACCGTGCAACCGCTTCGGCCTCTGAAATCGTCAGCGGCGTAGTGCAAGACTTAGATCGCGGCATCGTCATCGGCACACGGACCTACGGCAAGGGGCTCGTCCAAAACACCTTCGACGTAGGCTACAACTCAAAGATCAAGATTACCACGGCCAAGTATTACATCCCCAGTGGGCGATGCATCCAGAGTGCATGGTACGAACACGGCAATCGACGCGAAAATCCCGATTCGCTCAAGCAAGTGTACAAGACCCGCAGCGGAAGGAAAGTCTTAGGGGGTGGGGGCATCTATCCCGATATCGCATTGCGCAAACCGAAGTATTCTGCTGTGCTTCAGGATCTCTTAGACCGCCATTGGATATTTCGGTTTGTTACTGAAGAGTGGGAGGCTGTCCATCCGCTTTGCGACTCCCTCTCTTGCGATACCGCACTGTACGGGCATTTTATACAGTACTTGCGCCAACATCACTATCAATTTGAAGGCAGGAGCATGCGCTTTTTGGACTCTGCTCAAGTCCACCTCAAACGCGAGGGATGGCTCAATGGAATGGAAGACCCCCTAAAGCGCTGGCGTGCCATGGTGGTAGATGCGCAGTGGAGCCAACTGGATCGCGCGCGCGATACCCTTGTATTTTTGATAGGGCGTGAAATCGTGCGCCGCAGGTGGCATCAGACAGGCGAAAAGCGCTACAACCTCCAATTCGACCCCTGGATCGACACCGCCATCCACCTCGTGCGAAACAAGGCCTTGCTGCGTCGACAATTGGCTTCGGATATTCTGCCAGGTGCTAAACGATGAG
>JALWKB010000029.1 GCA_026996805.1 Saprospiraceae bacterium | reverse complement strand
CCGTCACCATCGACAACGCACGTGCCCTGTCGAAGGTGGGACCCATGGTCAGCTCGAAGGGATGGCCGTTCGTCATTCTCTCCGATTCCAATAAGGAACTCATGACGGCACTCGGCTTTCAGACGATTCCCCAGAGCTATCTCGTCGATGCCCAAGGCAAGATCGTTTATTCGCACAACGGCTATGCCCCCGGCGACGAATACGTCGTAGAAGACAAGCTAAAGGCCTTGAAGTAAAGCGACGCCTAAACGGCCGAAGCTCATACAGTTTGCCCTTGGCAATTTTCCATCGGTGGGGAGTTTTTTATTGGACCGTATGAAATCGTGCACCGATGCATCTGCAGATACCTCGTTTGCCCACACAGCTATGCCGCTCTGCGGTGGAAGGGCGGTGGTATCCTCTATTAGCAGATGCGCCTCAGTACAAAAGTCGAAGGATACTTTGTGTTTTCTGCACTCCTATGCCGCATTGCAATCCCCTAAAAAAAATAGGGAATGTATACAAAGAAATCTTTTTGTAGCGTTGCAATCATATAAGCATTTTCGGTACAGCGGGCATTCGCTGTTGGTATGTGTTAAAATAGTGAAGCTATGAAAGCCAACGTCAAGATCACGGGGTTATGGATGTTAGGCTTGCTCCTATCCATGGGTGCCTGTACGGTGGATACAGCCGACCAGGGTGCACTCGCCGACAACACGCAGGCAGCAGGTGAACTTTCGTTCGTTCGTTCGACAGATTTGTGGGTCCCAGAGGGCACGCACTTCACATCGGGCGATGACAATACGCTTCGAATGGAGCTTCCCAATGGTTGGATTTTCGTCGGTAGAGCTGTGGATGATAAGGTCTACGCAATCGACCGCGTGGTCGTTGAGCTCCCGTGTGTCGAAAGTAATGAAGAGGGTGCTACTTTGACGGAGTCGAGGATTGTCTCCATGGGCGAAGAGTGTGCAACTCCGATGCGCGTGCGCGGGTATTTGTACGGGATCGACAAGCCTGTAACCCTCAATATGAAGCGAGGAGGTTTTATTCGCTTGGATGTAGGGGTGTCTTTCACAGCGGAGATGGACCCCGAGTTAATGGCCTTTGATGAAATGTTTGAGCTGCCTTTTGTGAAGGATGCAGTACGTAAATTCTATATGGCCAACGACCTCCTCGAACTGGTGAAACCCAACCCAAAGAGGGAAGAGCCATCGCTTTTCTTGCCCATCCGTATTTTTGGGCGCTTCGCTATTGTCGGAATTCCTGAGTCGATGGTGGACGAGATGGACATCGACCCCCTCGCAATTCTGGTGTTAGAAGACGCTGATACGTCTGCAAAAGGCGTGAGGAAAATCTCGCAAAGTAGGCTCTATCAAGAGCTGGGAATAGTGTTTTAGTAGCCTGGTAGTCCAGATGTTATAAGGTCGTGCATGCAAATGTAGCAGCGGTATGCTGTGTGTGTCCTGTGCACGTGTATGATTAGGCAGACGGGCAATGGGAGGTAGATGCCCAATTTAAATCCATCGTAAATGGAATGAATTGCGTATCTTTGTCGTCCCTTTGTGGAGGGTACGGAGAGATGCCGGAGTGGTCGAACGGGGCGGACTCGAAATCC
>JALWKB010000028.1 GCA_026996805.1 Saprospiraceae bacterium | reverse complement strand
CGAATCTACAACCGGTGGGGACAGCTCGTCTTCCACTCCAACAACCCCAACCACCACTGGAACGGATACCACCGATCCAAACCAGCTCCTCAAGGCGTCTACCTCGCCATCCTCTCCGTCACCCTCCCCAACGGCAACACCCGAATCATCCGACAAGACATCACCCTCATCCGATGAAATATGAAGAAAATACACCAACGATGCACCAGATGCGTTTTTACACAAAATCGCTTAATTTGCCTACATTTGAAGTCCAGTAATACATCGCTAAAATCCTCCAGCCGATGAAGCGCCAGATTCTGTGGATAGGTATTGCCAGCATCTGCATACACCTCAACTTGCGTGCCCAAGACGAGCATTTTACACTCTACCAATGGGCTCCATTGATGGTCAACCCCGCAAAGACTGGGGCGTTTTACGGCACCTATCGCGTAGGAGCCATCTTTCGCGACCAGGCGCCGGCCTTTAGCCATGTCTATCGCACACCACTCTTCTACGTCGACATCAACCCCACGCGCGGTCTGCGCCATTGGGATTGGGTAAGTGTTGGACTAAACGTGTATCAAGACATAGCCGGGACGCTGGGCTTCGAAAAGACAGCCACCTGGGGGAGTTTAGCCTACCACTTTGCCCTCAACGGCAAAGCCCCTAATCCGAGGCGTCAAAAACCCGGCGTCAAACCAACCCAGTACCTCACCCTCGGCATACAACTGGGCAACACGCGCTTTTCTTTCGCCAAACTGGACTTCGAAGATAGAGTGTTCGAAGACGAGTTCAACAGCGGCGCTCTCTCGCCCGACCGACTCAAACTCCAAAACCTCCGCCAAAATCAAAGCGCACTCGCCATCGGCCTGATGTACACCTTCCAGCCTTCCAATACACTTGCCCTCCGCACGGGCTTGAGCGCCTACCATCTGCGGCGCATCCAATCCCTCCTCCAATCCGGCAATCGCATCTTCCTGCCCCGCTACACCGCCTTCGCCGAAGCCGACTACGCCCTCACCCCCATCATCGGCCTCCACCCCTCCCTCAAATGGGACCTGCGAGGCCCCAGCAGCGAGTTCAACATCCAACTCATGAGCTCCATCCTCTTCAACCGCCAAAAAGACATCGCCCTCCTTCCAGGCATCGGTCTACGTGCAGGCAATGCCCTCGAATTCCTCTTCGGCCTACAATACGGCCCTCTTCGTGCAGCCCTCTCCTTTGACCTCACCATTTCAGACCTCGCAGACATCGACAACCGCGCCGGCGCCTTCGAAATCGCACTCCAATACTCCGGCATCATTCAGAAAAAACCCAGACCCAAACCCACCCTCTTGTGCCCGCGACTGTGATCGATTTTTATGCGTATGAAATCGTACTACATCCTCACCAAAATCAGTGTACCTAAATGCACAAAAAATCGTATAAAATGACTCAAATACGATCAAACTGCAACAGAATCGTCCGAAACATTGTAGCACCGAATACTATTATCATCGCATGCATCGCCTTGATCATCACCTCAAGTCGCCTACACGCACAACCACCCGCCGAACATCCCTACGAAGTAAAAATAGCCACTGCCGAAGCCGAAGCCCGTAAGGGTGAGTACTACAACGCCCTCGACTGGTACAACCGCGCCTACAGCGAAAAACGCAGTCCCGAACTCGCCCTTAAAATCGCCGACCTACACCTCGCCCTGCGCGACTACAAAAAGGCTGCCATCTGGTACAAACGCGTCTTGCGCCGCGACAAGAAAAATCGCTACGCCAAATACCGATTCTACTACGCCCTCGCGCTCAAAGCACAAGGGAAATACGAAGAAGCACTCCAACAATTTCAACTGTTCCTCCAACACAATCGCGATCGCACTCTCCAGCAGCGCGCCCAACTCGAAGTGGAGGGCATCAACCTCGCCCTCTCCATGGACGAAGCCCTCGATGTCGAAGTGGTCAACGCCGGCAGAAACATCAACTCGCCCTCACAAGAATACTCCCCCTGCCTCGACAGCGATAGCACCCTCTACTTCGCCAGCCTGCGCATAAAGGAAATTACCCCCCTCAAATCCCAAAAAGACATCGAAAAAAACGTAGCGCGTATCTACACCACCAAACGCGACAGAAAAAACAACTGGGCCAAAGCCCGAGCCCTCGGCGATCACATCAATCGCGCCAGCTACCACACCGCAAACAACCACATCTCAAGCGACGGCAACCGCCTCTACTTTACCCGTGCCAAACTCTCCGGCGACAAAATTCTCGAGAGTAAGGCCTACGTCTCCCACCGCACCGCCTCCGGCTGGGGACCCGCTCAGGAAATCACCGCCATCAACGGCGATTACCTCGTCCGACATATCTGCACCGGCGAGCTCTTCGGCAAACCCGTCATCTTCTTCTCCGCCAATATGCCCGGCGGACACGGCGGATTCGACATCTACTACGCCACCATCGAAGGCGAAGACCAATACGGCTCTCCCGTCAACCTCGGTGACGTCATCAACACCCCCTACGACGAACTCACACCCTTCTACCTCGACGGCACCCTCTATTTCAGCTCCAACGGCCACCCCTCCCTCGGCGGCCTCGATATCTTTAAAAGCCAGTGGGACGGCGTGCAGTGGAGCCAACCCGAAAACCTCGGCGCCCCCTATAACTCCCCCGTCGACGACATCTACTTCTTCACAACGCCCGACAATCGCTTCACCGCCCTCGTCTCCAACCGCATCGGAACCATGCACCGCTCCCTCAAGAGCAAAACCTGCTGCGACGATATCTGGTTCGTGCGCAAAAAACCCCTGCTCATCAAACTCCTCGTACACGTCGTAGATACCGCCGGCAACCCCCTCCCCAACGCCGCTATCGAACTCTACGAGCTCGGCCCCGAAGAGCCTGCACCCAGCACCAAAAATACGGGCAAAAAAAATACCGCCGCCTTCTCCCTCGACCGCGACAAAGCCTATCGCGTCATCGCCAAACGCAATGGCTACTTCCCCGCCGAACTCCAACTCAACACCGTCGACATCCGCAAACCCACCACCATCGAAAAAACCATCTCCCTGCGCAAAAAACCCGCCGAAGTTCAAATCATCACCATCAACGAGCCCATACGACTCAACAACATCTACTACGATTTCGACGATTGGAAAATCCTCCCCGAAGCCGAAAAAGACCTCCAAGATCTCCTCGACCTGATGAAGAAATACCCCGACATGGTCATCGAACTGTCCTCACATACCGACTCCCGCGGCTCAAAGGCCTACAACCTCCGCCTCTCCCAAAAGCGAGCGCAAGCCGCTAAAGACTGGCTGGTAAAACGAGGCATCTCCCCCAACCGCATCAAAGCTGTAGGCTACGGCGAAGAAAAAATCCTCAACGACTGCGTCGACGGCGTCACCTGCACCGAAGAAGAACATCGCTTCAACCGACGCACCGAATTCAAAATCATCAAAGGACCAACCACCATCACCGTCAAAAAGAAAATCGGACGCAAACGCTAAGATACTCTTCACCCATTGCAAAGGGCAGCTACCACGCGATGCCCAAATGCACCTGCATTGCCGACACCGTACCTTGGCCCAGGTGGGTGCTCTACTCTCGCTCTCCCATCGATCCCATACCACCGTATTACTCATGCAGGCAGCAAAGCACATCTTGCCCCTAACTATTGCTGCTCATAGAGGACATGCAGATATGCACTTCACACAAGTGGAGCACACGTCATACTCCACACAGTACACTCCATAGGTCACTGTGCACTCGATGGTTTGACCATATCCATAAAGATTAGGAGATATTTCACCTACCACTAAGCGAGCGCAAAAGCCCACTCATCTTTGCAAAGAGAAAACCTCCTTGAGTGCTATGCGGTTCATCCATATCCGCGAAGAGGGGAGCAAGAGGACCTACAGTAATCCCCCCTAAATAAAAACTCCATGGTTGTAAATCTCATGTGTAAAACACGTAGGAGGTCGGCTCGCATTACTCAGATCAAACAAGGAAAAAATGAAGTGGTGTCCGTCCCTCCTGCATCAAATCCACGCGGCAGATCTCACTGCTCGCTATAGCCCTTACGCAATTTGTAGCACCAGTATTTTTTCCTTCCTAAGGGGTCAGTCTTTCGTATGCGCTCGTATTTGCGAATGTACTTCTCCATGATGGGGAGCTGTTTTGTATAATTGGCGCTCCACCAGTCTACCCAGTTTTCGCAAAGCCACTGTCGGTCCTTCCCAGTTTCAGCACTCTGTTTTTCAAGTAACACTTGGCTTTGCTCCAACTCAAAGAGGTAATGAGCAATGGCGTTTCGACAGAGAAAATCATCTGCGGCGTGTTGTTCGAGGACGTGGTCGATGAGGGGATAGACATCATCAAAAAGAGATTTCCTTTTCATAGTTTAAAATTTTAACTCTATAAGGACAAAACTAAAATAAAAGTGCTTCTACTAAAACAACAATACCAAGGTGCCTACATCCGTAACTTAAATGTTTCTCCTTTTAGGATACCTTGCAAAAGAGTATTAATGAAATCATTCATCCCGCGCTACCACACATAACTAACGCGAAAGTGCATAGGATACCAGTACATCAAAGTTGTGACCGAATAGGTTTTAAAATCCAATACCCGCTGTAGCCCCACATACACATTGAAGAATAGGCCTACGCTTATATATCTGCTTTCGTCATAATCATCAAAGAAAAACATGTTCCAGAAGCGCAATACCAGCCCATGATCCACTTTGTTTAACCCCGGATCATCAATATACCACAATCCCTTCCGGTGGGCCATCAGATACCCACCATAATACCCCACGCCTCCGTATGTCCACAAGCGCATGGGCATCTCTCTGTCCTTGTACAGCCATTTCCAATAAAACGGCTTGAGCTTTCGGCTAAACAATCCGTAATTGACTGTAAATTCCCCTATTGCATATCCCAATGCATAGAATATTCCGCCTGTACTTTCCGACTTCTTTGTCTGCCACGACACTCGAAGATCGCAGGACCAACGCACTGAAGGCATATACCCCATCGAAAGTCCTATCACCGGGCCCGGTAACAGGATAAATGTGCGATTTGCATCCGAGCCGTAAAACTTCGAATGATGAAGGCCTGCATCCAATCCGAAATGCCATCGGGGAAAACCTCCTTGCTGCCCACTAAGAACCAGATGGTTCAAGACAATCAAACCAATGATGCCCACCCATTTCCAAAGCTCAATCACTCGATCCATGGCTGCTATTCTAACAACATCTTCACATCACATAACTAAATCGAAAGATAGGGTGGATAAAATACACAAAGGAAGACGCTCCGAACCCCAACTCCTGCATGTAATTTGTCAACAAGTAGTATCCGGCAATCTTTTTCAGACTGACACCCATACCAACTTGGACCTGCACCGACAAAAATCGCTGCTTCGCACGATACTTGTAATATTGCCCAAAAAGGCGCAACTTTACTCCCACATCCCATGGAGAATAGGGCACCAATTCTCCCCTGCCGTAATACCTTTTAAGAGACAAAATACGTCCAGAATACACTCCAAGCGTTACATATACTCGATACGTCGTAGTATCTACATTGGGCATAAAATAGTAGGGAATCGGCTTGATGACACGTCGTCCGCTAATCGGCACACCCCCATGAAACTCGATGTTGGCACTGCGGATGAGATATTTTCCCTCAAGCAAATTATCGGTGTACCGCTCGTGATAGCTCAAGCCGATACTATACACCCATCGAGTATTCGCGTGTACAAACATCTCCAATCCCACGTACGGTTGGTACCTCCTGTAAAAAGATTCGGAGTTAAATGACCAGGAAGTTCCCGAAATAGACACATCCTCATTAAATGCCTGTGACCAGGTCGGCCCGACCATCAACACCCACATGCGCTCTGGAAGGGGCGGAAAACTGTCTTGCCCGTAAACATACGTTCCCACACTCAGCAAAATCACCCCCACAATGACTCGATGCATTATACTCGTCATCTTCTCATTCAGATTACTTAGCAATACGAAACTGCACGCGCATCGTCCCTTCCAGCGGCCCGTAATATCCGTACTCATTATATTCCTTGTGCGGAATATTTTCGTAGATAAATAGGTTGACTTTGAATTCAAACGTTATGTCGTATTCGGTATAGACCAGATGTTCCTCCTTTTTAAATCTCGTAATGCGAAGCCAGCGCTTGTACTGATCATTCTCAATGGGAGGCTCTGCATCCCAGTTGGGAACCCCCTTTTTCTCGTGATAGCCTTTTCCATACGCGTCATCCAACAAACTATCAAGACGAGGGGTACTCCAAGCCAAGGTTGAGTAACCACCAACGGTGTATAGTTTATAATACACATCCTCAGACCGCCCAGTACAGTTGATGAAAATTTCTATATAATAACTATCAAAGCTATGCCTATCCCCTATGGGCAGATATCCGTCATTGCTTTCAATGTAAGCCTCCATGTCTTCAAATATCTTCGACACAGGTGTATCCGGATGATACATGGGGGTAATCAATTGGAACTCTATAAAATACGGTCCCGTTTTCTGAAAAGCCATTAGTAACCCATGCGCAAAATGCCCATGAGAGCCCATAATATAGGGCGAGTCAATAGAGTAAATGGTTGGCCCTATCCTCTTTACATAGTAATTGGTCCAGCAGAAGTGATACTTATCTCGCAGAGTGGCCATTAGATAACCCGAGACAAGCGAGGTATCAACATGAGCACACGATGCAGCCTCCCCCTCAAAGGCTTCGAGACACTCGATTTGAAAAGGATCCTCCTTTCTACAGGTTGTGATGAGGAAGACGGCACATCCTAAAATTGCAATGCGGCCCCACATGAGTGCAATTTTTGTTGCTTTTCTTCTTTAACGGTCCTGGTCGTAGTACTGAGATACAAGCTCCACGATTAATGGAAACTTCTTGGTGATGTAGATTCCACTTATGGGACACAAATTCTTTACTTCGAGCTCAATCTCTCCATAGGTAACGCCATTGGAGACAAATTCCGACCAGTGGGTTTCATCTACGCGCCAGGTCACGTACAGCTTTTTGCGTAGCTTGTCAAAACTCATACGCTTTACGTTGTCCCTCCGTCCTGTAGGACCGACGACATCGAGCCATGATTTTTCAAATGCCAAGCCCGAAAGATCATAGATTGCACGCACCTCATAATCGTAGTCTTCGTAATCCACTCCCTCAGGATCAGGGAAGTCAAAGGAGTATTGACCGTGATACACCACAGATGCAGTGTGTATTTCGTGTTGCTTTTTAATAAGGTTGGTTATAATACTTGTTCTTAAAAGCAGTTAAGTCAAACCCTAATAAAGGTACAAAAATATTTCGAATTTAAGTGCGCAAGGCATTGAAATAGGTGTTCTCTGATGCTGATGTGCAAATGTCTAAGACTTACGAATACCTTACGGGTGAGGTAAAAAAGAAGAGATCGGCGGCGACCTACTCTCCCGCCCGTGTGGGCAGTACCATCGGCGCTGGTGGGCTTAACTTCTCTGTTCGGAATGGGAAGAGGTGATCCCCACCGCCATTACCGCCGTTTG
>JALWKB010000027.1 GCA_026996805.1 Saprospiraceae bacterium | reverse complement strand
GTGTATTTCGACGATTTTACGAAGTTCTGTTGTTCGGATGCGGGCGATACGATTATGGTCGTGCTGCGCGTCTTTGACGTCAATCCCGGCGATGGGCCTGTACATCCTTCACGTATGTACAACGGCGACCTCAAAGGACGCTTCACCGATTGTATGGTCGAGGTAGTCGTACAAGATAAGTCCATCCCGCTGGTCGTTCCGCCACCCGACATAGTCGTGAGCTGTATGTTCTGGTTTGACGACAGCGAAGCGGCGCTGACGGATCTCAACAACCGCACCTTTGGTACGATCGTCAAATCGCTCGATGATCGTCAGCCCGTAGTGACCCATGACAAGGTATGTGAGGCCTACTGCACGCCCAATGCACGTACTGGGTATCCCGTCGTTCCGAAAGCCTGTGATTTCTTCGACAATCTGTACAATCCGGCAAATCCATCCCAACGGTACGACCTGCAATGGGGCTACGATGGATATGCCATTGGTTCGTGCGATGTGGAGTGTGAAATCACCGTACGCGATGCGCGCGAATGCGGCCAAGGGCCCATCTATCGATACTTTACCGTCTACAGCAACGGAAGGGCACAGACAGCTGTGCAGACCATCTGGGTAGTCGATTGTGATCCCTTCTATATCAGTGATGTCTGTACCGATCCCAACGACGACATCATCTGGCCCAATCACTGCCAGGATCCCGAGCTGCTCAATGGCTGTGGTGCCAACACCAGCCCGGACAACCCACTGCTCGGACGTCCCGAACTCGTCCCGGGAGCAGATGACAACTGCGCCATGATATCCATCACGTACGAAGACAAGCGCTACACCATCCAAGAAGATGCTTGTTATAAGATACTTCGCGATTGGGTCGTCATCGACTGGTGCCAATTCGATCCGACCATCAATCTCGACCGTGACGGCGACGGCGTCATCGATTACCATCATCCGCATCCCGGAGAGTGGCACTTTTTGCAAATCATCAAGGTGCGCGATACGGAAGCTCCACAAGTGGACATCAAACTCGGACCGTGCGAGCCTGCCGATAGCAGTGCGCGATGGGGATGTGTCGGTCATTTGTCCATTACCGTCGATGCCGATGACGAATGCACCATTGATGCAGAGCTGATCTACGAGTACAAGATTGATCTGTTTAACGATGGAACGTACGACCTACGCGTTGGCCCCGCCAAGCCGGGTAATCTACCGCTCTACCGCAATAATCCCTATGCCGATGACAATACCGATGTGGTCAATGCCAGTGGTACGTATCCCTTAGGTACGCATCGCATTACGTGGTTTGTGGAAGATGGATGTGGTAATCTGACCATCAAGGACACGATCTTCGAAATCAAGGACTGCAAGGCACCCACGCCGTATTGTCGCTCGGGCGTCGTCACCGTCATCATGCCGAGCAATGGATCAATCACCGTATGGGCAAAGGATCTCGATGCAGGATCGTATGACAACTGCACGGCGCCGGAAGATCTCAAGTTTTACTTCTACGGCGATACCAGCTGGACGGGCTATCAGGTGACTTGCGATACCTTCGCCAAATACGGCGTACAGAAGCGCTACATGGTCGAAGTGGAAATGTGGGTAGAAGACGAAGAAGGCAATACGAGTTTCTGCCGTACGATCATCGAAGTACAGGACAACGACAATGTCTGCGACAGCGTAGGTTCACTGTTGTACGTCGGAGGTAAGGTGGCAACGGAAGAAGGTGTGCAGATGCAAGGTGCCCCTGTGGAGCTGTGGAAAGATGGCAGCTATCTCATCTCCACAAACACCGATCAGCGAGGTGCGTATGGGTTTGCGCAACTTGAACCAGGACGCGATTACATCGTCAAACCCTATCGCAACGACAAGTTTCTCCAAGGTGTTAGCACTCGCGATCTGGTAGCAATCCACAAACACCTGCTCGGCATTCGACCGCTGAATTCGCCGTATAAAATGGTTGCCGCCGATGTCAACAACAACGAAGACGTCTCCGTAGCCGACGTATCCATCATTCGAAGCCTCATCCTTGGTAAGATCAGAAAATATCCCGCATCGACGAGCTGGAAGTTCATACCGACAAGTTTCCAGTTTGAAGATGTGCGTGATCCATGGAGGCGAAAGTTCCCCGAAGAGCTGCGCTACGAGCGCTTGGAACAGTCCATCCTCGATGCTGACTTCGTGGTCATCAAGATGGGTGATGTCACCGGCGATGCTGTCCAATTGGATCAGGGCAATGCGCCGCGCAGCGTAGCAACGTATCAGTTACTCTACACACCACTCAGTGGTAAGGCTGGTGAGCGCAAGGTAGTATACGTAACAGCAGCTCAAGATATGACCATCGAAGGCTTGCAGCTCTCACTCGGATACGATCGCGATGCGGCGAAGCTCATCGAGGTGAGAAGTCCACTTGCTTCGTGGTCGGATGAGCATTACGCCATCTTCGACGAGCAGGGCACTCTCAACATCAGCTGGAACCAGATCGGCAATGCTCGTCTGGCAGCGCAGTCGACGGTCTTCCAACTGGTCTTCGAACTCCAGCGCGATCTCGATCAAGCCGCTGTCGTCTACTTGCAGCCCAATAGGATGCCGACAGAGGTCTTCGACGAAGAAGGCCAGCTCTACAACATCGAGCTCAAAATCGCCGCAACAGCTACCTCGGATTTCGCACTCTACCAAAACGTGCCCAACCCGTGGAATACAACGACCACGATCCGCTTTGTACTACCTGAAGACATGAAGTACCAACTGAGCTTCATGACTCCAGAGGGCAAAGTGGTGAAAAAGCTCATGCAGCGAGGCAATGCGGGACTGAACGAGGTGATCCTCGATGTGGAGGCAATCGATCATGAGGGAGTGCTGTACTATCAGCTCAGCGCTGGTAAGTATACCGCTACGCGCAAGATGATCTTGATGCGCAAGTAATAGAGGGCTGAGTGTGAGGAGACGAGCAAGGTGTCCTGCCGTACGGCAGGACACCTTTTTTATTTTATTAACCCCTCAAAGAGCCACTGCGCTAAGGCCTCGCGATTGGAGGGTTTGACGAGGCGCACCCTGTCGCGCGGATTGCGGATGTTGGCAAGCTCTACATACACCGCTGGGGGCAAGGTGTTTTTCAGCAAATACAGTGGTCGGTCGATGACGTAACCGTGGTAGCCACGGCCCTTTTGATGGATCTCGTACTTGCGCTTGAAGGTGTTGTAGAGATTATAGGCCATCTGTTTGCCCGTCTTGCTCGGCCCGTAGTAGTAAAAGAACACATCTTGGTTTTTGTTGACCGAGCGACTATCGACATGGATGGCGATGACTTTGTGGTGGTGGATACCCCTTCGCTTGTGTTGGCGGTAAAGGTGATTGATCATGTCGGTGCGTTGCTTTAATCGGCGGCGTTGGTTGCGCGGGATGCGCTTACCCAAGCAAGTTTCGTCCTTGTCCATACGCAGCCACATGTCGTCGCGAATGCCATCGTTGGGATCTTGAATGATCACATGTACTAACGCACCGTGTTGGATGAGCTTTCTTGCCAATCGTAACGCCACGTCGTACGCATATTCGTCTTCACTGATGTTGTACTTTCCCTCTACCTTTTTGACCATAGCACCGGGATCCGGCCCCCCATGGCCACTGACGATGTAGTAGACTTGCCCCTTTAATTTGTTGGACAAGATTTCGACCTTTTCGTATTTCTTCCCAAATAGAGGAATGCGCAAGACAGTCTTCTTAGGGCTCTTTTTGGTGCAATGCAAATAGGAATGTGGGACCCAAAGGACTTTTGTCTTGCGGAAATCGCCCTTTTTGAGCCCTTCCCTCATCATGCGCAAATTGTAATCCCGAATCTTGACAGCGAGATTCCAGTCGGAAATGCCCAGCGTGGAGCGAATGCTCTTGCCGTTGTAACGGTAGATGTAAATGGGTAATTTGTAGGACCTGTGACGTAGTAGCGGCGCGTGGCGCGGTAGCGAATTGATTTCATAAAACGCATCAATATTGCATGATGCCTCGAGTAATCCGTATCGACGTAGCAAACTCCATGCACCTTCGCCAGCAAGAGGGCGTGTGGTGAGCAGTTTCGCCTTGTTCGGCTTGCCACCACTGTTGGGCGTGAGCTCTTGTGGAGGTTGCCCCTTAACCTCAAAGCCCGATGAACCACTGACGTAGTGGTTTAAATCGGATATACATAGTCCGACCAACAGCAGCCACTGGAGCGTTCGATGCAATCCACTCATCCGCGTCACACTTTGAGTTATTGCTGCAAAGATACGTATTAAAATTTTTTGTAATATGAAACGCATTAAAAAATAGCTTGTTCTACGGCATATCAACATAGAAGGCGCAGCGGTAGTCTCAAATATTGACAATGGTAGCAGAAAATTACACGATGCGGGGAGGAGGGTATTGTAAAACAATATGGATATTTGCAATGTATATGCCCTCGGGCCAGCATGAAGACTGACAACCACTGTACTAAAACTTCCAACGATGAGCGAATTTCTCAAGAGTGTGTACCGCAGCTTTGACAAGGCTGCACAGTTTACCAACATCCACAAGGGGCTTTTGGAGCAGATACGTGTCAGCAATGCAGTGTATCGCATCAATTTTCCCGTGCGCTTTGGCAATTCTTATCGCGTCATTGAGGCGTATCGCGTGCAGCACAGCCATCATCGATTGCCTACCAAGGGTGGTATTCGCTACAGTCCCACGGTCAATCAAGAGGAGGTGGAAGCGCTTGCGGCGTTGATGACGTACAAATGTGCGATTGTCGATGTGCCGTTTGGCGGTGCAAAGGGTGGGGTGAAGATCGACCCGAGGGAGCTCTCTGACAAACAACTCGAGCGCGTGACGCGGCGATACACGATGGAATTACTGCGTCGCAATTTTATTGGGCCCGCCATCGATGTGCCAGCGCCGGATTACGGTACGGGCCCCAAGGTAATGGCGTGGATTTTAGACACCTATATGACCTTTAAAATCGGCGAACTCAATGCAGCGGCTTGTGTGACGGGCAAGCCCGTAGCGCAACAGGGTATACGCGGTCGAAAGGAAGCTACCGGACGAGGCGTGTATTACGGCTTGAGGGAGTACATGCAGCTCAAATCCGAGATGAAGCGCTTAGGGCTCACTCCAGGAACGAAAGGAAAAACTGTGGTGGTGCAGGGGCTCGGCAATGTGGGCTCTCACTTTGCGCGCATCGCTCACGAAGAGGGCGAGATGAAAATCATCGGCGTGGTGGAAATGGAGGGTTCGTTTTACAATCCCGATGGCATCGATATACCTGCATTGCTTCGCTATCGCAAAGAAAAAGGCACCATCGACGGCTTTGAAGGTGTTCAAAAGCTCCCCAATCAGGATGATGCCCTCTATCTGGAGTGTGACGTACTGGTCCCGGCTGCCTTAGAAGGCGTCATCCACAGTGGCAATATGAAAAAAATCAAAGCTAAAATCATCGCCGAAGCTGCCAACGGGCCCTTGACGATGGAGGCCGATGACTTTTTGGTAAAAAAGGGCGTTGCCATCTTGCCCGATGTCTATCTCAACGCAGGTGGCGTAACCGTTTCCTACTTCGAATGGCTGAAAAACATTTCTCACGTGCGCTTCGGCCGCCTCGAAAAGCGCTTTCAAGAACAACACTCGGGTCAAATGATCGACCTGATCGAGGATATCACGGGCAAGCGCGTGACCAAGCGCGACAAACAATTCATCATCAAAGGGGCAGATGAGATCGACATCGTTCGCTCGGGCCTCGAAGAGACGATGGTCACCGCATTTTATCAAGTATACGAAGTCTTTAAACGGCGTAAGCACGTCAACGATCTGCGAACAGCTGCCTTTATCGCCGCCTTGCAAAAAATTGCCAATGACTATCTTGCTTTGAGAATATTTCCGTAAATTGCTTCGTTGTCATTTATATGACAAAGCGAAGCAATATTTCATCATATGGCAAGGCATAATCTTGACAAAAAAGAGTTGAAGATACTCAAAGCCCTACAAGAAGATTGTGACCTGTCAAAGATGGCACTGGCTAAAAAACTCAATCTATCACCCGCACCTGTCATACAGCGCATCAAAAAGCTCGAACGATCCGGCGTCATCGAAGGCTATCACGCCTACGTCGATAGGACAAAAGTGGGGCTCAACGTCCTCGCCTTCGTACTCGTCAATATCGGATGGAACAAACCCAATGCGTTGAAAAACTTCACTAAAAAAATCCAAAAAATCGATGAAGTGGTCGAAAGCTACGTAGTCACTGGTGAAGCCGACATCATCCTAAAGATCGTCACAAAGGATATTCCCTCGTATGAAGCCCTGCTCTTTAATAAGCTCGCAAAAGTTGATGAAATTGAGCGCATCAAAACCCTCATAGTACTCACCGAGATAAAATATTCCCATGTGTTGCCGTTAGAGTACGAATAAAATCGGGACGCTAACGTTCTCAGTAAGAAAATCGCAACCATGTCAATTGAGCTGCACCATATCGTCAAGCGTTTTGGCAGGCAATTGGTCCTGGACGATGTGAGTTTTGCAGTTGGCAAGGGAGAGATCGTCGGCTTCTTAGGCCCCAACGGTGCGGGTAAGTCGACTACTATGCGCATTATCACCGGCTACTTGAAGCCCGATGCCGGCGAGGTGCGCGTATGTGGGCAGTCGGTCGAAGAGCAGCCTCTTGCGATACGACGCCGATTGGGGTACCTGGCAGAATCCAACCCGCTGTACTACGACATGTACGTGCGCGAGTTTTTGTATTTTATCGCTGGGGTGTATGATCTTCCCAACAAGCGTGCTGCTGTCGAACGCATCATCGAGCGCACGGGATTAGGCCCCGAAGCACATAAAAAAATAGGCCAACTCTCTAAGGGTTACAAACAGCGCGTAGGGCTCGCACAGGCACTTATTCACGATCCTGAAGTGCTCATCCTCGACGAGCCTACCTCGGGCCTTGATCCCGTACAGGTCATCGAAATTCGCAATTTGATCCGTGCATTGGGCAGGGAGAAAACCGTTCTCTTTTCCAGTCACATCATTCAAGAAGTCAATGCTCTGTGTGATCGCGTCGTCATCATCCAATCGGGAAGGATCGTCGCCGATAAGCCTATTCACGAGCTTCGCCAGCTCATACGGACCGAGCCATGTCTCATCCTGCAAGTCAATCGACATATCGATATCGGATTGCTCCAACGCATCAATTCCGTACGTCGGGTCGAAGAAGTTCGGCCGATGCACTATTTCATCTATCACTCGGAGCATGCTGATCCACAAAAATCCATCATTGAATGGCTTCATCAACAAGGGGTGGAAATACTCCAATTTTCGAAGAGCGAGTCCGATCTCGAAACGGTGGTTCGCTCCTTTTTGCGCAAGGGTAGCGACAATTGAATGCCCATTACATACGAGCTAACAGTCTTCCTTCGTTATCCTTGTTTTGGAATAAGTGCTATTTGAAGCCATTAGAGAGGTGGACAATGCGGTATGTCTTCTTGCGTGAGCTCTTTTCCTATTTTGGATCCATCAACGGATATGTCATTGGCGTGTTTTTCTTGCTCAGCTTGGGCTTGATTTTGTGGGTCTTTCCCGATTTTAGCATTTTATACTATCCCTACGCCACGTT
>JALWKB010000026.1 GCA_026996805.1 Saprospiraceae bacterium | reverse complement strand
CTTGGCACCCGCATGCCCAACAAGAGCTCCATGACTGCAAATATGGGTATGAGTATCCATACAAGTCCAAGGGGATGTTTCCAGAGTGTATGGACTTTGTACTTTTCGGTATTGTATCTCATAACGCCTGGTTATTAGCTTCAATCGTTCGATTTAGAAGATGACCCTATGAGCGTAATGAGCGCGTCACTGTTTTAATCGATTGATGGAGAAACAAATTTAAAGAATTTTATTCAAAATTCTACCTCCAATTCGACGGACATGTCGAGTTATTGCCTGGTTTGCTCCAGTATTTACCAAAATTATAGTCGACTTAGTGCCGTTTTGCTCCTCTTTTTTTTGCTGAGGTGTATAAAATAGTAACGGGCGCACAATTTTATACCTTCAACAAAGGAGCTATACACGACGCTGTACTCTTTTTTCATGCAGCACGTATCTACAAGCGATAGCTCAGGTACAGGTTCAGTTGGTGGTCGGAGTCAAAGTGGGGCCAATATCGGTATCCCATGGATAGGCGCACGCGGTGCAGGCGGTAGCTGCATCCGCCTCCTGCCCCCCATAAGAAGGGCATCTTTTGTATAGGGACGGTGAGGAATTTTGAGGAGGGGTCCCATGAAGGCGAGGTATGGAGATAAAGGCTTGTAGCGAAGGCAGTTGCTCCGATGATCTCAGCGTGGATGCTCCATCTACTTGTCCTGCGATATCGTAGGCGTAGGGGCAGTTCTATCAGGTGGAGGTGCAGCGCGTACGAAGTAGCCGATATGGGCGTCGAGGACAATTGGTGATCTTGAGAGAAGAGATCTGTGTACATTTTTGTCCCTTGAAAACGGATGCTTTTTGTAGTGGGGTTATAAGTCACCTCGCGAGCGAAGAGATATTTGTATCCCAATCCCGATTCGACTTCCCACTGGGGGGTGAGCGAGGCCCCGAGGTGTGCACCTGCAGATGTGTATTTGAAAACTCTTTAAGGCGGATAAAAACTGGTTGGAATACTTAATAAAACTGTATCTCATGCGTTATGCATTTTCGGAGAGATGGGAGCTAACGTGCTCGGTAGGGAGGGGGAGGTAGGTCACTATGACGAAGGGTGAAATACTGGGATGATGCAAGTACAGATACGCAACTTAGTGAAGAGTTATGGGGAGCAGCGGGCGGTTGACGGCATCAGTTTTGAGATTCGTCGTGGGGAGATTGTGGGATTTTTGGGCCCGAACGGAGCGGGTAAGACGACGACGATGAAGATCATCACGGGGTATTTGAAGCCCGATTCGGGTGAGGTGCGTTTTGACGGGGTCTCGTCGTTGGAGCGCGATTTTAGGCATAAGATTGGGTATTTGCCCGAGACCAATCCGCTGTACACGGATATGCCGGTGATCGACTATTTGAAGTTGTCGGCGCGCTTGCAGGATGTGCCGGAGTCGGAAATACCTGCCCGCGTGCGCAAGATGATTGAGGTGTGTGGATTGGGGGATGAGAAGCACAAGACGATTGGGGAGTTGTCGAAGGGTTATCGTCAGCGGGTGGGTTTGGCGCAGGCGATTATCCACGATCCCGAGTTGTTGATTTTGGATGAGCCGACCAGTGGTTTGGATCCCAATCAGATTGTGGAGATACGGCAGTTGATACGGGAGATCGGCAAGACGAAGACGGTCATCTTGAGCACCCACATACTGCCGGAGGTGGAGGCCACCTGTGACCGCATCATCATCATTCACCGGGGCAAGTTGGTGGCGGATAGTACGGCAGGGGATTTGCGCAGGCAAGCAGAGGGTAAATCGCTACTCACCGTGCGCATCGAGGGAGGCACATCGGAGGAGCAACGCTCGGCGTTGGGTCAGGTGCCGTCTGTCCAAAATGTAGAGACGGTAATGGAAGGGGGTGTTCGGAAGTGGAAGCTCGAGCACGAGGGAGGTGATGGCACGGCTGCTGAGGTGTTTGACCTGTGTGTCCAGCGGGGTTGGAAGTTGTTGGAGATGGTGCCGCAACAGCAGAAGCTGGAGGATGTGTTCCGCGCACTGACTATGGAAAATTAAAAGACTGGGAGATGAAGAAGGTGTGGATCATCGCACGTCGCGAAGTGGAGTCGTATTTTAGTTCGTTAGCCGCGTATGTGTTGTTGGTATTGTTTTTGGGGTTTACGGGATTTTTTACGTGGTTGAGGGGCAACGGCGACATCTTTTTTCGCAAGCAGGCGGATTTAGAGGTGTTTTTTGCCATTGCGATGTGGACCTTGTTTTTTTTCATACCGGCGGTGACGATGCGGATGCTGGCTGAGGAGCGACGTTCGGGCACGATCGAGATGCTTTTGACGAAGAAGGTGCAGACCTGGCAGTTGGTGCTCGGCAAGTTTTTAGCCACGATGATCATTGTGGCTGCTGCATTGGTGTTGACTTTGATTTATTATTTTTCGGTGAGTCGGTTGGGCAATATTGATCACGGTGCGACCATCAGTGGGTATATTGGGTTGCTCTTGTTGAGTGCGGCGTATGCGGGCATAGGCATCTTTGCTTCATCGATTAGTAAGAATCAAATTGTGGCTTTTCTCATAGCTATTAGCATCGGCATTTTGTTTCAGTTTATTGCGGGCATTTTAGCCAGTGATGCGACGGGGGCGGTAGGTGAGCTCCTTGCGTACTTGGACATCAATCATCACTATCAAAACATCCAGCGCGGGGTGTTGGATACGCGGGATGTGTTGTACTTTTTGTCTGTAGCTGCGATGGGGCTGTTGTGGGCGGACTATTT
Source organism: Saprospiraceae bacterium (assembly GCA_026996805.1). Taxonomy (GTDB): domain Bacteria; phylum Bacteroidota; class Bacteroidia; order Chitinophagales; family Saprospiraceae; genus S141-43. The sequence goes on along the minus strand of JALWKB010000026.1, from coordinate 4,974 downwards.
CATAGAGCGGAAAAAATAAGGTGGTATGCAAGGGAAGAAGCTGAGTACATATCTGTTGTGGACGGCGATTATCATCGCGGTCAACTTGATCAGTTCGGAGTTTTTCTTTCGTTGGGATTTGACGCAGGAGCAGAAATACACTTTGAGCGGTGCTACGCGCAAGGCGTTGGAGGAGTTGGACGGACAGGTAGTCGTCAAGGCGTATTTTACGGACAAGTTGCCGCCGCAGTACAAGAAGGGGGCTGAGGATTTTCGGGATTTGCTCATCGAGTATCACACGCGTTCGGGGGGAAAGGTGGACTACATCTTTGTCAATCCCAACGAAAGTGAAGAAAAGGAGCGCGAGGCCTTACAGTCGGGAATACAACCCTTGCTCATCAATGTGCGGGAAAAAGACGAGATCAAGCAGAAGAAGGCCTACATGGGAGCGGTGGTCGAGTACGGGGATCAGCGCGAGGTGATTCCGTTGATTTTGCCGGAAAGTCCGATGGAGTACACGTTGACGACGGCCATCATCAAGCTCACGGCCAAGGACAAGCCTGCGGTAGCGTTGTTGCAGGGGTATGGGGAGCCTCCGATGAGTGAATTGGCGGCGTTGCGCACGGCGTTGTCGGTGCTCAATGCGCCGGAGGAATACGCCTTTCGGGGCAAGAGCGAGATTCCCACCAAGTACAAGACGGCGGTTTGGGTGGGGCCGAGCGACAGCATTGATGCTGTGGCCTTTGAGGCCTTGGACAAGTTTTTAAACGACGGAGGCAATTTGTGCATCGCGGTCGATGTAGTGGAGGGTGATTTGCAGGCTGTCCAGGGTAGAGCTGTCTCGACCAATATTCGGGATTGGTTGAAGACCAAGGGGGTGGATGTGGTTCCCGAGTTTGTCGTCGACGCCAATTGTGGTACTATTATGGTACAGCAGGTGCAGGGATTTTTTACCATTAGTTCGCCGGTGCCGTTTCCCTATCTGGTGAAGGTCAATGCCTTTGAGAAGGACGTCATCACGAAGGGTCTGGAAGAGGTGCTCTTTCCCTTTGTGGCGCCCATTGAGATGACGGGTGACACATCGGGATATATAGTGCGTCCGATAGTCAAGTCGTCGAAAAAATCCGGTCGCGTCGCTCCGCCGGTGTACTTTGATGTGCAGAATAAGTGGACGGAGAGCGATTTTGATCGGGGGCCGCAGGTGCTTGCTGTGGTGCTCCAGCCCAGGGATCCGCGCGCGGGCAAAATCGTGTTGTTTTCGGATGCGGAGTTTGCGCGCGGCAATCAACGGGTGCCGCCCAATGCGGATAATATCAGCCTCATCGCCAATGCGGTCGACTGGTTGACGGATGAGACGGGCTTGATGGAAATACGGACGAAGGGCATCAGCTCCAGGCCTATTAAGAAGCTCTCAGAGGCCAAGGTGCAGATGTACAAATGGGTGAATTTCGGTTTGCCCATTGCATTAGTACTGGTATTGGGCGTAATGTATGCGCAATATCGCAAGCGGCTGCGCAAATTGCGCCAGCGGGCTGACAACTATCCGATTTAAAATGCAGGTGGGATGAAGGGAAAAAATGGCTTGCTCGTAGGGGTGTTGTTCGTACTGGTAGGTTTGTACTTTTGGCTGCGATCGGCGAATGAAAAGAAGCTCGCCACCTTCGATCCCGTGCTCCTACAGCTCGATACCGGGCGTATCGACAAAGTGGAAATTCAGACGCCGGCGGAGGAGATTCTCTTGAAGAAGGAAGCGGGACGATGGGTGGTACAAACCGAAGAGGGTCCCATCCGCGTGGATCCCATGCGGTTGAATGCGCTGATGGATATGGCACGTGCGCTAAGAGCCTCGGCGATATTGACGCGTGATCCCGAGAAGTACGATCAGTACGAGGTGAGTAAAGCAAAGGGCAAGCACGTGCGATTTTATAGCGGGAATAAAAAGCTGGCAGAGGTCACCGTGGGAGGGTTTACCTATGATCCGACCACGCGAACGCCGGGCAATTACGTCCGGAAGGGAGATGCTGTCTACAAGGTGTCGCAGTTTTTGCAAATGGCCGTACCACCGCGGCCGTCGGATTATTTCTATCCCTTTCTGGCAGAGCTGCCGCAAGACAGCATCCAGCGCTTCGTACTTGATCGGGGAGAGGCGCATGTCGAAGTATATCGAGAGGGGAATCAGTGGTTGCGTGGGGAGGTGCGGCTCGATTCGCAGAAGATGGCCGGCTATACCGTGATGTTTGCCACCATGCGCGGTACGCGCATAGTCGACCCCGTCGACACCGCTGAGTACAAGCCCTACGCGACACTGCAGGTCTATGCAGGGCATCGGCTTAGGCCATTGATTCTACGGGCGTATGAAAAGGTACCCGATTCGCTCTATGTGTTGCACTCCTCGTACAATCCGCACGTGTGGTTTGAGTCGGACACCAAGGGGCTGTACAAGCGCGTCTTTCATCCCTTTTGGGCGGAGGCGCAGTGAACAGATTAGGGGTGCTGGGATTAGCGAAGTAAAAGTGTGGTAAAGCCCTGTGTGAGGAGGAGGGTATCGCCTTTGGCTGTGGAAGTGATGAGGCAGGCTTCGGTGGTGTGCAGTGTGTCGATCCAGGCGAGGGCTTGTGCGCTCCCCATGACCATGCAGGCAGTGGCGAGGGCATCGGCTACGGCGCAGCTCGGATGCACAATGGAGGCCGACAGGATGTCGGTAGCGATGGGGTAGCCCGTGCGTGGGTCGATGGTGTGGACGATCTTTTTGCCGTGGCGGAGGTGGAAGTTTCGGTAATTGCCTGAAGTAGCTACGGCGCGGTTGAAGAGCTGGAGGCGCAAGGCAGGGAGGGTAGAGAGCTCCTGTGTGTGAGGATTTTGGATGCCGATGATCCAGGGCTGGTCATCCTTGCGAAACCCCTGAGCGCGTACTTCTCCGCCGATGTCGACCAAGAAGTGTTGGATACCCTTGCTCTGGAGCCAGCTGGCAAGTACGTCGACGGCATATCCTTTGGCAATAGCACTAAAGTCGAGCTGGACACAGGGCAATGCTTTCACCACGGTGTCACCGCGCAGCGCTATGCGATGCATGCCGAGACATCGGCGAATGGTGTCGGGAAGCGTGTCGGTATCGGGGGGAGATTTACGCTTGCCAAATCCCCAAAATTCCACGGCGGGTAGGACAGTGGGGTCGAAGGCGCCGCGGCTGAGGCGGTAGATCGAGTCGGCGAGCTGAACGTTGCGCATGAAATGGTACGAGCGCGCCCGTGCTTTGGGTGAGTGAGTGGGTAGAATGTAAGCGGAGTCCTCGGTCGCGTTGACTTGGGAGATGATGGAGCTGTCGATATAAGTGGAGACAGCCATGTTGATTTCACGCAGTATGGAGTCGATGCGCACCGCGATTTTGGGTGGCGTATGGCCGCGCCATTGGATGAGGTAATAGGTGCCCATGGTATTGCCTTGCAGGCGATGGATTTCTGGCGCCGGTGATGTACAGCCGAGGAGTAGGGCGAGTAGCAGCGACCACCATTTTATACAGCTCTTCCTACCAGACACGAGCGCACTTTTTGGGGTTAGAACGCCTGAGCGCGTGGCATATTCTATCTTTGTGGGCAGGAATGAAGACGATGGACAGCGAAAGGATCAGCATTTGGAGGGCGCTTTCTCCGTTGGACGGTCGGTATTGGGATCGGGTGCGGGTGTTGTCGGGTTATTTTTCGGAGTGGGCGTGGATGCGGTATCGTGTGATGGTGGAGGTGGAGTATTTTATACGGCTCTCGAAGGTGGAGGATGCGCGGATGCCGAAGTTAACGGTAGACGAGGAGGAGGACTTGAGGGATTGTTATCGCAACTTTGGAGAGGCGGAGATGGCACGCATCAAGGCGATGGAGGGGCGCATACGTCACGATGTCAAGGCGGTGGAGTACTTCGTGCGGGAGTGTGTGGCGGAGCGCATTGCTGACAGGTGGGTGGGATGGGTGCACTGGGGCTTGACCTCTCAGGATGTCAATCACATGGCCTTGCCGTTGATGTTGCGCGATGGTGTGAGGGCGGAGGTAATGCCCTTGTTGGAGGCTTTGCTTGAGCGTTTGAGGGGTAGTGCGCGGGCGTGGCGGTCGGTTGTGATGATGGGGCGCACGCATGGTCAGCCGGCTTCGCCGACGACGCTTGGCAAGGAGATACAGGTGTTTGTGGATCGCATAGAGGAGCAGGTGGGGCAGCTGCGCGGCTATCGGTGGAGGGCGAAGTTTGGCGGGGCGACGGGCAATTTCAACGCGCACGTGGCAGCGATGCCGCAGGTGGATTGGCGGCGCTTTGGCGATGCGTTTGCGGAGGAAGTCTTCGGGCTGGAGCGCCTGCAGCATACGACGCAGATCACGCATTACGACGAGTTGGCAGAGCTTTGGGACATCTTTGGACGCCTGTGCACGATACTGATGGATCTGTGCAGGGACGTGTGGATGTACATCATGCTGGAATACTTTGTGCAAGTGGTGCGGGAGGAGGAGGTGGGATCGTCGGCGATGCCGCACAAGGTCAATCCGATCGATTTTGAGAATGCGGAGGGCAATTTAGGCATTGCACGTGCGCTATTTCGCCATTTGTCTGAAAAGCTGCCGCTGTCGCGCCTGCAGCGGGATTTGACGGACAGCACTGTGGTGCGCAATGTGGGGGTGGCGATCGGGCATTTTTTCCTGGCTGTGCAGGGCATCTGCACGGGATGGGATCGCATCCGTCCCAATGAGGAGCGGATAGCCCGTGAGGTCAAAGGCAATTATCTCTTGCTCAGCGAAGCGGCGCAGACGGTGTTGCGCTTCTATGGGATAGGAGATGCGTATGAACGGTTGAAGGAGTACACGCGGGGGCTTCAGCGCATGGGGCGGAGGGAATGGCTGAGGTGGGTAGAGTCTCTCGATGTCGACGAGGAGGTCAAGGAGCGCTTGCGTCGAATGCGTCCGGAGGATACCATCGGTTATGCGGGGGAGGGGTGAGTGGGGGGGAGGTGTATGAAAT
>JALWKB010000025.1 GCA_026996805.1 Saprospiraceae bacterium | reverse complement strand
AACCAATCCCTCTCTACCGACGACGTCCAAGTCCTGCAAAAGGTCTTCCAGCTCAGCGCAGCCTTTCGCAACAGCGACTGAGACCACAAGTGTTTGAGTATGAAATGGTGGAAGTACATCCTCAGCTATTTTACCCCCCTCCGATTGGAAGCCCTGCGAGGCCAGTATGGCATACCGCTTTTCTTAGACATACACCGTGGCCAATTGCAACTGTCCACTCCCAACGCCATCTATTCTTACGGCCTGCGCTACCGCAACTTCGCCCAGCTCTTCGAGCTCTTCCAGTGGGAAAAACTCCACCTTCAACACGCCCTCATCCTCGGCATGGGGCTCTGCAGCATCCCCATCCTGATTGAAAAGCGCCACGGCCGACGCCTGCGCTATACGGCTGTCGAATACGACCAGGCCGTCATCGACTTAGCTTCGCGCTGGGTACTGCCCCAACTACAATCTCCTATCGACATCATCCATGCCGATGCCTACCACTGGATACGTGCCACTGATCAGCGCTATGGCCTCATCTGTATGGACATCTTCGTAGACGACCGCATTCCCCAAAAATTTTTGTGCAAGGACTACCTCCTTCATCTCCGCCGCATCCTCCAACCCCATGGGCTACTCGTCTTCAATACGCTCTACCGAGATGAAGAGTCACAGCAACACGCACACCGATTTTTCAATCAAATATTTAAAGACGTGTTCCCTTGCGGACAAATGCGCATCTTTCACCGCAATGCCCTCTTACTCTCTCGTCCCCTCCCCGTTTAAGCACATAAACGCACGCCCCAAGTGCTCCACGATATCTCGCGCGATGAGCGCATGTCTACCCCTTGATTGCACAGCTAAATCTCCCGCAAGGCCGTGCACATACATCCCCAACACGCTGGCCTCACGGGGCATATACCCTTGGGCGAGCAGGCCGACGATAATGCCCGTCAGCACATCACCACTGCCCGCCGTAGCCATACCATCATTGCCCGTGCTATTGAAATAGACTTCCCCCTCTGGCGTGCTCACGCGCGAATAATGCCCCTTGTAGAGAATGTAGCACCCCAAATCTGCACTGAGCCGTCGCTGTAGTTCCAACCGCTCGAAGGGATCCTTCACCCATCCCGCCCACCGACGAAATTCGCCCGGATGGGGGGTACACACCACACCCCGCAACCATTCGCTTCCGATGCTCTCCTCCTCTGCTATGATATTGATGGCATCGGCATCTAAGACGAGCCCTCGCCCATCCCCTCGATGGGCTTGCATATTGCGAAGGGTGGCCAACAATGCCCGCCTCGTCTCTTCATGCGTGCCAATACCCGGCCCAATAGCCACGGCACTGTATCGCCGCGTATCGACGGGCGCCGACCAATGCGTCGCCTGACCATCGGCGTCGATCATGGCCTCGGGCACCCACCCGTGCAAGGGAGTCACTCCACAGGTAGGCACGCGCACGGTCAACAAGCCCACTCCCGAGCGCAAACAGGCAAACGCCGCTAATGCCGCCGCCCCAACCTTGCCATAACTCCCCGCCACGAGGAGCGCATGACCAAATTGACCCTTATGCCCCTCCAAAGGCCGATCCTTCAATAGGGCAGCGGCATCTTCCTTTACAACGTATAAATAAGGGCTTTCCAGCCGATCGATAAAAGCGCGGTCCAAGCCGATGTCAATACACTCCCACG
>JALWKB010000024.1 GCA_026996805.1 Saprospiraceae bacterium | reverse complement strand
CCCGGATGCTGCCTGCGTGAATGGACCAATACCTATGCGGGCCACTTCCTCATAGAAGCAAAGAAAAAGGGCTATTACGTGTCCCATGAGATGCTCCGCAAATGGCTGAACTATCAAGAAAGACAAGCCAATGAATGGTCTCCAGGGAAGTACTCGTACGATAGAGACAAATACGAAGGAGGAGAGGACTATCAAAAGACACTTCAGGCCTACCGGCTCTTCACCCTGGCTCTTGGCGGGCGACCGCAATACGGGGCAATGAATCGGCTCCGGGCGATGAAGGATCTCCCCCAACTGGCCAAGGTACTCCTTGCTTGTGCCTACAGCGAAACGGGCAAATCCTACATTGCCGAACAGCTCCTCGCTCCCCAACAGCAGATCGTCTTCGCCTCCTATCGCGATAGCTACTTGACCTTTGGGTCGGAATACCGCGATCGGGCCATGGCCGTCTATGCCCTCGTGCGGATGAATCGCTGGGGACAGGCTCAAGCACTCACACAAAAAGTGGCGGAAGCCCTTTCCTCCAATAGACATCTGACCACTCATGAAATTTCCTTCTCCCTGCTGGCACTGTCCCACGTGGTGCGCGCATCAAAGACGAGCTCGATCGATGTGGAGGTATTCGATGGGTCGAAGACACAGCATATCAAGAGTGCGGACAATAAAATCGTCGAACTCAAGTACACCGACTTTCCCCTGCGCTTGACGATCACCAATCTCAACGACGATCCCGTCTACATCAACTTCTTCAACAAGGGCGTGCCCCTGTACTTCGATCGAAAACAACCCATAGAAAACAATCTCAGGGTGCAGCTCAGGTATCTCGACGTCGAGGGCAACCCCCTCTCACTGGACACCCTCCGCCAGAACACCGATGTAGTCGTCGAGATCACCGTGCATAATCCAACCCATCAGGGCCTTTACAATATGGCGCTGGATTTCAAGGTGGCTTCGGGCTTTGAAATACGCAACACGCGCATGGATGCCGTCGAGTGGTTTGAATCCTCCAGCTACGACTACCGCGATTTCCGCGACGATGCCGTGTATGTGTTCTTCGATATGGGGTATCGATCGACCGCGAAATTTTACATCCTGCTCAACGCGACCTACAAGGGCACGTTTTATCAGCCGCCTGTGCAGTGCGGTGGGATGTACGACCTCGATGTCATCAGCATCTTACCCGGCCAATGGATAACCATTCGGTGATGCGTCGGCCCTGGTATCGCGTCCTTTGGTGGGGAGGTCTGGCTCTCGTCGGAGCCTACCTCCTCGTGCGCCTGGGCTTTCGCCCCGAGTGGTACTTCGAAGAGATCCCCTTTTCGACGGTGGTGTACGACCGCGAGGGGCGTCTGCTCGGCGCCCGAAGGGCAAGCGATGGACAGTGGCGCTTTCCCGTCGGCGCCATCCACCTGCCGGAAAAGTTTACAACCGCCCTGCTGTACTACGAAGATGAGTACTTCTACTACCATCCCGGCGTCAACCCCGTGTCGCTCGCTAAAGCCACGTACCAAAACCTCAAGGCGGGGAGGATCAAGAGGGGTGGCAGTACCATTACGATGCAGTTGGCGCGCATTGTCACCGGGCGTGGAAAGCGGCGTACCCTCTGGCAAAAGCTGAAAGAGATCAGCTTAGCGCTGTGCTTTGAAGCGACCATGACTAAGGATGAAATCCTCGCCCAATATTCCGCCCT
>JALWKB010000023.1 GCA_026996805.1 Saprospiraceae bacterium | reverse complement strand
ACTCGTACTTACTCAACCAGTACAAAGCGCGATCGAAATCACGCGTCGTCGCATCGAGATGATAGACTTTGCGTATGGTCTCATCGGCACCAATGATATCCAGCGCAACCCCGTCAACCCCTGCTTCACTCAGGGCACGGGCCTGCGCTTCGCTCCGTATCAGACCCGTGTGCATGATGATTTTCATGCCCAACTCTTCTCGAACACGTGCGATCTGGTCGATATACGGCATGAAAGGCACCTCGCCAGTCTTGAGAGATCCTCCGCTGAGAAGGATGCCCTCCGTGCCTCCTTCCTTTAGGCGACGACACATCTCGAAGAGTCCTTCGCGCTTGTCGAGGGCGAGCATGGGCTCGAGGATCTTTTTCTCGCAGTGGTCGCAATTGAGGGCACAGCCCTTCCCCGTCAAGCTGACCGAGACAAATTGGCGGGGATTGGCCTGACACATCTCATCCGTAGCGTACGATTTTAACCCGGGATTGTAAAATTTTATTCCCTTCCCAAAGTGGGCCAAACGCAGCTCAAAGGCGCGTTCCAATTTTTGTGGTATGTCGGTGAGGACCTGCATCGTCATTCGGCTATCCAACCCTTTTGCTGCATCTTCTTCCACTCGCCTTCAAACCATTGGCGGATGTTGTCTACCCCTGCGATGAGATGGTCAAACTCTTCTTGCATGTTGGTGTGCTGTATCTGCACGAGCCATCCCTTTCCGTAGGGATCAGTATTGAGCAGTCGCGGATTGTGAAGCACCTCCTGATTGACGGCTACGATCTTTCCAGAGAGGGGCATGCGCAGATGCCCCACGTGTTTTTCCGCTTCGATTTTTCCAAAGACCGCACCGCGTTCTAAGGTTTCGCCTTCGGTGTCGATTTGTAAGGCCACAAAGGTGCCGCTGGATTCTTCCAACAGCGGGCTGACACCTATCGTGGCGATATCTCCTTCAGGGCGAATCCACAAGTACGTATCGGGATCGTACAGCACGTCAGTGCGTATGACGGGCATATCGACTTTTTTATCGGCCATAATACTGCGTTTTGGTTTGCGCTCTTCTATCCCATTGCTTCTTTGATCAATTCTGCGATATCGCGTACGATGATCTTACCTTCGTTGCCGGTAGATTTGACGGCATCTTCAAAGCGGGACACCTCGTAAGGACAGCAGACAACGAGCACGTCGGCCCCTGTGGCGACGGCTTCTTTGATGCGATTTTCCGAGAGGCGCTCCTTGATGTGGTCGGCCATAAAGCCGTCGAGCCACATCCCTCCACCGCCGCCGCCACAGCAATAACTCTGCTCGCGACAACGGCCCATTTCGACGAATTCCACCCCCGGCAGCGCTTCGATCAGCTTGCGCGGAGCGTCGTATTCGCCGTTATGGCGCCCCAAATAGCACGGATCGTGAAAGGTCACCTTGTAATTGAGCGTCTTCTTCCACTCGATCTTGTCAATAAGCGGCGCTAAAAAGGTCGTGTAATGCACCACCTCAAACTCCCCGCCGTACTTGGGGTATTCCTTGCGCAAGGCATTGAGCGCGTGGGGATCTGTGGTGAGGATTTTATTAAACTTGTACTTCTTCAGCGTTTTGATATTGTGTTCGGCAAACTCCTCAAACAGGCCGACCTCTCCCGCCAGGCGCTGGGAATCACACGAACACTTCTCTTCCACGCCGAGGATGCCGAAGTCGACGCCGAGCCGCACTAA
>JALWKB010000022.1 GCA_026996805.1 Saprospiraceae bacterium | reverse complement strand
TGGGAACGCGAAGTCATCGTGATTGACGATTGTTCGGCGGACCAGACGGTCGACAGGGTGGAGCAATTTATTGCACAGCACGGTCGTGGCTGGGTAACATTGGTGCGCCATGAGCGCAATCAGGGCAAGGGAGCAGCTATACATACGGGCATACGCCGTGCAAGAGGGGATTACATACTCATTCAAGATGCGGACTTGGAGTACGATCCTTCGGAGTACATGCGCCTTCTCGAACCCGTACTTGTAGCCGATGCCGATGTGGTGTACGGCTCGCGTTTTATGGGTGGACGTCCGCATCGGATACTCTTCTTTTGGCACTCCATCGGCAATAAGTTTCTTACTTTCCTGTCCAACATGTGCACCAATCTCAATTTGACGGATATGGAGACGTGTTACAAGCTCTTTCGGGCAGACTTGTTAAAGTCGCTAACACTTCGCGAGAAGCGCTTTGGCTTTGAGCCCGAAGTGACGGCAAAGATTGCGCGCGTGCCGGGGGTGCGCATCTACGAGGTGGGGATCTCTTATTATGGACGAACCTATGAGGAGGGGAAGAAGATCAACTGGAGAGATGGCGTGCATGCGCTGTGGTGTATTTTTAAATACGGATTTTTGCGGATCAATTGAGGTGTATGGGAGACTTACACGTGTGTATCATGGCTGGTGGGAGGGGCACGCGCTTTTGGCCTGCCAGCACGGAGTCCTTGCCCAAGCAGTTTCTCGACATACTCGGCACGGGCAAGAGCCTTTTACAGGGCACCTATGAGCGCTTTGCTCCCTTGACCGAACCTGCACGTCTCTGGGTACTTACCAATGAGCGCTATGCAGGCATAGTGGGCGAGCAATTGCCGCAAGTCGATGAAAAAAATGTACTGCTTGAGCCTGCTATGCGCAACACTGCACCTGCGCTTGCCTATGCTGCTTTTAAGCTCCATCACCGCGAGCCCGATGCTGTAATGGTTGCGACGCCATCGGATCAGGTGATCCTCCGCGAAGAGGTGTTTCGGCAGTACATTAAGAGGGCAGCCCGCTTTGCGGCGGAGCAGGATGCATTGCTCACATTGGGCATTCGACCGACGCGCCCTGCAACGGGATACGGTTACATTGAAAGAGGTGATACCGTGGAGGATGCAATCTACGAGGTGCGGCGCTTTGTCGAAAAGCCCGATGCCGAGACAGCACGTGTGTTTATCGAGGCGGGCAATTTTCTCTGGAATGCGGGAATGTTTGTGTGGCGAGTGTCGACTTTTTTAGAGGCGCTCAAGCGACATGCACCAGAGATCTACCACACCTTGGAGGAGGGACCCTATGACACGGATGGCGAACGCGATTGGATCGAGCAAGTATATCCGAAATTGCCCAACATATCGATAGACTACGCCTTAATGGAAAAGGCCGACAATGTCTACACCTTGCCGCTGGATGTGGGATGGTCGGACCTCGGAAGCTGGAATGCCCTATACGATTTTATGAAGACTGAAGAAGGAGAAAATATTTGCAGAGCTGGAAGATGCCACCTTGATGCGTGTGAAGGCAATATCATCTATGGGCCTGAGCTCAAGGGCATTGCTCTCAAGGGCCTCAAAGACTATGCGGTCGTGTATAGTCAGGGATATTTACTTATTTATCCGCGCAGGGACGAGCAGCAGATCAAAGACGTACAAGCCTTGTTTCGGGAGGGGGATTTATAATCGGAAGGCATCGCGCAGGATGTCGACGTAATCGAGTTTTTCCCAAGTGAAGGTTTCGACCGTTTTTGAGATGCGTTGGTTGGAGCCGTTTTCGAAGCTGCGCTCTACTTTTTGGGGTTGGCGACCCATATGGCCGTACGCAGCCGTATCGAGGTAAATCGGTGCGCGCAGGCGCAGGCGTTTTTCGATGGCATAGGGCCGCAGGTCGAATATTTCACTAATAAGGCCGGCTATTTCGGTATCGCTCAGTCCCTTTCTGGCGGTGCCGAAGGTGTTGACGTATATGCTGGTCGGACGTGCTACACCAATGGCATAGGAGACCTGCACTAAAGCCTCATCGCAGATGCCGGAGGCGACGAGATTTTTGGCGATATGTCGGGTGGCGTACGCACCGGAGCGATCCACCTTAGAGGGGTCTTTGCCCGAAAAGGCACCTCCGCCATGCGCCCCTTTACCTCCATAGGTGTCGACGATGATTTTTCGCCCTGTCAGCCCCGTATCGCCGTGCGGCCCGCCAATGATAAAGCGTCCTGTTGGGTTGATGTGATAGCGTATATCGCTGTCAAAGAAGGCCCGTATTTCGGGAGGATATAGCTCTCGGACACGTGGAATGACGTGTTGCACTATGTCCTGCCGAATTTTGGATTGCATCGCTTCGTCTGTATCGGCAAAAGGGGCGTGTTGGGTGGAGATGACGATGGTGTCGATGCCCACCGGTCGACGGCCATCGTATTGGATGGTTACTTGAGCTTTGGCGTCGGGGCGTAGATAGGGCATCAGATCCGTGTGCTTGCGTATGTGTGCGAGCACCTGAAGGATCTTATGGCTCATGTCGATGGGCAGGGGCATGAAATTTTCGGTCTCCCGCGTGGCGTATCCAAACATCATACCCTGATCCCCTGCTCCCTGCTCTTCGGGATTGGAGCGTTCGACGCCCTGGCGGATGTCGGGAGACTGCTCGTGTATGCAAGTGAGTATACCGCAGGAATGGGCTTCAAACATCAATTCTGGGTCGGTGTACCCTATCCGTTCGATGACATTGCGCACGATCTTTTGAATGTCGAGATAGGTCGTGGTCTTGACCTCACCAGCGACGATCACCTGACCGGTGGTGACCAGGGTTTCACAAGCCACCTTGGCATTGGGATCAAAGGCGAGAAAGTGATCCAAAATGGCATCCGATATCTGGTCGGCTATTTTATCTGGATGTCCTTCTGAGACCGATTCTGAAGTAAATAGATATAATGACATGAAATGACAGCGTTTATACGGATGGCAAAAGTAATAAAACAGCCCTATACGCCGTGCTGTTCGATAGTACTCGAGTGATAATAGTCGGGGATATCCAACGGTTATTGTGAAAAAGTGTTGTCGGTATGGAAAAACGCATTGTTTGGACCGATCGAGCTCCCCAACCCATTGGGCCTTATCACCAGGCCGTTGCATTTGGTGATTTCATCTTTACCTCTGGTCAAATCGGCATTGATCCGTCGACGGGCAAATTGATCGGTGGTGCCATTGAGCAGGAGACGGAGCAAGCCCTTCATAATCTCAAATCCGTCCTGGAAGCAGCAGGAGCTTCGCTGTCCGCCGTCGTGAAGTGTACGGTATATGTGACCGATATGGGAGATTATCCGCGTATCAACGAGGTGTATGGGCATTTTTTTAAGGACGGGGCGCCGGCACGGTCTCTTGTCGAAGTAAGGGCCCTGCCCGGCGGAGCACGCGTCGAAATCGATGCCATCGCATATAGGCGAAGCGAAAATCTATGAGCGTTATGCGATACCATCACTGGAGGTGGCTTGTCATCGCTGTGATGACAATAGTCCTGGTTGAGTGCAAGCGCAGCCCCACGACTACCCAGCGAGACAAACAAACAGAAGATGGCGTGTTGCGCATCGCCTTCGGTTCGTGTAACACCGTCGAACGACCGCAACACCTATGGGACGATATCGTATCTATACATCCTGATCTGTGGATTTGGGCGGGTGACAACATCTATGCCGACACCGATGATGCCCAAGTGATGCGGCAAAAATACGATCGCGTGCGCGCTCATCCGTACTATAGCGCACTCCGCGCGCAGGCATCCATATACGGTACCTGGGACGATCACGATTACGGAAAAAACGATGCAGGGAAAGAATGGCACGCCAAGGAGGTTGCAAAAGCAGAGCTCCTTCGTTTTTTGGAAGTGCCCCAATCCCATCCCGTGTGGCATCGCCCCGGCGTGTACCAGCACTATTTTATACAGCGCGAAGGAGTCAATCTGGATCTCATCTTATTGGATACGCGGTATTTTCGCGATTCGATTGCGCGCGAGGCGGGTGTGTATATGCCCAACGATACGGGTACGCTGTTGGGCGCAGCACAGTGGAAGTGGCTGGACAGTGTGGTGCATCACCTTCGTGGGGATATCGTCGTATTGGTATCGAGTATTCAGCTCATTCCCGAACAACACCGCTTTGAGAAATGGGCTAACTTCCCTCGCGAGCGCCAGAGGATCTTGCAGATGCTCGACAGTTTGAATAAGCCCGTCATCATCTTGAGCGGTGACCGTCATTTTGGCGAGCTTTCTCGGTGGTCTCCACACGTCTACGAGCTGACTTCGAGCAGCATGAACAAGTCTTTTGGCAGGCCGCGTAACGAACCCAATCGCTATCGCGTGGGCAAACCCATTGTCGAAGACAACTACGGACTGGTGCAAATTGTCCCGACTGCCGAGGGGTTCGATATAGAGCTCAAGCTGTTAGGCGCCAACAATCGCTTGTTTTTAGCTACGCGATGGCGCTGGCAAAAATAGGGGCAGCGCATCTCATGAAAAAATTTTTTAATATATAAAAGTTTCTAACTTTGCGCAATACCTAAGCTATGTACGCGTACATTCGTGGAAAAATGCGGCGCTGTTCGCCGACCGCTGTGATTGTGGAAGCCGGCGGCATAGGCTATGAAATCCACATTGGTTTGCGCACGTATACAGAAATCCAGCACCGTGACGAGGTGCTCTTATGGCTACACCTCTACGTCAAGGAGGATCTGATGATGCTGTATGGCTTTGCCACTGCAGAGGAAAAGGAGATTTTTCAGCGCCTTATTTCGGTATCGGGAGTGGGGCCCAATACGGCGCGCTTGATCTTGTCGTCGATGTCTCCGGATGAAATTGTACAGGCTGTTCATGCAGAGGATGTCCATGCTTTTGCCAGTGTAAAGGGTATTGGAAAGAAGACAGCTCAAAAGCTCATCATTGATCTGCGCGACAAGCTGGGGAAGACGTGGGAAGCCGCGAGCGGAGTGGTAGGAGTGGCCAAACAGAGTGCAACGTATGCCGAGGCTGCTTTGGCATTGCAGTCACTGGGATTTCAGCCACCAGCAATACGGAAGGCCCTTCAATCCGTACAGCGGGAGTTAGGGACAGAGCAGACAACAGAGGAAGTGTTGCGACACGCGTTGAAATTGTTAACTGCTGGATAGGTCGTAGGTATAAAATTTTTCAAAAGCCAAACATACAGCTATGAGCGATTTGTCGTTAAGGAAATGCCTGTTGTGCGACGGTTTGCGAGCTGTCCACTTTCACATTTCAATATCTAATGCGCTATAGACGTTAATAATACTCAAATTCCACAGTGCCGTATGCGTACTTTCCTTCCTATGAGTGTGGGAGTGCTGTTGTTGGTCGGCATAGGTGCGTACCGAGCGTTTGCGGGCCATGGGTCTACATCGTCTTTTGATCGCATTGATCCGTTTGCATCCCACATCGTATTGGCACAACCTGTGATGGACACCATTCCTCCTACGGGTCAACTCTTTGGAGACGAGGAGCGGGGATATAATCCCTTCGAGGTTTCGACAAATCGCATGGTGGAGACCGAAGTCGAATACGACCCCGTAACAGATCGATACATCGTCCGCAAGCTCATCGGTGGTGTAGAGGTAGAGCCACCAAGCTATATGACCTTTGATGAGTATCTCCGCTGGAAAAGCCGCCAAGAGGATCAGCAATACATGGGGCAGTTAGCTGGGACATCGGATACGCGCACAGCAGAGCTTGAGGTAAAAGACCCAGCGGCGAGGTTTAAGGTCGAAAAATCTCTCGTAGAGCGCATTTTCGGCGGGGAAAATATGAGCCTTCGCATCCACGGCAATATCGATTTGACGCTTGGTTTGCGGTATGAAAACTACAAAAACCCCCTTCAAGATCCGCGTTTTCAGAAGCAGTGGTTTCCCGATATGCGGCCTAACTTCCAAATCGGCGTTACTGGTAAGCTGGGTGAAAAACTCAATCTCAATATTAACTTCAATCCCGCTAGCACTGCCTTCAATTTTGACAATTTCGTCAATGTCAATTACAACAGTCACAAGTTTTCTGAAGACGACATTCTCCAAAACATCGAGTTTGGCAATGTCAGTCTACCGCTCAAGAGCAATCTCATACGCGGAGCTCAAGGACTGTTTGGGGTAAAGACGGAGCTCAAATTTGGGCATTTATACCTGACGCTGGTTGGCTCACAACAGAAGTCCCAACAGAAGAGAATCACCTTGAAATCGGGAGCCCAACTGCGCGAATTTGAAGTACGCCCGGACGAGTACGACGAAAATCGGCATTTTTTCGTCTCGTATTACCATCGCAACAACTATGAAAGGGCTTTATCCAATTTGCCAGAGGTCACCAGTTTGGTCAAAATCCGCAACATAGAAGTGTGGATTACCGATAACAACCCCGCTTCCATCAATACCGATGTTCGAGACATTGTCGCACTGGCAGACTTAGGCACTGCAGATCCGCAGTATTACCACATCGATGACCCTTCCAGGATTGCGCCGACCCAACCTACTCCGAGGGATTTGTACGGCACTCCACTTCCCTTCAACGATGCCAATCGCCTCTATGAGATATTGACAGCTGATAACACGGTCAGGCAGCGCAGTCAAATCGTCAACTTTTTGCAATCTCCCCCGCTCGAACTCGCCCAAACCAGGGATTTCGAAAAGGTCCGTGCTCGTAAGCTCTCCCCTAGTGAGTTTACCTATCACCCCGATCTCGGTTTTATCTCCCTAAACATTCGCCCGAGGCCCAATCAGGTTGTTGCTGTGGCCTTCGAATACGTCTATCGTGGCAAGGTATATCGCGTGGGTGAGTTTTCGTCCGAAATACCACAAGATTCCTCGTACAATGTTTTATTCGTCAAGATGCTCAAGAGCACGGGTCAGGATGTCACCCTTCCCGCGTGGAATTTGATGATGAAAAACGTTTACTCCCTTGGCACGTACGATTTGACAGATGAGGGATTTAAGCTCGAGATCACCTATCAAGCATTAGACGGCAAGTTTAAGCGCTACATGGACGAGTTGGATGGCTATCCGCTCATCAATCTCTTTGAAATGGACCACCTCAATGCCACGGGGGATCCTCAGCCCGATGGCATTTTCGACTTTGTACCGGGTCTTACGGTCATACCGCGTACGGGAAGCATCATATTTCCCTTGCTCGAGCCCTTTGGGCGCTCGATGAAGCGTCTATTACACCGCATTTTACCCAACGACACTGCTCGCGCCAATCGCATCTATGAAAAGTACGGGTATCCTGAACTCTACACCAGGCCAATCAGTGACGCTCGGCAGTACCTCGACAAAAACAAATTTGTCATCAAGGGGGAGTTTAAATCTTCGGTTTCGGATGAAATTTCGCTCGGCGCTTTTAATATTCCAAGGGGGTCGATACGCGTCACCGCTGGGGGAAAAGAGCTTACCGAGGCCAACGGGGACATCTCGATTGACTACAATCTCGGAAAGGTAAAGATCCTCAAGCCGCAATACCTGCAGCCGGGCGTGCAGATCAATGTCAGCTTTGAAGACAATACCCTGTTTGGCTTTCAGCTCAAGACGATGTGGGGTGTACGGGCAGAATATCGACTGAGTCCGTATTCCCACATAGGGGGGACGTTCTTGCACCTCTTTGAGCGACCCTATACGCGCAAGGTCAATTTTGGCGATGATCCCATCAACAATCGAATTTTCGGCCTGGATTATGCATTTTCGAAAGAGGTGCCCTTCTTGACCCGATGGGTCGATGCCCTTCCCTTTGTGTCGACCAAGGCCAAGTCGCAGTTAAACTTTCAAGCCGAAGTGGCGGCGTTGAAGCCTGGCCATTCGAAAGCCATTGAGCAAGAAGGAAGCGAGGGCGGGGTCATCTACATCGATGATT
>JALWKB010000021.1 GCA_026996805.1 Saprospiraceae bacterium | reverse complement strand
TAAACGGGATGCGCAACGTTCAATTGCAAATGCATTTTTTTATGAGGAATGTCATGGCATGGAGCGTCGCGCTGGTGTGTGTGATGGTTCACCCAGTGCTTGCACAGGAAGATGCCACTCCCCTGCTAGAAAAGGTCATTGAGCGCTACAACAAGATTAGCTCAGTGCGCATGGAAATGCTGTTGCGCGTTTTTATCCCAGAGAGCGACACGGTAGAACAAAAGCTAAAGCTGTACCGTAAGGGCAAGAGGTGGCGACTGGAATCTCCAAAACAATGGGTGATCTACGACGGCAAGGACGTGTGGAATGTATATCCTGAAGACAATCAAGCCATCGTATCCAATCCCCAGGAAGGGGAGCTCAACGGATGGATGAGTGTAGACCTCAGCGGGCTGTTGAAAAAGCTCAAAGAGCAAACCTCTTTGCGATGGATTACGGGTGTAAGGAGGTGGCAAGACCGCATGCTCACCCTCATTGAACTCAAGCCTCGTGATCGGGATAACGAATTCTTCAAGTTTCGATTGGGCGTCGATCGGAAAAACGCCGAAATACGCACTATTGAGAGCTTTGCCAAAGATGGATCGCGATATGTAGTGGAAATACGGGACATCCGCTATGCACCGTCGCTCAAAGACGAGCTCTTCCGCTTTGATCCATCGGTATATCCGGGCATGCAAGTTGAGGACCTTCGTATGTGACATTTGTCATTGTATAGTCGGTCAAAAGGTTCTATTTTTGCGCCCTGGATAACGGGTAAATTTTGTGTAAAATTCAAAAAATCAAGGAATTATGGCATTAATTGGAAAGAAGGCGCCGTTGTTTAAGGCCCCTGCAGTGGTGGACGGAGGCACGATTGTCGAGGATTTCGACTTAGCCGATTACATCGGCAAGAAGTACATCGTGCTGTTTTTTTACCCGAAGGACTTCACCTTTGTGTGTCCGACGGAGATTTTTGCCTTTCAGGACCGCCTGAAGGAGTTTGAGAAGCGCAATGCGATGGTGATCGGTTGTTCGACCGATACCGAGCAGTGCCACTGGGCATGGCTCAATTGGGACCGCAGCAAGGGAGGAATTAAAGGAGTGACCTATCCCCTTGTTGCAGACACCAACAAGACCATCTCCACCAATTACGGAGTGTTGGCCGGAGAATGGGACTACAATGAGGAGGGCGAACTCATCTGCCATGGCGAGATGGTCGCTTACCGCGGACTTTTCATCATCGATCTCGATGGCATCGTGCGCCATGAGCTCATCAACGATATGCCTATCGGTAGGAGTGTAGACGAAGTGTTGCGCGTGTTGGATGCCATCCAGTTTGTGGGTAAGTACGGCGAAGTATGTCCCGCTGACTGGACGCCCGGCAAGGAAGCCCTCAAGCCGACGCACGAAGGCGTGGCCGAATACCTTGCCAAGTACAGCTGAGCCGAAGCACAATCGAGTTAGAAATGTACCTTTGCCCCTGTCCCTATCTGGGATGGGGGCTTTTCGTTTGAGGCGATGACTGTACAAGTAATTATCTTTATCATCGGCATTGTGCTCTCGATAGTGGCCCACGGGGTGTATCGGTATCGCGCCATGCGCGGCCTACAGCAGCTGTCCCGGCGAGGTATACCCCTGCAGTGGAGGCATGTGTGGAGCGAGCAGCGCATGGAGATGGAATTGTTGAGGCGGTATCCCGATGCATCGAGGCTCATCACTCACACGGTGCAATCCATCCGCAGAGCAC
>JALWKB010000020.1 GCA_026996805.1 Saprospiraceae bacterium | reverse complement strand
CCCACAAAGAGCGAGGCCTCATCGCCCCCCGTTCCTGCGCGTATTTCGAAGAGCACATCGAGCTGGTCTTCGCGGTCTTTGGGGAGCAGCATGAGCTGGAGTTGTTGCTCGAGCTCCTGGCGCTGCTTGCGCAATTGATTCAACTCTTCTTCCGCCAATTGCCGCATCGAGGCATCTTCGTCGTGGAGGAGCTCTTCGGCCTGCTTGATTTGATCAAGTATGTTGCGGTAGTGATTGTAGGTGCGGATGATGTCGCTCAGTGCCTTGTATTCGCGGTGGTACTGCGCGTATTTCTTCGGATCAGCAAGTATTTGCGGGTCTTGTAGTCGCTCTTCGATGTAGTCGTACTTCGATTTTATTTTCTCAATTTGATCAAAGTACATTGTTCGTCCAAGTATTTAAGTTGCGGCAGTGGTGTTAGTGGGGTTTTTTCTCTGAGAGGGCCCTTTGGAGCTGGAAGATGCGTTCGCGGAGCTTTTGTAAATGCCGTTGATAGTCTTCGGAATGGCGCAGGGCATCTTTTTTATCGAGTCTTGAAAAGGGATGCGCTGCTGCCTCTTCCCATGATGCTCTGTGGGCTGCTGCCTCCGGTGAGGATGCGATTTTTTCTCTTTGTCTTGTGTACGATTCAAACCAGTTTTGGAGCGAATGGCGCAGCGCAGCGCGGACCTTTCCCTCTTCGTAGAGCATTTCGCGCATCTCTTCGCTGGTGCGCAATTGCTCCAGAAAGTCGTGCTCTTCATGGGGCTCCAGGTCCTTGTCGTAAAACCGCAGCACCCATTCATACATCTCTTTCTTCGTCTTCATGATTGTGCAAATTTTAATGTACGTTGTATCATTTATGTTCTTTTGATTGCGCACGCAAGGTACGCTAAAACGATCACACATGTGAAATCCGTCTTCAAACGTTGGAAAAAAGAGGCGATCATGTGGGAGATGGCGGCGTGAAATTTGCTCCCCTCACCCAGTGCAGTGGGGGAGTCCAACTCCTCGAAGAAAGCATCTTCGAGAAGCCCTGTCGAGCCGTCGTTCCCATCAGGAATGTGGCTTGTGCAATATCGTGTGTGCTTAGGAT
The DNA here is from genome assembly GCA_026996805.1 of Saprospiraceae bacterium. Taxonomy (GTDB): domain Bacteria; phylum Bacteroidota; class Bacteroidia; order Chitinophagales; family Saprospiraceae; genus S141-43. The sequence continues at coordinate 6,885 of JALWKB010000020.1, read as the reverse complement.
TGACATTTTGAGCTAATTTCAACCGCTGCTAAAGCCCAAACCACGCGTTGTCGGCGAAGTAAATGTACTCACCTCTCTGCGGTTTGAGAACATGACAAGCAGTATTATTGTGTCTTTTGTCTATCATTATAACAGTTTAACGAGTGATTAAGTTTTACAGTTGTGTGGAGGGAAGGGAAAATAGTATTGAGAGAACGTATTTCGATTATGCGTTAAGGGAGTCGCTCCGCTCGAATGCCTTATGAGAAATGCATTGAGTGTTTAGCGATTGCCGCAGAGGCGAATGATCAATTGGATTAAGTAGTCGAGTATGTATTGAAGGAGATCGCCGGAAGTCCGATACCATCTCTTTTTGAAGCGATAAATATCCCTATAGCCCCTGTGGAGTACATCCTGAAGGAGGTGATAAATCAAATCAGCGCGTTCGAATCTGTTGGAGATGTCCTTGTAACAATTGTTGTGTGCAAACTCGACGAGAGTATAACACATGCCCACCCAATGTTGGTGGAGAAGCCGATGCATTTGTCGATATTCGTCGGTGGATCGCAGACGCTTGATAACACGTATAGGCACCCACCAATACTGGTGGAACCGATAGTATTTGGATTTGATGGTATCGTAGTTCTTTTTATAGATATCGGAGATCTCTTTTAGGGGTATATCGCAATATATGTGTAGGACGACGATGTCCAAGGTGAGCTCATCGAGTCGGCATAGCACATAGAGTATTTCGTCGTCGAATGCGCTGGAGAGGACATAGGGAAGGCGCTTCCTCCCTTTTTCACAATTCTCTTTGAGCGCGTGTAGCGCCTCAATGATATCAGATGCGGAAGGGTGGATGGTAGTTTGGCCTTCTTCGGATGTATGGGAGGTAATCTCCTCTCTTTCGGTAACGGGGTTTTGCTTCTTCCGATGGCGGAGGAATTCGTTTTTTAGTATCCGCTTCAACCATGCTCTCAGCTGATTTTTGGCGTCTGCAGGCGGTTTGTTCTTGGCTCGTAGCGCGCGCTCGTAAGTGGTCTGCACGAGGTCACACGCCAGGGGATAATCGCCATTGGTTAATCTCAGGGCATACTCCCTCAACTCAGGACCTAATTCGAGAATGGCTTGGATCCATTTTGCATCGGGGTCTTCGGGCTGTTCATGTGAAGCTGATTCGTCGTTCATATAAGCACTTGTTTTTGCATTCGTTCAACTATTTCATACCGATGACACCACAACAGATGTGTTGTGCGAACTTGATCTCCTTGCGATATGAGGGTGAGGCATGGCTTGGGTGAAGAAGAGATGGCCAAAAGCACATGGCATTGGGAATAACTGGCGCCCTGCCACTGATGGAGTGCCAGCGGCAGAGCGTGGGGATATCGTTTGAGGAGCGTTACCGAGCTGTGATGTGGGACCTCATCCATAGGCTACGACGAAGGATTACGGCGATGAATCGGGTTTTAATTTGTCTTCCAATATTTTTTTCAGCTTGTGGCGGGTGCGGAAGTACTTCGACTTAAAGGCGCTCAGAGAAATGGTGGATTGCACGGATTGCTTGTTACTGTGCTTTTTCCTATTATTTTGCTTTTCCCTATTATTTTTATTGTAGTTTTCGATGATGTCCTTACAGTAATTATTCAAATAGTCGACGGCATCGACGTATTTCAGATCGAGACATACGACGGCATAGAGGTAGAGCTTTTCCAGGTCGTTGAGTTTTTGAAGGGCTTGAGCAACGCAGTCGGTATAGACGGTGATGATGTACTCTCTGGATTTCCAGACTTCAAACGGGGGGATTTCCCTGTGATGGTCGGTTGGGCTGACGTATCGGTGCATATCCATTTCATCTGTGTTTATATCTGATGTAAAGACTTCTCTCTTTTCTCTTTTGGTTTCGTTGATGAAGATGGTAAAGATGATGCGTCCCATCCACGCCTTGAAATTGCTGTTGGGCTGAAAGCTATCGAAATAATAATGTCCGCGTAATATTGCGTCGAGGAGCAAATCATGGGCCTTGTAGGGATCTGTCGGACGGAATTTGAGGGCAATGTCGAATAGGTCTTCATGGTGTTCTAGCACCAGCCTCCAAAAGTCGGCTTTGGGAGTGTCGTCTTGAATACGTGCACTGGCCAAATCGCGCAAAATGCTTTTGATGTGTGGAGGAATCGAACTTTTATACTTAGTCATAGCATTAAAGATTTTAGAAAGTTTTGTGATTTTGTTTATACCAATAACCCCAGTTTTGTCCAAAAAGTTGTATTGACTTTTGAAGCGGCTTTTCAAAAGTCGGGGAAGATGCGTCGCAGGGGGCTGAGGTCGATGTGGTAGCGGCTTTCGAAGCGGTGGGCGGGTACGATATCGACGAGCTGGACGTCTTCGGGGTAGCCGGGCACTACTTCCATGACGAAGCGGTACAGGCCGATGGATTCGGCGTAGTACTCCCTTTCGGGCCAAGCGGAGTCTGTTTCGCCTTTGTCGGGACGGAAGCTCTTGAGATTGGCAATGACATCGTAACGCAGGGTATTGTGTCGTGCGCAGAGTACGGTGTCGTTGGAAAATCCCTTCCACTTACGCACTTTGGTCAGCGTGTACTCCATCGAGTCGAGTGGGTTGGTCCACACTACCTCGGCGTAGAGCACCATGTGGGTGTCGCGGAGGGCGAGGTTGAACACGTAAGGCTGGCGGATTTCTGCGCGGATGCGCACGGGCTTTTGGAGCAAGTCGTACTCGACGAGCACGAGGTCGACAAGGCGCACTTCGGCGGAGTCGATGCGAAAGGTGCTCTTCTGGACGGGCAAACCGTCAGAGCGGAAGCTAATAGCGACTATGATGGGGCGATTGAGACTGTCTGTACGGGCATGCAGGTACCAGTAGCGCGCAATGGGAAGTTTGGGGTCTTGGCTCTTGAACACGTATACCATATCTCCCGAACGATGAAGCATGGCGTGAGGGAAATAGTAATCCTTTAGGTTGTTGTTTTGCAATATGGTACACCCTATAAACCCCAAAAAGGCGAAAAAAGGTGCAGAGAATAGTAATTTTTTTTGAAAAAATTTAGTCCTGCGCATTATTGCGTATGCATAGGTGGAGTTCGTCGAGTTGGTGGGGTTCGAGGGGAGCAGGTGCGTCGATCATGATGTCTCTGCCCTGGTTGTTTTTCGGGAAGGCGATGTAGTCGCGGATGGATTTTTGGTTTTGCATGATTGCGCAGAGCCGGTCTAAGCCGAAGGCGATGCCCCCGTGGGGCGGGGCGCCGTATTCGAAGGCGTGGAGGAGAAAGCCAAATTGCGCTTCGACTTCTTCGGGGCTAAATCCGAGGAGGCGGAACATCTTCATCTGCACAGTGCGGTCGTGTATACGGATCGATCCACCTCCAATTTCTGCACCGTTGATGACCAGGTCGTAGGCGTTGGCTTTGATGCGAAGGTGGTCGCTGTGATCGGTGCTGTCGAGCAGTGGTAGGTCTTCGTCGCGGGGGGCGGTAAAGGGGTGGTGCATGGCGTGAAATCGCTGTTCGTCTTCATCCCATTCCAACAAGGGAAAGTCGACGATCCACACGGGTTTGACCATGTCGTCGGGAATGAGCTCTAAGCGTTGGGCGAGCTCGAGGCGCAGCTCGGATAGCTGGCGCAGTGTCTCCTCCTTTTTGCCTGCCAATAGGAAAGCAATATCTCCTGGGCGAGCGTCCATGTGGGCGAGCCACGAGCGCAGGGTCTCGTCGTCGAAAAACTTGCCGACGCTCGATTTGATGGTGTCGTCAGCATTCCACTTGATGTAGACGAGGCCTTTGGCTCCGATTTGAGGGCGCTGGACCCATGCGGTCAACTCTTTTATGACGCGATTTGTAAAGTCATTGGCTCTTTGGGGCACGCAGATGCCGGCGATGGTTTCTGCACTGTCGAACACTTGAAAGCCCTTGCCCTTCGCGTGCTCAGATATGTCATGGATGACCATGTCGAAGCGCAGATCCGGCTTATCGGTGCCGTATTTGGCCATGGCTTCGTCGTACGTCATGCGTGGAAATTGTCCCAGCTCGATGTCGAGCAGCGTTTTGTACAGGTGGCGGATGAGTCCTTCGAACGTTTGGAGGACATCTTCGCGCTCGACAAAGGACATCTCGCAGTCGATTTGGGTAAATTCGGGCTGGCGGTCGGAGCGGAGGTCTTCGTCGCGAAAGCACTTGACGATCTGAAAGTATTTGTCCATGCCGGCCACCATGAGTATTTGCTTAAACGTCTGCGGTGACTGTGGGAGGGCATAAAACTGTCCCGGATGCAGGCGGCTGGGCACGACGAAATCGCGCGCTCCCTCTGGGGTGGACTTGATCAGATACGGTGTTTCGATTTCCACAAATCCCTGACTGCTGAGGTACAGACGTGTTTCCATGGCGAGGCGTGCGCGAAAGAGGAGCTTTTCCTTGACGGGATCGCGGCGTATGTCGAGGTATCGGTATTTCATACGCAGCTCTTCGCCGCCGTCGGTGTGTGTTTCGATGGTAAAGGGTGGGATTTTGGAGGGATTGAGTACGTGCAGCTGGTTGACTTCTATTTCGATATCGCCCGTGGCCCTATTGGGATTTTTATTGCTGCGCTCTCGCACTTTTCCCCGGGCTTGGATGACCCACTCTCTGCCGAGCTGGCGCGCGCTTTCACACAATTCGGGATTGGTCTGCATGTCGAAGACCAATTGGGTGATGCCGTAGCGGTCCCTCAGATCAATAAAGGTCAGCGGTCCGAAGTCTCGCACGGCAGCAACCCAGCCGGCCAGAGTCACCTCCTGTCCCACGTGTTCGATGCGCAATTCGCCACAGGTATGCGTACGGTACATGGTGTCGTATTTGTGGATAAGCCGCAAAGTTAGGGCTTGTACCCGACAATCAGGGAATATCCCGATGTATGAAATGGTAGTACGACCAGCTGAGCAGCACGATGCTGATCAATACGAGCACCGTCATCTCATGCCAGCCGTCCGTGCGTTGTAAGATGAGCTCTTGTGTGCGGTAGTAGTGAAAGATGTTGTAATGGCTCAACCGTGCTTTCCACTCGGGGAGGTATTGGAGGATGATGTCCAGCAAAAACAGCAAAATCAGCGGTGTAACGACGTAACGCAAGGCCCTGTCGCTATCCCGCCACAGTTGTGTAGCTGCCAACGATGCACTGAAGATGACCCAATAGAAGACCACTGTCAGGTATGCTGTCTTAAAGAGCAATCCCGTAGCAATGGGTGGTTCAGCTGTAGCGCGTATGGCCAGGAGTGTTCCGCCCACCAGGAGCAAACCGATGATAGCAAAATAGGCTGCACTGAGGAATAGAAAGCCTCCCATCACCTGAGAGCGTCGTACGGGCAAAGTGAGGAGGATTTCCATCCGACCCCTCTCCGTCTCCATACCAATAAAGCGAATGGGAAGATACACTCCAAAGAAACTCAATGTAAAGATGAGCAAGGGGTGTTTGTAGCTGTATCCGACGTTGCCCGCAAAACTCGTCATCATCTCGAGATTGTCCGATAACGCCCCTTGTAAAATCGGAGGGAGGTTTTGCATCATCTGGCGCACCATCTTAGTCATCTCGAAGGTACTTACGACATACGGTATTGAAAAGGCTACGAGAAAGGCTATGCCACTGGTGATGAAAAAGACAGGGAGGCTCCTCCTCAGATAATAGCGCATATAGGCACTGTGCCACCAATGGTTAATCATCTGCTCGGTCGTTTTTGTACAGCACGAGAAAGACCTCTTCGAGATCCGCTTCGCGGTAGGAAAAATCGCGTATATCGTAACGACGGAGCACTTCGATGATTTTCTTCGGATGCTCGCGCGTCAGATAGAGTACTTTATTGGGTCCCAACAGGCGTTTTTGGAGGTATTGTATGGGCAGGTCTTCAGGCCTGGATGCAAATTCGACGTAGAGTTTGCGGTAAAAGGTTTCCTTTAGAGCCTCTACGGATTCAATGCGTATGAGTTTGCCTTTTCGGATGATGCCCACGCGATGGCAAATTTTTTCCACTTCGTGAAGGTTGTGGGAGGAAAAGAAGACGGTGGTGCCGCGTTTGGGAAGGGTCTGGACGTATTGTAGAAAGGAGGATTGCATGAGCGGGTCCAGTCCTGCACTCGGCTCATCGAGGACGACCAGTGGCAATGGACACGCCAAGGCGTGGATGAGGCCGATTTTCTGTTTCATGCCCTTCGAGTAGTAACGGATCTTTTTGTGCAAATCGCGCTTCGAAAACTGCATCAGCTCGAGGAGTTCGTCGAGATAAGTAGGAGGGGTGCGCTTAAAGCGAAAAGACCACTGGAGGTAGTCAATACCCCTCATTTCAGCAAAGGGTTGAAACTCGCCGGGCAGATAGGCGACATCGCGGAGTGCTTCGTAGCGCTGGTGGGGTATCGCGTGTCCCAGTACCCGAATGGTGCCCGTGGTGGGTCGCAGCAGGCCGAGGAGCATTCGGATGGTAGTGGTCTTGCCGGCGCCATTGGGTCCTAAGAAGCCAAAGATTTCACCTGCCTGGATATAAAGGTGGAGATCTTTGACGGCGTATTGGCGTCCGAATTTTTTCGAAACACCGGTCGTTTGGAGAACGGCATTGGACATGGTCTCTACTTGGGCCTGTTTTTTAGGCAAAGATAGAGTTTGTACATCCGTTTGCCCCAAAGGGGCGCATTGTAGTGCTTGGCTACCTGTGTGCGGGCGGCGACGGACATTCGCGCAAAGTCCTCTTCCGACATTTCATACATCGTTCGAATATTCTGGGCCAGCCCATGATAATCACCTTCGGCGGCGAGCAGACCTGCTATGCCATGGGGTACGCGGTGGGGAATGGCCATGTGCCGCGTCGATAAGATGGGCATGCCTGTAGCCATTGCTTCGAGGATGACAAATGTGGCGCCCCCTTCGGAGTCGC
>JALWKB010000019.1 GCA_026996805.1 Saprospiraceae bacterium | reverse complement strand
AAAAATTTTTATCATATGTAATTTACCTAAAATGACGCATTAAACACATTATAAAAATTTTTAATATGTTTTAGGTGCTCAATTTCAGTGCTTTTAGGGTATTCCCAAAATAATGATGTAGGGGGTCCGGCTCAGAGGAGGTTGTCGAATTCGGCCACTACGGGGCAGTGGTCGGAGTGGACGGCTTCGCGGGCATGTCGGGCGCTGCGCAAGTATTGCAGTAGTGGTGGCGTAACGGCGATGTAGTCGATGCGCCAGCCTTTGTTGCGCTGACGGGATGCTGCACGGTACGACCACCAGCTGAATTCGATGGTATCGGGGTGGAGATAGCGGAAGACGTCGACGAGGTAATCTTTGAAGACGTGATCGAGCCAGGCGCGTTCTTCGGGGCGATAGCCACTGGGATTGTCTTTTCGTTCGGGGTTGTGGATATCTTTTTCGGTGTGCACGATGTTAAAATCTCCTCCGACGATGAGCTGTGGGTATTGCTCTATCAAAATGCGCAGGTAGGGTTCGAAGTCGTGGAGGAATTGCATTTTAAACTGATGGCGTTGTTCGCTCACGCTTCCGGAGGGGATGTAGAGGTTGAGCACGGCCATGTGGTCGAACACCGTGAGGATGCTTCGGCCTTCGGCGTCGTATTGGGGCATGTGCATAGTGGTTTCGACATGTTTCGGTTGGTATTTGCTCAGGGTGAGGGTACCGCTATAGCCCTTTTTATCGGCGAAGTTCCAGTACACATAGGGATATCCAATCTGGTGAAACCAGTTATCACGTGCTTGCTCGCGTTGGAGTTTTATTTCCTGAAGCAGGGCGATGTCGGGGTTTTCTTTGGCGAGCCAGTCGAGGAGGCCTTTGCGAATAGCGGATCGCAAGCCATTGACGTTGTAGCTGATGATTTTCATCGAGTTGGGGCCTTATCTGTGATTTATCAGGCCTTGTTGTTTTTATAGTAATGTGTGAGAATGTACTGTATAGCTCCGTAGAGGTCGACAATGCCCCCTGAGGTGCACAATTCATCGAGCGTTTTTAACTCTTCGGAGTCGCCGGGCACTTTTACTTTCAGGTCTTTGGGCTTGTACGCCGATTGGAGGATTGCTTCTTTGATTTGTGCGGCGCTGAGGTCGGGGAAGTAGCTGCGGAGCACGGCAGCTACGCCGGCCACGACGGGTGCAGCCATGCTGGTGCCTTGGGCATTTTTATAGTCGTTGTGGGGGACGGTGGAGTAGATGAACATGCCCGGGGCGAAGATATCGACGTTTTGTTTGCCGTAGTTGGAGAAGGGGGCTATGGCGTGTTCGTCGAGGGTATAGTTTAGAGCACCCACTTCGATCCAGTTTTTGGCTTTTTTTCGTTTAAAGGCCTTGCAGATGCCCTTACGGATGTAGATATCGTTGGGGAAATTGTCGACTACATCGTTGTTGGAGGCGTCGTTGCCAGCTGCGTGGATGAGGAGCACATCGTGTTTTTCGGCGTATTTGACGGCTTTGTCGACGGCTTCTTTTTGGGGGGAATAGCCCTTGCCAAAACTCATGTTGATGATTTTGGCGCCGTTGTCGACGGCGTAGCGAATGGCGTTGGCCACGTCTTTATCGCGTTCGTCGCCGTCGGGTACTGCGCGCACGGACATGATGCGCACGTGGTCGGCGATGCCTTTTATACCTATGTTATTGTGGCGGTTAGCGCCGACGATACCGGCCACATGGGTGCCGTGGAAGGCATCGGGGCCTTCGACGTCGTTGTTGCCGTAGTAGCGTTCGTCGAGGTCGTTGTAATTGTCGCCCACGATGTGGCGTGGGTCGAAGTCAGGGTTGTAGTGGTACTTGATCTTCTTTTCATAGTAGTCGATGGCTCGGTCGAATTGTTTGAGGACGTCGTTACGCAGGGAGTCGACGTTTTCGTAGGGGTCAGCCATATGGCTTAGGCGGGAGACGATTTGACCGAGCTGGGGGTATTTATCTAAGGGCAGGAGGTGGATGCTGTCCATGGTGATATTTTCGGTTTTGAGGGCTTCTTCGAGTTGGTCGAAGAGATCGCTTACGTGCTGGCGCATTTGGCGGTATTGTTCGAGGTTTCGCTTGGCTTTGTCGACTTCTTTTTCGATTTTTTCTTTGTATTCGAGGTACTGTTCATATTCTTTTTTCTGTTTTTTGGTGAGTTTGTCGGGGTTAGCGTGTTCGTATTTTTTGCGCAGGGCGGCGTACAGGCGGGTGATTTCATAGGTATCTTCATTGACGTTTTCGCCATTGGGGTTGCCGATAAAATTCCATCCGTGGATATCATCGATATAGCCATTGCCGTCGTCGTCGATGCCGTTGTCGGGTATTTCGCCGGGGTTGGTCCACATCACATCTTTGAGGTCTTCGTGGTCGGCTTGCACGCCGGCATCGATGATGGCGACGATGACAGGTTGGGCGGTGCGGCCTTTGAGGAGTTCCGCATAGGCTTTTTCCACATTCGTACCTACTGTCGAATCGGTAATGGGGCCGAGCCACCAGTCTTTGGAGGGGGGTTGGGCAATTGCCTGTAGGCTAAGCAATGCAAGAGTTGCGCCAAGTAATCCGACTTTCCACTGAATCATATACTACGGTTTTATACCAATCAAATAGATTTCAAATATGTTACTCACTGTCGATGACTGTTCCGTAAAATCGTGTAACGAATCGACCTGTTAAAAATTGCTCTGGGTCGATTTGGCTTTGGAGGATGAGCCCACGGGGTTGTTGGGTGAGGAGCATCCATGCGGCTTCGACCAGGGCCGATGCTGTGGTGGCTTGTATGGCCTTGAGGTATTGTTTACCGATGTAGGAGGGCTCGATGCGCAGGGATTTGTTGAGGGCGCGCAGGTGACCGTGGCGGTCATGTCCTTGCACTTCGGAATAGATGATGACGACATCTTCCTCATACGAGGGGATGGTTTTGAGCATTTGCTCGTTGAGGTATTGGATGCGATCGGCCTTATAGGGGGCGCTATTGAGGATGTCTTTCACCCATTGGTAGTGACCGGGGTAGCGTAGGGTCTTATAATGGAGGTTGTCGACTTTTCCCTTGAGGGCGTAGGGCAAGTCGGCTGCTCCGCCCGAAGTGTAGTTAGACTCGTACCATACACCATCGATCATGATAGAGGTGATTCCCGAGAGTGCAGCAATTTCTTTGATTTCGCCGTTTTCGAGTACTATGGCATCGCGCACGTATTCGGTGGCCACCCCTATAGGGCTCCATGTAAAACCGTAGAAGTGGGGAGGCGGTGCATGACGTGTCAGTGCACCCACTTTCATGCTGAGCAAGTGTGCGTGTTCGACGCCATAGGTACGGCAAAACTTCTGAAAGAGGTAGTGTCCCAATACATTGATATACCCCGGTGCGAGCCCCGTTTGGAGCAAGAAGGCCGTTTCGGCATCGCGGGCGATATGGGTAATTTCTTCGGTTTCTTTGACGTATTCGGTCAGGTTGACGTAGTGTAGTTTAAAAGTTTTGGCCATTTGGGCTATGCGCGGAGCCTGGCTTCCGGGCAGGCAATCCAATACGATATCGCCACGTTGGAAGACCTCCTTCATCGCTTCGCTCATCCCCTCGTCGGGCATGACGAAGGTCTTCACTTTGCCTTCTGCGGGTATGCCGCTTGCCATAATCCAATCGAGGCTGGATTGTAGGGCTGCTTCTGAGCGGTCGCCGAGCCAGATTTCCGCATCAAAGGCCTCATCGGCCAAGATGATGAGTGCCGTGGCTCTTCCAATACCTCCTGCTCCGACGATGATCACTTTATTCATTGCTCAGTATTTCATACGCCAATCGGCTACAAAGGTAGCCAAATACCTGTACGCGCGAAAATGTTGGCCGCAATCTCATTGCCAAGTGCTAAACTTCCGCATTATGTCGAAGACGGCATTGCTCACAAAGGGGCGCACGTTACCGCGATTCATCCATATTTCGCGGACGACGACAGCCCGTATATGCGCAAGTGTAGGTGTCGGCGGTAGAAAGATTGTCTGGATGGCGGAATCCATATCGGCGTTCATATGGGCAATCGACAGCTCAAAGGACAAATCCAAACCGTCGCGCACACCTCTGATAATGTATGACGCCTGCATCGATCGACAGAGGTCGATGGTTAAGCCGTTATAGGCGACGATTGCGATGCGGGGATGGTCTCCGACGACGGCGTGCCACATCTGCATTCGCACATGGGCAGGAAACATCGGCACTTTCGTCGTATTGATTCCTACGGCGATGATGAGCTTGTCGCACCAGTGGAGGGCTTTACGGGCGATATCTTCGTGTCCCCTGGTGACGGGGTCAAAAGACCCCGGGAATACCGCTACGCGCATCCGTCTGGTTTATTGAATTATGCAATAACTTTTCCCGTATGAAATGGTGGATTCTCCCTTGAGTATCCATATATTTGCAATGCCAACAATTTTATTGATAAACACTTTGCTGGCCGTCAAAGGTACGAAATTTCCATCAAAAATTGTTCCATATGTACAAGCCGAAGGAAGAAGTACCGGTGTATTTAATTGAACGGACAGCAAAGAAAATGCGCAGTGCGTTCAAGCGATTACTACACAAACACCACATGGGCATCAACACCGAGCAATGGGTGGTGTTGTACTACTTGCTCGAGCACGACGGTGCGACGCAGAAAGAAATTGGCGATAATATCTACAAGGATCCGCCATCGCTGACGCGCATCATCGATAAGCTGGAAGAAATGGGGCTTGTCGAACGCAAGAGCAATCTGGTCGATCGCCGCAAGACCAATGTCTTTTTGACCAAAAAGGGCAGAGAAAAGATCATGAATTTTCTGCCCATGGTCAAGAGTTACCGCCAGAAGACGTATCGCTATCTGACCGATAGAGACATTGCGGAGCTGACGCGCCTATTGGATCGCATTTATCACAACGTGTTATAGCGCAGAGATGCACGCCGATTAGGTAGGATTTGTGCAAAAAAATGCGGTGCTATGTATTACCATCGATTGGGAGATATCCCACACAAGCGACATATCCAATTCCGAGATGCCTCGGGACGCCTCTATCAAGAGGAGGTGTTTGGTAGAGAGGGATTTAGTGGTGTGACGTCTACGCTGTACCACATTTATCCCCCACCTCGCTTTCGTCAACACGAAGATCTCGGCAACATTCGTCCAAATATTTGGATTGCCGATAAAATTCTCCCTCTGAGTTTTCGCACCTTTGAACTTCCAGCAAGGTCAGATTTTTTCGAAGCACGCAAGGTACTGTTTCTCAATGCCGATGTGCAAATTGGCGTCATTGCCCTGACGGGATACGACGAGCCCGTGTTTTTTAAAAATGCCGATGGTGATGAGATTCTCTTTGTGCATCGCGGCGAAGGTACGCTTCGTACCGTTTTCGGCAAGATAGCATTTCGCTCGGGCGATTACTTAGTTATTCCCAAGGGGACGATTTACCAATTGGAGTTAAATGGCGGTGAGGGCCGATTGCTGCTCATCGAGTCGGCTACGCCGGTCCACTTTCCAAGGCGATACCGCAACGAGTTTGGGCAGCTCCTCGAGCATTCGCCGTTTTGTGAGCGCGATATTCGGGTCCCTGAAGAGCTCCAAACCCACGACGAGCAGGGAGAGTTTGTAGTCTATATCAAGAAGTTTGACAAGCTCTTTCGCTTTACTTACGACCATCACCCCTTCGATGTAGTGGGTTGGGACGGCTACAACTACCCCTATGCGTTTTCGATACACGATTTCGAACCCATCACCGGGCGCATACACCAGCCCCCGCCGGTACATCAGACTTTTGAGGCGCGCAACTTCGTCGTGTGTTCCTTTGTGCCTCGATTGTACGACTACCACCCACTGGCCATACCGGCGCCGTACCATCACAGCAACATCGACTCGGATGAAATACTGTATTACGTCGATGGCAACTTCATGAGCCGCAACGATGTCGAACCGGGTTATATCACGCTGCATCCGGGGGGCATTCCCCATGGTCCACATCCCGGTGCGATCGAGCGCAGCATAGGGAAAAAAGATACCGATGAGTTGGCGGTCATGGTCGATCCCTTTCATCCCATCGCTATCACCGAGCATGCACAAGCGATCGCCAACGAAGACTATTACAAGAGTTGGTGGGACAAATAATTCACGTTAAAACAATAGCGTTATGGGCACGGGCATAATCACTAAAAAGCCGGAAAAAATCTTCGAAGGTGCAGAAGATTTTCTGCCCCTCCTCGGGACGGATTATGTTGAGTTTTACGTAGGCAACAGCAAGCAAGCAGCGTACTACTACCAGACGGCTTGGGGTTTTCAGCCATTGGCCTACGCCGGATTGGAGACCGGAGTACGTCACAAGACTTCGTACGTCTTGCGTCAGGGGAAGGTCACTTTAGTACTGACCTCTCCGCTACCCCATCCAAATTCCGCACACATCACTGAGCACATCGCCCGCCACGGAGACGGAGTGAAGACCATCGCTCTCTGGGTAGAAGATGCCGAAAAAGCATGGCAAGAAACCACGGCACGAGGTGCAAAGTCCTATCTCGAACCACAGGTATTGCGCGATGAGCACGGCGAAGTGGTGCTTTCAGGCATCCACACGTACGGCGATACTGTACACGTGTTTGTCGAGCGGACAAATTACAAAGGGGTATTTATGCCCGGCTACGAGCCATGGACGCCCGATTACCGCCCCCCAGAAATCGGATTTAAATACATCGACCACATGGTGGGCAATGTCCATCTCGGAGAGATGAACAAATGGGCCAAGTTTTACGAACAGGTCATGGGCTTTACCAACATCATCACTTTCGACGACAAGGATATCTCTACCGAATACACGGCCCTGATGAGCAAGGTGATGGCCAACGGCAATGGCCGCATTAAATTTCCCATCAACGAGCCTGCTAAGGGGAAGAAAAAGTCCCAAATCGAGGAATACTTAGAGTTCTACCAAGGGGCAGGGTGCCAGCACATCGCCTTAGCTACAGACAATATCATCGAAACAGTGTCTGAGCTACGACGCCGCGGTGTGGAGTTTTTGACCATCCCCGACACGTATTACGAGCTCCTACCCGAACGCGTTGGTACCATCGACGAAGACATCGAAGAACTCAAAAAGCTCCGCATCCTCGTCGATCGCGACGACGAAGGCTATCTGCTGCAAATCTTTACCAAACCCGTTCAGGATCGACCGACATTCTTCTACGAAATCATCCAGCGCAAGGGAGCAAAGTCGTTCGGAAAGGGCAATTTTAAAGCGCTATTTATCTCCATCGAGCTCGAACAAAAGCGACGAGGCACACTGTAAACGACGCATTGCTCTTCGCTTCGATATTCACTACCATCGACCTCATACCCTCCTCGTGGGAGGGTATTTTTTTATCTCCACCTCTCTTTTACAATGCTCTACCTCGTTGTAGCTGTTGGAGGATGGGCAAGGTTGGACAGGAAGAACCAGGCGAAGGCCATCGCCGCAAGACCTTCGCCCACGATCCAACCCACACAGGGTATGGACAAGAGGGCCAGAAATACTGCTCCGTTAGCAAAGATGGCACAGCGATGCTCCTCCACATATTGCCATGTCTGACGCTTGTCGTAAAAGTGTTCGAGTATGTAGTCGGCATGAGCAATGCCGGCGTAATAGGCCTGTACCGCAAAGAGCAAGGGGGTAAAAAGCACGCCCCATCCCGTGATCAACATTAGTACGATGAGGAGCACAGTCCATGCGAGTTCTCTCCACAGGGCGGAAAGTGCCACAGCTACACCTCGATACCAGTCGTCCCAGATGCCGCGCTGTTGGTCTTTGAGATATGCCTCTACGCGCAAGATTTTCGCCATCTTTGTGGTCATAGCACTGATGAAGGGAGCAGCAATGATGAGTGCTGTATAGCGATACAGTACACTGATCAATAAGAGCATGAGTACCGCTCCCATAGCGATGAGGCCACCCTGCACCCAAGACCACATGCCCCAATTGCTCCCCTCCAA
>JALWKB010000018.1 GCA_026996805.1 Saprospiraceae bacterium | reverse complement strand
ATGCGCTTTCGACCGATGACGGTCTATTCGGGTGCTTGCTTCCCCAATGGGGATAGCTTGTCCCGCGAAGAGCTGGGCTGCAATTAATACTTCACGCCGCACTCCATCTTGCAATAGCAAAAGCGTATGCCAGCTGCCCTACAAGTATGTATGAAATGTACTACCTTTGCAGGGCTTAAATTGCACACCCGATATGCAAGATGTCTATATCACGGCGGCAGTGCGCACACCAATGGGAAGTTTTGGCGGTGCTTTAGCACCGCTAAGTGCTCCGCAGTTGGGAGCTATTGCCATCCGAGGAGCACTGGAGCGCGCCAAGGTCCCTGCTGACCTTGTCAATGAGGTCTATTTTGGACATGTACTCACAGCTGGCGTTGGACAAGCACCAGCGCGTCAGGCTGCCTTAGGTGCCGACATCCCCAAACACGTCCCTTGTACTACTATCAACAAGGTATGTGCATCGGGCATGAAGGCCACCACCATTGGTGCTCAGACCATCATGCTCGGGCTCAATGACATCGTCGTCACCGGCGGTATGGAGAGCATGTCCAATGCCCCCTATCTCGTGCCCAGAGCACGGTGGGGATACACCTACGGCCACGGCGAACTATGGGATGCCATCGTCAGAGATGGACTCGAAGATGCCTACCAACACAGCGTCATGGGCGTCTTTGCAGATGCCACGGCCCGCAAGTACAATATCTCCCGTGCGGAGCAAGACGAGTTTGCAATCCTATCGTACAAGCGCTCCGCCCAGGCCACTTCCTCGGGCAAGTTTAAGGAGGAAATCATCCCCGTAGAGGTACCACAGCGCAAGGGCGATCCCATCGTCGTCAGCGAAGACGAAGAATACAAGCGCGTAAAGTTTGAAAAGATACCCAAGCTGCGTCCTGTCTTTACGCCCGATGGCACGGTCACAGCTGCCAATGCCTCGACGCTCAACGACGGTGCGGCCGCCTTAGTACTGGCTTCCAAAGCTGCCATCGAAAAGCACGGGATTACCCCACTTGCGCGCATTGTAGCCTTTGCCGATGCTGCTCAAGAACCAGAGTGGTTTACCACAGCACCCGTAAAAGCTGCCGAACTGGCTATCCAGCGTGCCGGCCTCCGAAAAGAAGACATTGCCCTCTACGAGGTCAACGAGGCTTTTGCCGTCGTAACGCTGGCGTTTGCCAAGCTTGCCGATGTGCCCATTGATAAAATCAATATCTTTGGCGGGGCGTGTTCGCTGGGGCATCCGCTGGGTGCCTCCGGTGCCCGCATCATCGCCACCCTTCTGTCGGCCTTGCGACAGAACGGCCACCGATACGGCCTCGCCACCCTATGCAACGGCGGCGGTGGCGCTTCTGCCATCATTATCGAAAATCTTCAGGCATGAACCGATCCGTAGTCACCAAAAACCACACCAAAGACCAAAAACCCTCATACAACCTCAAATCAAAGCTCGGCATCACGCCTAAAATGACGCGCTTCTTGATCATCAACCCGCCGAGCAACTTCCTCTCTCGATTTGGACCCGTCAGCCCAGAGGTGCAATTCATCGGATTCGATGAATCGGGCGCAGATATGGCTATCGTGTTCCTCATCCGAAAAAGCGAGCTCACCGAACTGCTTCCCCTTCTCAAATACAAAGTCAAGCGCTCCGGCTATATCTGGATCGGCTATCCCAACCCCAACTCCCAAATCGACTCCAATATCGACCTCGAGTTCATCCAAAAAGTCGCACAATACCACGACCTCTCCGAAA
>JALWKB010000017.1 GCA_026996805.1 Saprospiraceae bacterium | reverse complement strand
GTACGAAATTTTCCCCTGTGCCCTCCATAGAAATCCTCGGCATCTCTAAGGATACGATGGTGCAGGGGGCTTTCAATCAAGATTCCGTGTTGGTCTATTTGGCTATACGCGACGGTGATGGCGACATCGGAGAGGGCCAGGATGACACGCTGCCCAACATAGAGCTCACCCTGTTGAATACGGGCGTCGTCGAATACATACGCATGCCGGAACTCGAGCACAACACCTCGCCCATTTATGCAGAAGCTACTGTGCGCATCTACACTACTTGTTGCGTATATGACAACGCGATACCTCCCTGTACACCGACCGATAGTGTACAACATCTCGTGTATCAGATACGCATCAGGGACCAACAAGGACAGTGGTCCAATAGTGTACAAACTACACCCATCGCCTTACTCTGTCGATGAGCACGATTTTATGACCAAACGATAAAAGATTGGATGCAATGGAGAAGATGAGTGCTTCGGAGCTCGTACTTACCCCAGAAGGGCGCGTCTACCACCTGCATCTCCTCCCCGAGGAGGTAGCGACGACTATTTTTACGGTGGGTGATCCCGGTCGCGTCGAGCTGGTCTCCCGGAGATTTGATAAAATAGAGCATCGCGTGGCCCATCGGGAGTTTGTGACCCATACGGGATTTATAGGGTCCAAACGCGTGAGTGTCATCTCGACGGGCATAGGACCAGACAACATCGACATCGTACTCAATGAGCTGGATGCGCTCTTTAATGTCAATTTGAAGACCCGCGAGGTGCGCCTCAATCCCATCAGTCTGGACATCATCCGGCTCGGCACGTCGGGAGCTATCCAGCCCGATTTAGCACCGGGCACTCTAGTGGCTTCGCGCATGGCCATCGGTATGGACAATTTGCTCTTCTACTACAAGCGGCAGATCAAAGAAGAAGAAGCAGCGCTGGAGGAAGCCTTTTATGACTTTTGTGAAAACATGCGGCTGCCCACGAAGGTATACTTTGCCGTGCCCGATTGGCCGGAAGTTGTGGATTTGCCATCTGATATTCCCCGGGGCATTACTCTGACTTGTCCGGGCTTTTATGGACCCCAAGCGCGGAGTTTGCGCCTCGACGCAGCCACACCTCATATGCCCGATTACTTTATGAACTTTGAGTACAAGGGCCTGCGCATCACCAATATTGAGATGGAGTCGGCAGCCATTTTTGGCCTTGCCAACATGTTGGGCCATCGTGCCCTTTCGCTCAATGTGATACTGGCCAATCGCTTGCAGGGGACCTTTGTCGACGATTACGATGCAGCGATCGACAGACTCATCGACCAGGCGCTGAGCTGGATGCGGTTTTAGTCCTGCGATCGGCGAAAGTCGCTGAGAAACTTTTGTAATCCGATATCGGTCAGTGGGTGTTTAAACAATCCCTTGATCGAGGCCAATGGGCAGGTGACGATATCGGCTCCGGCTCTTGCGGCTTCGACGATGTGGCGAGCGCTGCGTATAGAGGCAGCCAACACTTCGGTGTCAAAGCCCTGTATCTCGTAGATTTCGACGATTTCCTCGATGAGCGCGATGCCATCCCAGGTGATGTCGTCGATGCGTCCGATGAAGGGGCTGACATAAGTAGCACCGGCCTTGGCTGCCAACAGTGCTTGCCCCGCCGAAAAGACCAAAGTGCAGTTGGTGGCAATACCTTCGTCGCGCAAAGCGCTCAGGGCCTTGACTCCATCGGGTATCATCGGTATTTTGACCACTATGCGGCGATCGATGGAAGCGAGGGCCCTTGCCTCGGCCATCATTGAGTCAAAATCGGTACTGATGACCTCCGCACTGACTGGGCCGTCGACGAGTTCGCAAATCTTCCGGTAGTGCTCGCGAATAGCCTTCTCTCCTTTGATGCCCACTTTGGCCATGAGACTGGGATTGGTCGTCACTCCATCTAAGATGCCCAGCTGTTTGGCCTCTTTGATTTCGTCTATATTGGCCGTGTCGATGAAAAATTTCATACCCAAACAGATAATTTCCTCACAAAGATACATAAGCCAAGGGGGATGAATGTCTGGCTGCGGTAATAAGCCCCTGTGGCCAGCGTTTTATATCGTAGAAATCACCGTTTTATACGTGATCGAAAGCGATTTTTGAGAAATTCACGCCGATGAAGTCAAAACGCAATCCCCGCATACGCAAGGTAGCGGTATTAGGGGCCGGGGTGATGGGAAGTGCGCTGGCATGTCACATGGCCAATGCCGGGATGGAAGTGTTGCTACTCGATATAGTGACGCCCGGTTTGAGCGAGGAGGAAAGGGCCTCGAAGCAACACCGCGACAGACTGGTCAATGACAATCTCGAGCGCACCTTGCGGTCGAAGCCCTCGCCGATTTTTTCCCAATCCCTGCGCCGCTATATTCAGACGGGTAATTTTGAGGATGATCTGCCCAAGATTGCCGATAGCGATTGGATTATTGAGGCCGTGGTGGAGCGGCTCGACATCAAGCGCTCTCTGTTTGAGAAGGTAGAGCAATATCGCCGTGCCGATGCGATCGTCTCCTCGAATACTTCGGGTATACCCATACGCATGATGGCGGAGGGGAGGAGCGCGGAATTTCGCGAGCACTTTCTCGGGACGCATTTTTTCAACCCTCCGCGTTACATGCAGTTGCTCGAGCTCATACCGGGGCCCGATACTGATACGGCGATTGTGCAGTTTATGCAGAGCTGGGGCGATCGTATCTTGGGCAAGACGACGGTCGTCTGTAAAGACACGCCGGGCTTTATTGCCAATCGCATTGGCGTCTATGCTATGGCGAAGATCTTCGAGCTGGCCGAAAAATACGGGTTGACACCTGCTGAAGTAGATAAATTGACGGGGCCGCTTATCGGAAGGCCCAAGACGGGTACATTTCGCTTAGGAGACCTCGTCGGGCTCGACGTGGCCGTCAAAGTCATTGAAGACCTCAAGAAACACTTGCCTCACGACCGCTTCATCCAGCAGCTGCGCATGCCGAAGTTTGTGGATTTTTTGATCCAGAAAGGCTATTTTGGCAATAAGTCGGGGCGGGGGTTCTACCACAAGACCGACGAGCGCGACGATCGCGGTAAGCGCATCATTTTGCAAATCGACTTTGAGAGCTTCGAATACCACCCCGTAGAGCGTCCTAATCTCGAAATACTCGGTTTGGCTAAGGCCTTGGATAGTGTTGGCGAGCGCTTGCGTCTGATGTATAAGTCGGACGACAGGGGTTCGAAGTTGATACGCGAACATTTCCTCTCGCTCTTTGCCTATGCTTCGCATTGTGCTCCGGAGATTGGGGATTCCATTTACGATATCGATCGGGCGATGAAGGCGGGCTTCAACTGGCAATACGGCCCCTTTGAGTATTGGGATATGCTCGGCTTGGCGGAGACCGTGCGCGATATGCGAGCAGAGGGATATCCGCCAGCGCCCTGGGTAGAGCAAATGCTCGAACAGGGCATTACGAAATTTTATCGCCGTGAGGGGCGCCAGCGTCAGTACTACGATTTTGTAGATAAGCGCTACGCAGTGGTGCCTGATCAGATGGAGTTTTTGGTGTTGAAAGAGCTGGATGCCGTGGTCTGGCAAAACGAAGAGATACGCCTCCATGATATCGGCGATGGGGTGCTCTGTGTGGAGTTTGCTTCGCCCAACAACACGATTGGCGAAGGGGTGTTGCGTGGTCTGGATCACAGCATTACATTGGCTGAAGAGGAAGGATGGCAAGGTGTGGTGATCGGCAACAATGCCGAGCACTTCAGCGTGGGGGCCAATTTGATGCTCATTGGCATGATGGCCTTTCAAAAGCAGTTTGATCAGCTCGATGAGGCTGTACGGATGTTTCAGCATGTCAATATGCGGCTGCGCTACGCAGCTGTGCCCGTAGTAGCAGCTGTGCAGGGCTACACTTTTGGAGGAGGCGTGGAAATGATGATGCACTGCGACAGGGTTGTGGCAGCGGCGGAGAGCTATATCGGCCTCGTGGAGGTCGGTGTAGGCCTCATCCCCGGCGGAGGGGGCACGAAGGAGTTTGCCCTGCGTATTTCTGAGTCCTTTCACAAAGATGACAATCAGATACCGCTGCTGATCGAAGGATTGCGCACGTTGGCAACCGCGGCCGTCGCCACCTCGGCGTTGGAGGCGTTTGATTACAAGTACTTGCTCCGCTTTCGCGACACATACGTCATGCATCGCCAACGCAACCTCACCGAAGCCAAAAAAGCAGTCTTGCACATGGCACCGTACTATGTGCCGCCACGGCCGGCCGAGGTGACAGTGCTTGGCAGAACGGGACTGGGAGCCTGTCTCGTTGCTATCAACGAGTTGTACCGCGCTGGGTGGGCTACAGCGTACGATGCACATATTGCCAAAAAACTTGCCTGGGTACTCTGTGGGGGAGATATCATGGGCCAGCAGAAGGTCAGCGAATGGTATCTCCTCGATCTCGAGCGCGAGGCCTTTTTAAGTCTTTGCGGTGAAACCAAGACCTTGGAGCGCATTCAGTACATGCTCGAGCACAAAAAACCACTGCGCAACTAAAGGACAAATCTACAAGCTATGGAAGCATATATCGTCAGCGCGTATCGCACTGCCGTAGGCAAGGCCAAAAAGGGGGCATTGAGGCATGTGCGTTCCGATGATTTAGGCGTGGCTGTCATCCAGCATTTGATGCAGCAGCATCCGCAGATTCGCCCCGAAGATGTCGATGACGTCATTACGGGATGCGCCGTGCCCGAGGGGGAACAAGGACTGCAAATTGGCCGCTTGGTGGCGCTGCGCGCTTTGGGGATTGATGTACCTGGGGTGACGGTCAATCGCTATTGCGGATCGGGCCTCGAAGCCATTGCCATTGCAGTGGCAAAGATACGCGCTGGTATGGGACACTGTTATATCGCCGGTGGCATAGAGTCGATGAGCATGGTGCCCATGACGGGCTACAAATTTGCACCCAATTACGTCTTTGGCAGCGAGCATCCCGATTACCTCGTGTCTATGGGCCTGACGGCAGAGGCCCTGGCTGATAAGTACGGCATCAGCAGGGAGGAGCAAGATGCCTTTGCTCTGCGCTCGCATCGACGGGCAGCCCATGCCATTGATCGCGGATACTTCGAGAGTCAGATCGTGCCCTATACCGTGTATGAAAAGACGGTCGAGAGGCGCCAGGTACACACGCAGGAGTTTGAGTTTAAGGTCGACGAGGGTGTTCGCCGGGACACCTCTATGGAGGCGCTTGCGCGTCTCAAACCCGTCTTCAAAAAAGGTGGAACGGTAACGGCGGGCAATGCGTCGCAGACCTCCGATGGCGCCTCTTACGTGTTGGTGGTCAGCGAGGAGCGCCTCAAAGAGTGGGACCTCAAGCCCATGGGGCGCATGGTCCAATGTGCAGTGGCCGGTGTGGAACCCTATTACATGGGTATTGGCCCAGTCAAGGCGATACCTAAAGCACTCAAGTGGTCGGGCCTTCGGCTGAGCGATATCGAACTCATCGAGCTCAACGAGGCCTTTGCGGCGCAGGCCCTTGCCGTAATTCGCGAGGCGGAGCTCGATCCCGAAATCGTCAACATCAACGGTGGAGCCATAGCACTGGGACATCCGTTGGGCTGTACGGGAGCAAAGCTGACGACCCAAATACTACACGACCTGCATCGATTAGACAAGCGTTACGGCATGGTCACAGCTTGCATAGGAGGTGGCCAAGGCATTGCTGCCGTCTTCGAGCGACTGTGAGGAAGGATCGATCTTTTTGGGTATAAAATGGTAGGTGCTGCCTTCAGGATGAAGGCATGGCTATCGGTAGGCTGTCAATGGTCGGAGTCAAAGACAAATTGAATATTGCGCATGATGCCGCGGTACTTAGCGCGTCGCAAAGGTGTGCCTGCAAAGTGGTGGTCAAAATCCTCTTGGGTCAGTTGTTTCCACTGTTCTACGGGTTGGAAAAGCAAGGGACTTCGCGGTTGAAAGTCGGGTTCGTCATGTGGTCGGGCAAAGCGATTCCACGGGCACACTTCTTGGCAAATGTCGCAGCCAAATATCCAACCTGACCATTGATGGCGGTATTCTTCAGGTATGGGATGCTCTGCCTTGAGTTCGATCGTCAGGTAGGAGATACAACGGCTCGCATCGAGTACATAGCCTTGTGGGGCAATAGCAGCTGTGGGGCAAGCGTCGATACAGCGCCGACAGCGGCCGCAATGGTCGGCCATGGGCCTATCGGGAGCGAGCTCGAGGTTTGTGATCATCACGGCTAAGAAGACATAAGAGCCGTAGCGCGGATGGATGACCAAGGTGTTTTTCCCCTGCCAGCCAAGGCCCGCGCGCACGGCCCATTGGCGCTCCAATACGGGAGCGGAATCAACGAAATAACGTCCTTCGAGGAGGGGGAATCGCTCGAGAAGCAGCGCATAGAGGCGTTTGAGTTTTTTCTTCAGCACGCGGTGGTAGTCGCGGCCATGAGCGTAGATAGAGACGCGTGGAATGCGACCGTCGGTGGGTTTGGCAGCGGAGTAGTAATTGTAGGCCAAACAGATGACCGAGCGAGCACCGGGCACGAGGGCATGGGGATCGAAGCGTTTGTCTAAGTGTTTTTCCATGTAGTGCATGGTGCCGTGGTATCCTTGGCGGAGCCAGTGGAGGTATTGTTGGCGCGTAGTGTCGTCGATGGCTTCGGCTGGTGCGATGCCCACGTTGAGGAAGCCGAGTTGGCGAGCGATGCGCTTGATTTCCTCTGCTGCAGCTTCGGGGTTATGATTGCGTTTCATGCCAAAGACTCTATAACAGATAACGCTGCTGCGCTTAGTGGGATCACGGATGGGTTTGGTTCGATGTGTCTAAGTGGATCAATTGAGAATCTGTAGGCGAGCGAATTTGAGCATGATGCGTTTGGGTGGGCCGGGGATTTCGTCAAACTTAATGGTGGCGACGCGTTTGTCACGCACGCCGTCGATGGTGAGGACTTTTCCTACGCCGAATTGGAGGTGCAGTACGCGCTGGCCGGTGCGCACTTCATCGGGAGGGCTGGGCGTAAACGATTGGGGGTCGATTTTGACGGCTGGAGAGCGCTGTTGAGGGGGAGTGCCCGAAATCTTGGCACGGGGCGTGGTGACGAAGTGCTCCTGTATGTCGGGGATGACTTTGACTTTGCCCACGGGAAATTCGATGGATTCTTCGGGGAGTTCGTGGATAAATCGACTGGGTTCGTTGTACACTTGGCGTCCCCAGAGGTAACGCGATTCGGCGTGGCTGAGGATGAGGAAGCGCTTTGCTCGGGTGATGGCTACGTAAAAGAGTCGGCGTTCTTCTTCGATTTCGCGCGGATTGTGGATGGTCTGGAAGCTGGGAAAGAGATTTTCCTCCAATCCGACGACAAAGACGGCATCAAACTCGAGGCCCTTGGCGGAGTGGACGGTCATGAGGCTGACATAGTCGGCGTCTTCGTCTTTGAGGTCGATATCCGTCAGCAGGGCGATGTGTTGGAGGTAGTTGTACAGAGAGCGGTCGTCGACTTCTGCTCCGTAGGGCACATCTTCGGCTTCGACGAATTCCTTGATACCGTCGAGGAGGGCGAGGACGTTTTGGAGGCGTTCGATGCCTTCGGTGGAGTCGTCACTTTTGAGTTCGCGTTCTAATCCGGAGAGTTTAAAAGCGCGATGTGCCACGGTGTAGGCGTCTTCGGTTTGGGCCAGTTTGTGGAGGCGTTGGATAAGAAGGGACAGGTCAGCGGCGGCTTTGCTGGCTTTGGTGGGCAGGGCTGCTTCGTGCATCGCTCGCCACATGCTGATGCCGTGGCTGCGCGCAAAGTCGAGAATGCGTTCGACGCTGGCCTTGCCGATGCCCCGCTTGGGGTAGTTGATGACGCGCTTGAGCGCCTCGCTATCGTGGGGATTGACGATGAGGCGGAGGTAGGCGAGCATGTCTTTGACTTCCTTGCGTTGGTAGAAGGTGATGCCGCCAAAGATTTTATACGGAATATTCAGTCTTCGGAGGTATTCTTCGAAGACACGGGACAGGGCATTCATGCGGTAGAGCACGGCGATATTGCTGTAGCGGAGATGGTAGCGGTCGCATATTTCCTGGATTTTTTGGGCTACGCGCCTGCCCTCTTCGCCTTCGTTGGTATTGGTCATGATGTGGATCTTAGCCCCTTCGCCCTTATCGGTCCAGATGGACTTTTCGATCTGGCGGCTGTTGTAGGAGATGAGTTTGTTGGCTGCCTGGACGATGTGGGCGGTTGATCGGTAGTTTTGTTCGAGTTTGATGACTTTGACGTTGTGGTAGTCTTTTTGGAAGTTGAGGATGTTGCTGATGTCGGCGCCGCGAAAGGCGTAGATGCTCTGGGCGTCGTCACCGACGATGCAGATATTTTCGGGGCTTTCGGGGTAGAGGGTGAGCTTTTTGAGTATGCGGTATTGGAGGTGGTTGGTGTCTTGAAATTCGTCGACGTGGGTATATTGGAAGAGCTGTCGGTATTTGTCGAGCACGTCGGGGTGGGCGTCGAGGAGGAAGTAGAAGTAATAGAGCAGGTCGTCGAAGTCCATGGCTGCTGCACTGCGGCAGTATTCGACGTATTTTTGGTAGATGAGGTAGGTATGCGGTCGTCGGCTGGCCTCATCGGCCTGGCGTAGTCGCGGTATGCGCTCGTATTCTTCGGGGGAGATGAGGCGCGATTTGGCGAGGGAGATGCGTGTGCGGAGGGCATTGGGGGCGTATACCTGCGGGTCGAGTTTGAGCTCTTGGAGGATTTCACGGATGAGGTTTTTGCTGTCTTCGGTGTCGTAAATCGTGAAATGCGAGGGATAACCAATGCGGTGTGCCTCGCGTCGTAAGATGCGAGCAAATACGGAGTGGAAGGTGCCCATCCACAGGCTATTGGCTTGGGGCCCAACGAGGGCGGTGATGCGCTCGCGCATCTCTCGAGCCGCCTTGTTGGTAAACGTCAGCGCTAAAATGCGGTGTGGCTGTACGTTGCGCCGTAGCAAGTGCGCTATGCGATACGTCAGTACCCGCGTCTTCCCCGATCCCGGCCCCGCTATGACCATCACGGGCCCTTCGGTGGCCTCTACCGCTTCGCGCTGGCGCGGATTGAGATCACGCAAAAAGTCCATCTCCTCCATTAGAGCTGCAAGCATTTCATTGAAAAACAAAATTACGGATTTTCATAATATGTGTATCTCTTCCATATCCGCGGATGGGGCTATTACCCTATGGTGTATGAAATGGTACAGTGCGTTTTATGCACTTTACTCTACCTGTATACGACCACATGTGTGGTCGTACTCGTCGTAAATCTCCTTCATGATTTTTTGGTACTCGCGGCCAACCATTTCATACCCGAAAAAAAGTTAACGCTTCGATGCGTAGGTGCGATAGAGCGAATAGAGGAGGACAAAGGGCAGGATGGTCAGGCCCACAAAGGCAAGGGCATAGCTCAATACGAGTTGAAATTGTGCATATTGAGCAAAAGAAGGGATGCTGTCGGCGTGTAGGTGTTCGAACAGTCCGTAAAATCCCTTATCCTGAACGTAAATGCTGACGCGTAAAAAACTGATGTAAGTATAGAGCAGGGCGATGATGGACAGCACGATAATTGTCGCGCGCATCAATGGCGGTCGCAAATAGGGAATATAGCGGTACGTGAAGAGCATGCGCGTAGCGTGAAAGCCTACCAGAAAGGCAAGGGAATTGTCGAAGTAAAGGGGATAAGACTTCGGTGATGTCAAGAGCGGTTGATACATGCCGAGCAAAAGTAAGAGGGAAAATGCCCACCACAAGCATTCGACGAGGAGGGCAATCATGCGTTCGGTGGCAGTGGTCGTTGGGGAGGGGGAGTGTTTGTTCATACCTGCGAATTTACCGTAGCCATTGGATGATGAGCAGGGGTGATATCAGGCCGAGGAGGAGCCCTAAACCCACTTCACGCCATGTGTGTGCTAGGAGGTAGATCCGTGCCGAGACGATCAATCCACTGATGATTACAGCGGCGGGAATGACATAGGCGGACGGTAGTGATGTCAAAGAGCTATCGATGGAGAGGGTGGGCGGCAGCACTTCCCGATACAGCCAAAAGCTCCACAGGAGGAGCATGCCTGCGCCCAAGGCATGGATGGAGACTTTGATGGCGAGGTTGGTCAAAAAGGCGAGGACGATGCCGAGGGTCATTGCTCCTACGATGTAGACGATGGGCAAGGGAATGGTGGGCTGGTAATAGAGGTTGATACTGGCCCAGAGGTAGAAGATCATCATGATGATGTAGGGGATGAAGCGCTCTTTGCGCGTGGGCATGCCGTAGCTCTTGAGGAGGCCGAGGGGTTTGAGCAGGGCGATGGCTATTAAGGGGAGTATTGCGGTAAAGAGGGTGATACTTGCCCATGTGGGCAGGCCTGCTTGCCAGTGGACCTGACCGAAGAGGGCAGGAGTGGTGATGAGGAGGAGACCGATGAGGTAAGAGACGATGAGCAGCGGATGAAAGACGGCGGAGATGAGGAGGAAAAAGACGTGCATCAATTGGCGAAGCCTCATAGCACGGAATGGGCTCAGGTGAAGGCTTGTATGCCCGTGATTTCCTTACCGAGTATGAGGGTGTGGATTTCGTGGGTACCTTCGTAGGTGATGACGGTTTCGAGGTTCATCATGTGGCGCATGATGGGGAATTCGTTGGTGATGCCCATGCCGCCGAGTATTTGTCGGGCGGTGCGTGCGGTTTGGAGGGCCATGTAGACATTGTTGCGCTTGGCCATGGATATTTGGGAAGGTGTGACTTTGCCGGCGTTGGCCAGCGTGCCGAGGCGCCAGGCGAGCAGTTGCGCTTTGGTGATTTCGGTGAGCATGTCGGCCAATTTGGCCTGTGTGAGCTGAAAGCCCGCAATGGGGCGATCAAACTGGATGCGCTCCAGCGAATACTGTAGGGCTGTGTTGTAGCAGTCCATGGCGGCGCCGATGACGCCCCAGGCAATACCGTAGCGCGCCTTGGACAGGCAAGAAAGGGGGCCGCGCATGCCCTTAATGTTGGGCAATAGGGCATCCTTGGGTACGCGTACGTTGTCGAAGACGAGCTCGCCGGTAATCGATGCGCGCAGAGATAGCTTGCCCTTGATTTCAGGTGCTTCAACCCCTTTCCAGTCGCGCTCGACGATGAGACCGCGCACCTTGCCCTCTTCGTCTTTGGCCCAGACCACCGCGATGTCGGCCACAGGTGAGTTGGTGATCCACATCTTGGAGCCGTTGAGGACATAGGCGTCTCCGTCGTCGACAATGTGGGTTTGCATGCCCGCAGGATTGGATCCGAAATCGGGCTCGGTGAGGCCAAAGCAACCGATGAGCTCGCCTCTGCCCAGTTTGGGTAAATACTTCTTTTTTTGCTCTTCGCTGCCGTAGGTGTAGATGGGATACATGACTAAGGAGCCCTGTACCGAAGCCATGGAGCGTACTCCGGAATCGCCACGCTCCAGTTCTTGCATGATGATGCCGTAAGCAATTTCGTCCATGCCGCCGCCGCCGTATTCGACGGGGAGGCTCGGCCCATAGGCGCCGATCTCTGCAAGGCCTTTAAAGAGATGTGTGGGACAGGTGCCCTCTTCGAAGTGCTTTTCGATGATGGGACGCACCTCACTGCTGACCCATTCGCGGGTGGCTTGCTGGGCGAGCTTGTGCTCCTCTTCCAACAAGTCGTCGATGGCGTAAAAATCGTGGTACTGATACCTGTCTGCTGCCTGCATGGTCCGCATGTTTGGCGCAAAGGTACAGCGAAATGCCCAATGCGCCTTTTGTCCGCGTGGAGAATCTCCACCGTCGTATCTTAGGCCTAAAATAAAAGGAGGATGGCCAAGTATTTTGCGATCGGTATTGTTATGAGCACAGCCCTTAGACTAGCTGCGACGACCTGGTGGGTAGGCCCGGGCAGGCCGTATGCCTATCCTTCGGCTGTTAGCTCACTCGTCGAAACAGGAGATACTATCTATATCGAAGCTGGCGTATATGCTGACGACGTCGCTGTATGGCGTGCCGACAGCTTGTACATTGCAGGCATAGGTGGCATGGTGGAGCTTTCCTCGGGGGGGCAAGCTGCCGAGGGCAAGGCCATATGGGTCATCAAAGGCGATGCCTATCGCATCGCCCATATCGCCTTTTCACAGTGCCGAGTGCCCGATCACAACGGGGCAGGTATACGCCTCGAAGGGACAGATTTATACCTCCAGCACTGCAGCTTTTACGACAATGAAATGGGAATACTCGTGGGCAACAATTCCCAAAGTCGGGTGGTCATCGAACACTGCGTGTTTTACGACAACGGCTTTGGCCATGGGTACACCCATCACATATACGTCAATCACATCCGACGTCTCGACGTGCGCTATTCGTACCTCTATCGCGTGCGTGTGGGACATCACATCAAATCGCGCGCTGCCCAGACGTGGATCCTGTACAACCGCATTGCCGACGAAACGGGCAATGGCAGCAGGCTCGTCGACCTACCCAATGGCGGCTTAGCCGTACTGGTCGGCAACGAACTCATCCAGGGTCCGCATGCCGAAAACTACAATCTCGTCGGTTTTGGCCATGAAGGGTATGCAGCCGACAGGAGTCACCGACTCTACTTGGCACACAACACACTGATTAGCAAGCGCCGCAATGCACTCTTCGTCGACGTGCGCCCCGGAGGCGAAGCCTATATCGTCAACAATGCCTTTGGGGGCAAGGGAAAGCTCTGGAATGGCCATGTGGTGTATCACGCTGCCAATATGCATCGCGCAGTCATTGATTTGTTTTATTTCGTCGATTACAGCACGGACGACTACCACCTCACACCCATTTCGCCGCTCGTCGATGCCGGAACAAGGCGGTACGTCTTACCTGACAGCGCTCGTGTCGATAAGGAGTATCGACATCCTGTGGACTTCGTCCCGCGCACGTGGTCAGAGATGGATAGTGTCGACATCGGTGCACACGCCTATCGTATGGCCACTGCGATAGAAAGGATGCCCATTAGGTGCGAAATGCGTGTATTCCTTTCTGGTGAAATCGTTCGGATCGAATCCCCTGTGGTGCTCGATGACCTCCATCTCTACACCCTGAGCGGGCAGAAGGTGCCCATCGTTCGCTTAGATGACCATCGCTGGAGAGTGTCTGTTCCCATCCGTAAAGGGACGATTTACCTCGCTATTGGTCGGAAGGACGAGTTGTTAATGACGGACGGGGTGGTACTGTTTTATTGAATGCCACCATTGATGGCACAAGCACCCTCCGGTTTGCCAATCAATACAGGACGACAAACGCTCGGGAGTGAATCTCGTAGTCATTGCCCAGTATAAAATAGTACACGCCTTTGGGTAGCGGTGGCAGGGATAGGGTATAGCTGTGGATATCCCTTAAGAGGGGATAGAAGGTGGAGTGAACGAGCACCCTGCCCCTTGTATCGACAATGCGTGCAAAGTGTCGTCCATAGAGGGAAGTGGTAAACAGGACATGGATTTGATCGGGTGAGGGAGAATAAAACCGAAGTATTTCCAATTGTGTAGGCCCCTCGTGGCAGTATTGGGACTTGATTTGGCTAAAGATGCGATAGAGATTTAGTTTGCCACCAGAGAGCAATCGGTCTTGCAGGTCAGGTAGGGGCTCTACATTTTGTACGATTAGGTCTTTGACGTAACGTGCTGCGCTATCGGGAGAGGCTTTTAGGTGGGCGAGGTGGGCCTCGCATTGTACGGTATAGATGAGCTGTACTGCACCGCTGACAAATGGGGTAGCATAAGAGGTACCTGTACCTGCATCGTAAAGGTTGTCCGAGCCGTAGGAGGTGCTCCAGATGGATTTGCCGGGTGCGGCGATGTCGATAGACTGCTTGCCGTAGGCGGCGTTGTCGATGATCTGGCCGCTTTGGTCGATGGCGGTGACGCAGATGAGATAGGGCGAAGTGCAAGCACACGGCAGATCACCTTCGACGTCGACATCGACATCGAGATTGGCCGTAGAGGCAATGGTCAGCACGCCTTCGTTGCCGAGGCTGTCGATGATGGCGCAGATGAGGGGAAACTCGTCTTGGCTGGCGCGTTCCCTACCGAGGGAAAAGTTAATGCCCACGACATAGGCTCCCACTTGGCCGTCGGTGCGATTGTACAGTCGACGTTGATGCCATACGTATTCGAGGGCTGCGTAGAGGTCTGCATCTTGTAGTTGGTTGCTCTTTCCGAGGGATACGAGCAGCAGCTGGCCGTTCCAATTGACGCCCGCGATGCCGATGCCGTTATTGCCCTTTGCGGCGATGATGCCCGCTACGCGCGTACCGTGGCGGTGTTTGTAGAGTTTGTCGTTGGCGGTGGTGAGGTTGTAGCCGAGATAGTCGTCTACGTAGCCGTTGTTGTCGTTGTCGATACTATCGTCGGGTATTTCGGCGGTGTTGCGGTAGATAGCGTCTTGAAGGTCTTCGTGTGACCAGTCAAAACCTGCGTCGATGATGGCGATGAGGGGTGCGGGCGTATCGGCGATGCCCGTACTCAAGTCCCATGCCCGTGGTGCTTCAATGTCGAGGAGTCCCCATTGCAAGTCAAACATCGGATCATCGGGCTTGCGCCGAAGCTCGAGCGCGGCATTTTTTTGTGCCTGACAAACGGCAGGTAGCATTCGAAGTCGTTCCAGAAGCGTGGTGTCCCCTCTTCCTTCGACAACGATTTCATACACGGGCGAAAATCTACCGATCTTTTTCCACTGGAGCGTTTGGAGGGCTGTAGCTGTGTTTTGGGTATGAAATTGTGCGAGCAGGTCAGTGATTTGAGCACCGGGGCAAAGACGGACGAGCACTGAGGATTGGCTCTGAATACTCGGTGAATAGAAGAATAGGGCAATGGTGAGTACAAAGCCTGTGAAGCAGGGATAGAAGCGATGCATCCGTTTATACGTGGTGGAGCTATGTGTGGAAAAATCCTTATTCATTGTTGTTATCGAGTGGAATTATATGTCCCAGATGCACTTTTTTGTCCATGAGGTACCGATAGTTGTGGGCGCAGGTTTGGCCCAGCAGGGGGATTCGTTGGATGACCTTGATGCCGGCGCGTTCGAGGGCGTTGACCTTGTCGGGGTTGTTGGTCAAGAGGTTGACCTTGTCGATGCGGAGCAATTGGAGGATGTGTACGACGTCTTCGTAATGACGCATGTCGGCGTCGAATCCCAGGCGAAGATTGGCTTCGACGGTGTTGAGTCCCTGATCTTGGAGGGCATAGGCGCGTATTTTGTTGGTCAGTCCGATGCCTCTGCCTTCCTGGCGAGCGTAGATGAGCAGGCCGCCGTGTTGGGCGAGGTATTGACAGGCTTTGTCGAGCTGGCTGCCGCATTCGCAGCGCAGTGAGTGGAGCACATCGCCCGTAAAGCACTCGGAGTGGATGCGGAGGTTGACCACCTTTTGGGGGTCGAACGGCTCAAAGGCAAGGGCCACGTGGGGCAATGGATCATCATCGCTGTGGCCGAAGACCATGATGCGCGCCGCTCCCCAGTGCGTGGGGAGATGGGCTTCGGCGAGCTTTTTAAGGCGGCGATTCATGGGGCTGTCTTTAATGCCATTTGAAGGTCGTCGACCCAAATTTCAAGCCGAGCCAAACGCCTATGATACAACTCAGCAGGCTCAGGCTAATGTATTGCAGGGCTTTGGCCCAAAGGTTTTGATGTACGAGGGAATAGTTTTCAAACGCAAAGGTCGAAAACGTGCTAAAACCGCCACAAAAGCCGACGATGGCAAAAGCATACCAATGTCGGCTGTGCAAATGCCCTTGTATGGCAGGCAGTAACCACCAGCCGAGTAAGAAGCTCGCTACAAAATTGGCACCCAATGTGCCCCATGGCAACCCCCACAAGCGCACGGAGGAAAGCCATTGGCCGAGCTGATAGCGAGCCAAACTGCCCAAGCCCCCTCCTATGAACATCAACAACCATTTCATACCCAGACAAGTCGATGCAATTTTAAACGGATTCTCCCCGTTGTTGTTTGTTTTTCAATACTAAGTAGAGCGTGTAGGTAAAGAGCGTAGCAAATCCAAAAATGATGATGAGCAAGTTGATATTGCCGATGCCGCGAAATTTGAGGACGATGTAGATAAAGAGCAAGTTGATGGCAGCCAGGATAGCTGTGGCCTGTGTGTGTGTAAAGCCCACGTCGATCATGATGTGGTGAATGTGCAGTCGATCGGGATGAAAGGGATTTTTACCCTTGAGTAGGCGAAGGATGAAGACGCGCAAGGTGTCAAAGAGGGGTAAAATCATCATGCCTATCGCCACAGCAGGAGCAGCTTTGATGTGCAGAGGTGAGGTGGGCGACATGCGGTATTGCTCTTCGATGAAGACGATGCTCAATAGCGCTACAAATGCACCCGAAATCGTAGCGCCGGCATCTCCCAAAAAGATGCGCGCCGGTGTGAGATTGTATTTTAAAAATGCGATCATTGCCCCACTCAATGCAAAGGCCACTAAGGCATAGGCCATGCGGTCGCTCAAATAAAACCATATGCCGAGCGTAAGGCTAACCATAATGACCAAACTGGCGGAGAGCCCATTGATGCCATCGATGAGATTGAAGGCATTGATCACCACGATGATGGTAAAAACCGTCAACAGTACACTCCACGCATAAGGTATCCGTTCGATGCCAAAGATGCCGTCTAAGCTGG
Organism: Saprospiraceae bacterium; assembly: GCA_026996805.1. Taxonomy (GTDB): domain Bacteria; phylum Bacteroidota; class Bacteroidia; order Chitinophagales; family Saprospiraceae; genus S141-43. Next base: position 11,414 of record JALWKB010000017.1, on the reverse strand, counting down.
TCAGCCGAATGTGGGCAAAGATGACAAAAATGATTGCTGCCAGTATTTGAGCGACAAACTTGTATTGTGGCTTGAGCGGTTCAATGTCGTCGTACACGCCGACGAGAAACAATACCAATAGTCCCGCAAAGAGGTATTGTAGACGGGAAAAGTACTCAAATGAGGCCCACATGATGAGTGAGGCAATGATGGCAATGAAGATCGCAATGCCGCCGAGCGGAGGCACGGGCTTGGTGTGCGTCTTGCGCTGATTGGGCAGGTCGAAGATGCGATACTTTTTTGCAAAGGCGATGAGCAAAGGTATGGTCAGATAGCTGATACTGAATGCCGTGATGAATATCAGTATGCTATCGTACATCTAAAATTCGTTTTTCCACATCATTGACTCTATGGGGCGGATACTGTGTTGGGTGTATTTTGCTCCCGGTTTGGAATGGTACATCCGCTCGATGTCGCCGTCGATATTGAAATAGATGAGCTGTCCGATGGGCATGCCCGCGTAGATGCGGATGGGATGGATACAGCTTATTTCCAGGGTCCAACGGTTACAAAACCCCACATCGCCCTTTCCTGCGGTAGCGTGAATGTCAATACCGAGCCGTCCGATACTCGACTTCCCCTCTAAGAAGGGCACGTACTTGTGCGTTTCGGTGTATTCGACGGTTACGCCTAAGTATAGCACACCGGGCTGCAAGACAAAGCCCTCAGGCGGTATTTCGAAGTGGTGGACGGGGTTAGGCTTGCGGGCATCGAGGGGAAATTCCGTATAAATGGCCAGGTATTTATCTAAATGCACATCGTAACTGTTGGTGCCGAGGTTTTTTCTATCGAAGGGATCGATGACGATATCGCCTTTTTCGATGGCCTCGAGGATTTTTTTGTCCGTCAGAATCATCCACTGTGGAGTTTTGCACGTAAATTTACGCACCGCGAAGTTAATCACATTGTGGTAACGTCGTCATTGCGAGGGTTCATATGATCGCTGCATGAGTACAATACGCATTGCCATCCTCACGATAGGAAATGAAATCTTAAACGGCCGCACCCTCAACACCAATGCCCATTATCTGGCAGGGTGGGCAAATCGATTTGGCGCAGTAGTGTGCCGGATGTGTACGGTGCCCGACGAGAAAAAAGCCATCCACGCGGCGCTCGACCATGCCTACGGATGTGCCGATTGGGTCATCTGCACGGGTGGGCTCGGCCCTACGACCGACGACATCACGCGTAAGGCCATTGCCGAGTATTTCGACCTGCCATTGGAGTATCGGGCAGATGTGCAAGCACGCATCGAGGAGTTTTTACAACACTTCGGCATACCGTTTGAAGCCAAACACCGCTCACTGTGTTATGTGCCGCAAGGGGCACAGGTGTTTTACAACCGCAAGGGTACGGCACCGGGCTTTCTCATCGATACAGGTGAAAAGGTATTGGTGGCCCTGCCGGGTGTACCCATTGAGATGCGCCACCTCGTCGAAGAGTACCTTACACCGTATGTGCAAGAGCGCTATGGATACCGGCCGCTTCCTTTTGAACGCATCTTGCTCGCCGGCGTGGAAGAGCCCGAAGTGCACCGCAGAGTGGAATCGCTCATCGACGAGACAGCTACCGTCATCGATTGGGGATTTTACCCACACTATACCACCGTGGAAATCACTCTGCGCATGCGCCCCGCTACCGATGTAGCCTACACCGAGGTGGAGGAGCACTTGCGTACGCTGCGCTATCGAATAGAGGAGCTCTTTGGAGCCGACTATGTAGGCAGCGGTGATATATCACTCGGACGGGCCGCTGGCGCCTATTTAAAACAACTCGGTTGGTATGCAGGAGCCGCAGAGAGCTGCACGGGAGGTTACATCGCACACCTGTTTACTTCGGATGCGGGCAGCTCGGAGTACTTCAAGGGAGCTGTCATCAGCTATGCCAATGCCGTCAAACACGAGGTGTTAGGCGTGCCCGTGGAAGCGATACAGTCCGAAGGTGCAGTATCCCAATCCGTAGTTGAGGCTATGGTGCGCGGGGCGCTTCAAGTGTTGGATGTAGATGTGGCGGTGGCCGTGAGTGGCATAGCAGGGCCCGGCGGGGGTACCCCCGAAAAGCCCGTCGGTACCGTATGGATCGCTGTAGGGGATCACAGCGAAATGCGCAGCCGACGCTTTCACTTTCCCTATGACCGACTGGAAAACATCGAAATCACCGCCATAACGGCGATGGATGTCCTGCGCAGATGGTGTCGCGCACGTATTCACAAATCTCCATTGCCATGGACATAGATGTACAAGCCGGTCTTGCGCTCCTCTTAAAGTACTTTCCCAATTTGACCGACGAGCAGTACCAGCAATTCGCGCAGCTTGCGCCTTTGTACAGCGAGTGGAACGCTCGGATCAACGTCATCTCGCGCAAGGATATCGGCAATCTCTACGAGCGGCACGTACTGCACAGCCTTTCCATAGCGAAGTTTGTCGACTTCATGCCGGGTACGGTATTGCTGGACGTAGGCACGGGTGGGGGTTTCCCCGGTCTACCCTTGGCCATCCTCTACCCCGACGTGTTTGTACATCTCATCGACGGCACGGCCAAGAAGGTCAAAGTGGTCCATGCTATTATCAATGCCCTCGGTTTGACCAATGCCAGGGCGCAGCACATACGCGTAGAGCACTTGCGCAAGCGACAATACGACTTTATCGTATCGCGTGCAGTAGCCCCCCTCACTACACAATACCGCTGGGGACAAAGACTGATACGAAGCCCGGGCTTCAACTCGGTACCCAATGGCATCTTATCTCTCAAAGGGGGTAATGTCCAAAGCGAACTCGACGCCTTGCCTAAGGGAATATATCGCGAAGCCAATCCGCTGAGTGCCTATATCGATACACCGTGGTTTGCCCAAGACAAGTACCTCCTCTATGTACAGGTGGAGTGAGAGGGCTACGACCCCCCTTCGATGATCCAGTCTCTGAAGTATTCGACGATGGCGCGTTTGATCAGTTGGCTTTGTTCGAGGATGTCCACTTTGGGCATGCGGCGCACCTTTTGATAGAGCGGCCAACCGTCATGGGTCGTGCCCAATCGCTTGTAATAGCCTAGAGCTTCCAAGGCAGCCATGGCGCCAACTTGGATGAGGTCCTCTTTGTCCTTGCGCGAAATGTCTTGGCGCAAAAATCCCGTCTCTTGAATGCCGATGAGGAAGAGGATGTCGACGAGCGCGGGCTCCTTTCGGCGGCGAAACCGACGGCTGATCTTTTGGCGCAAGACGGCCCAGTAAAAATCCAACTCCCAGCTTTCGGTCAATTCGGGGTATTTATTAGTAGGCACGGATGTTTTTCTTTTCTACGTAATTGATAAACGCGCGATTGGCCACGCGGTTGCCACCAGGTGTGGGGTAATTGCCCGTAAAATACCAGTCTCCCGTGTGTTGCGGACAGGCCCGGTGGAGGTTTTCCACGGTCTGAAAGATGACGCGTAGCTCTATGCGTGGATCCTTCGGGCGCAACATCTCGGCTATTTTTGCGGAAATTTCATCGGCACTAAAGAGGGCATATAAGCGCTTGACCTCGTTGGTAGACTGTTCGATGGGGAGCTCCAACGAGCGCTTGCAGCGATGGTAGACTTCTTCGATGAGGTGCTCCTTGTTGTGATCGTACAACAGCTCGATCATTGCTTGGAAGGCTATGAAATCGTGCATCTTGCTCATGTCGATGCCATAACAATCGGGATAGCGAATCTGCGGAGCGGAGGAGACGATGACGATGCGTCTGGGCAACAACCGCGACACTATGGCAATAATGCTGTTGCGCAGCGTGGTCCCCCTCACGATGGAGTCATCTAAGAGCACCAGCGTGTCGCGATGGTTGCGCACGATGCCATAGGTCACGTCGTAGGCATAGGAGACCAGATGACTGCGCCCGCTGTCGTCGCTGATAAAAGTGCGCAGCTTGGCATCCTTGACGACGATCTTCTCTATGCGCGGCCGAAGGGATAAAATGTTGCGGATTTGTTCATCCAGCGGTTGTCCCTTGCCAAGGAGTGTTTGTAGTTTTTGCGTCTTTACCTCATTGAGGTATATCTCCAGCTCCTCCATCAATCCGCCAAAGGCCGTTTCAGCCGTGTTGGGGATGTAGGAAAAGACCGTATTTTCAAAATCGTAGTCGATGGCTTCGAGTACTTGATCCCGCAGGTATCGCCCCAGGGCCTTGCGTTCTAAATAGATGTCTCGATCGGTACCGCGACTGAAATAGATGCGCTCAAAGGAGCACGGTGCACAGCGAGGGGCGGGATCTAAGCACTGTTCGATGCCCACGCGGCCATCGCGTTTGACGATGAGGGCTGCGCCTGCGGGGATTTCCCGTACCTCGTCGTGGCGCACATTGAGAGCCGTTTGGATGGCTGGGCGTTCGGAGGCGGCGACAACGATTTCATCATCCCAATAGTAATAGGCAGGCCGAATCCCCCACGGATCGCGGTAGACAAAGGCATCACCGTGTCCGATCATACCCACTAAGGCCCAGCCGCCGTCGAATTTGCGCGTAGCCCGCTGCAAGATGCGGCTAATCGAAAGATGGTAAAAGATGCGCTCATTGAGCTCCTGCGTCGACAGCCCTTGGGGTTTGAAAAAGCGGTACTGCCATTCGACCTCCTCGTCGAGAAAATGACCGATCTTCTCGAGCAAGGTAACGGTATCGCTCTTCTCAATGGGAAACTGCCCAAGTTCGACGAGTTCGTCAAAAATCGCATCAACATTGGTCATGTTGAAATTGCCAGCCAGTACTAAGGTGCGCGATATCCAGTTGCTCTGGCGAATTTTTGGATGTACGTACCGCAGGTCGTTTTGGCCGTGGGTGCCGTAACGGAGGTGTCCCATCAATACCTCACCGGCAAAAGGCACCGATTGGATCAGCCACTCCGCATCCTGCATTTTGTCGGGAGGCAGAGCATTGAAGTGGACGTATACCGCGTCGAAGAGATCCGTCAAGTAATCCGCCCCGATCGTGCGATATCGGTCTAAGTATCGAGTGCCAATCGGAGCGTGCAATTTAATAGTAGCTATGCCCGCGCCATCCTGCCCGCGATTGCGCTGCTTCTGCATCAAAAGCTGCAGCTTCGTAAGGGCGTACAAGGGGGTGCCGTATTTGTCGATATAAAATTGTAAGGGCTTGCGCAGGCGAATAAATGCGATGCCACATTTGTGAAAGATTTCCCCGCTCATCACCATGCATTGCATCGACAAAGATACGCTATTTGCAATGGACAAAGAGTGCAAGGACAGGCGCACGCATGCACTTTTCAGAAAGAGAGGAGGTCTCATAAGTGGTATTACCCAAAATATCTGTATAAAATGGTTGGAGCCGTGAAGAAATGAGCAGGCGACCACTGTTTTATATTTAGGAGGAATAAAATCGCTGAGCACATAAGGCAGGTGCTTCCGATTGCCCTTGTGCATTCATACTAAATGCCCAAGGCACTCGTTAGGATAGAGCAACAAAATGAAGGGCAGTATTGCATACATCCGACGCTGAGGAAACGTGGTCCATCCGCAAAAACAAGGTCTTTTATGTTCAAATTCTGTTTTGAAATGGTGTTGCCCAACTGGAGGGTACCTTTACTTGCAGTATCCTTAACTGTAGTGGGCGCATTGTTAGCGACCGACGTGGTTTGGTCGCAAGCGCGGATCATCCACTTGAAAAATCCGTCTTTTGAGGGGATACCACAACAAGGCATGTATGCGCGTTTTAATTTGAGCGGATGGATAGACTGCGGTTTTTCACAGGAGACACCCCCCGATGTGCATGGCAGCAATACCAATTATTTTGACGTCAACAAAAAGCCTTTCCACGGGAATACCTTTCTCGGCATGGTCGTGCGCTCGACCAACACTTGGGAGCGCGTCTCTCAACGACTGGAAGCCCCGCTCCTCAAAGGGCAGTGCTATAAGTTTACGATTTACCTCGCGCGTGCCTCGCGCTACGTCAGCGGCATCAACGAAGACCGCCTGCAGCGCTATCGGGACAAGGCCCGACTGAAAGAAGTGCGCCGCACGTTTGGCAGGGCGGAGTACGATTTTACCAATCCCGTCATCCTCCGCATCTGGGGCGGCAACGGCTATTGCGTCCAAAAGGAATTGCTCGCCGAAAGCCAACCCATCATCAACACCGACTGGAAGAAGTACGAGTTTTACTTCAAGCCCAAATTCAACCACCAGTATATCGAACTCGAAGCATTTTACGAGCTGCCCCTCATACAGTTTTACAACGGCAATGTCTTGCTCGACAATGCCTCGGATATCGTACCCGTACCATGTCCCGAAGAAGAGCTCCTCTATACATCCACCGTCAAAGATCCCGATTACAACGAGGCACAGCAGCGCTATCGACAACAGCGCGAAGAAAAGCGCAGGGCAAAGACGCCTTCGGTGGCGAAAACTCCACCGCCCAAACCCCGCAAGCCCAAGCCCAAACCTCCAGCTAATAAAAAACAAGACGATCCAAGTGCTCCGCTTGCTCAAACATCACCGCAGGAAGAGCCGCAAAATCTTCGCAAGCTGCGCAAAAAAGACCTCAAACGCGGTCAGCGCATACGCATCAAGCGGTTGTTTTTTAAGGCGGATTCAGCTACTATTACGCCCGAGTCTGAAGCGGTGCTCGATGATTTGTACCACTTCCTGCGCAACAATCCCACCGTGCGCATCGAAATCGGCGGACACACCAACGGCCGCCCGCCACACGCCTATTGCGATAGCCTTTCCACAGCCCGTGCAAAGGCCGTGTACGATTACCTCGTCCGACGTGGTATTGACCCGTCGCGATTGAGCTACAAAGGCTATGGCAAGCGCATGCCCATCGCCCCCAACACCACTCCGGAAGGGCGAAGGAAAAACCAGCGCGTGGAGATCAAAATCATCGATCTTTAAGAGTGTTCATGGGTATAAGGAGTCGAGTGCTACTCCTACGTCCTCCCTCTACTTTGCAGGGGTGATTTGAAAGGACTGTTGCCCCTTTGGGAACAGCTTGAGTTCAGTATGAAATCGTACTTTGTGTTATGACGTGGGAATAGCCACCCTTATTGAGGGGAGCACAGTGCTTTCCCCAAAGGTATATCTTTGGAGGTGTGGCACAGAAGTGTACGCGTCGAAAACTACTCTTCCTCTTCGGAAGCAGGTCCTGGCAGCTCGACCTCGGGTGGAATGTTTTCGACATCGACTTCGGGAGGAGCTGTTTGGGCAGCCGGTTCGTGTTTTACGGTACTGCCGTTTCCATTTTGGGCGGCGTACTCTTCCATGGGGATGACGGAGACGTAGGTGCGCACTTTGTGGTGCTTGTATCGCTTTTTGCGGAAGACGACCACTCCGTCGGTTAGGGCGTAGATGGTGTAGTCTTTACCCAATCCGACATTTTTGCCCGGGTGGTATTTGGTGCCGCGCTGGCGGACGATGATATTTCCCGCTCTGGCTACTTGCCCGCCGAACAATTTTACACCTAAGCGTTTACTATGTGAATCCCTTCCGTTGTCGGTACTTCCCACACCTTTTTTGTGTGCCATGGCCGTACGATTTTATGTGATTATGCCTTGATGGCGTCGATTTTGAGCTTGGTCAGATGTTGCCGATGCCCTTTTTTGACGCGGTAGCCCTTTCGGCGTTTTTTCTTAAATACGATAACCTTTTTGTCCTTGAGATGTTCGAGCACAGTAGCTTCGACCTTAGCGTTGAGATGGGGTGTACCGATTTCGACATCGCCGTTTCGGTCGATGAGGAGCACTTCGCCGATTTGTATCTTTTCGCCCTCGTTGGCGTCTAAACGGTTGACGTAAAGGGTTTGCCCCTCTTCGACCTTGTATTGATGACCTCCGATTTCGATAACTGCAAACATGGCCATATCTTTGTCTATCCCTGAATCGAGCCGCAAAGATACGTTTTTTTAGTGAATTATAAAACACCAGAGGAAAATGCCGGCAATACCTCTTTAAGGCGTCTGCAAAGATGAGAGGATGGGGTGTATGAGTGAGATAATCCAAGTATTTTTGTAACTTCGCGTAGTGGTCGTTGGGGAGAGTGAAATGAAAACTTAAAAACACGTGTCATATGAAATGGATTGCTGGACTACTGTCGATGACGATGGTTGTGACTGTATGGAGTCAGTCGTCTCCAAAAATACCACAGCGTCTGCTGAAACCCGTGCCAAAGGTCAACATCAAGGCTATCGGCAGTGAAGTGTGGCAGGGCAAGCAGAGGACCGTCCCCCGTATAGAGAGCCGTTTTCCCAATCAAATCGTCGGCTTAACGTATTACGATTTGCAGACCAATAACAGCATGATGCCGCGCGTGGCGGTCGCCAATGAGGTGGTGCGGGTCGTATGGACGTATACCGCGGATGATCAGGCGCGGGGATTTCCCGATCGTGGGACCGGCTTTAATCGATACGAAAACGGCACCTGGAGTGTATCGGAAGACGATCTCTTGGATCTCAAACGCATAGAGCCCGAGCGATGCGGATGGCCCAACGTCGGTGTGCTGGGCGACGGCACCGAAGTAGTGATCAGCCACAGTACGGCCTCAAATGTGCTGATGATGTGCCGACGAGCGCCCAATGCCACCGAATGGGACTGCGAGCTGTTGGATGACAAAACCGGCATTGGCAAGCTATGGCCAAGGATGGCCATAGGAGGCCCCGATAACAATACCATTCACCTCATCAGTGTCACCCGACCGCCCAGCTTCAATGGTCGGCCCTATCGCAATATCAATCAACATCTGCTCTACCAGCGCTCGACCGATGGCGGCGAAACATGGGACATCGAAGATCTCGTACTGCCGGGCATCTCAGACAGCATCTACGACTTTATGGACTCCGATGCCTACTTCATCGCCGCTCGCGATACCATCGTGGCCATCGCTCACTTCGGAGGGTGGAACGATATCGTCTTGTGGAAGTCGACCGATAACGGAGCGACGTGGAAGAAAATTCTGATCAACGAATTTCCGCTCCACAAATACAATCCCGGCAGGGATGGACTCTATTCCGCCGATGATTTGTCGTACAAGGATACCTTAGATGGGCCTGGATCACAAGGGGGTATACCAGCTATCTATACCTCCGATGGCACCGGAAGCGTCACGATCGATGCCAATGGCGAATGCCACGTCGTCTTCGGCGAAATGTTTGTTGCCGTTGCACTTGACGGGGCTGATACGAACTTTGTCTTCTATCCCGCCTGGGGCTTTATCGACTACTGGAGAGAAGCCTTTGCCAATACCGACGATACATCGTATGTGCGCCCCTATCGCATTGCGAGCTACGTCGATTATGACGGCAACGGCCGCATCGATATCCAATCGATCAACCAAATCGCTTTTTACGGCGGCGGTGCTGTCAATATGCCCTACATCGTCAGTGATGATGACAACAACCTCTTCGTGGCTTACTCCGCCATCAATGAGCAATTTAAGCATGAAGATGACGACGAATTCTATCGGCACATCTATCTGATCCGCTCCGAAGATGGTGGAGAAACGTGGACGGAACCCTTTGACGTCATCAACTACATGTTTTACGAAGACGAAGATGAAAAAATCGACACCGCCTATACGGAGGGCGTCTATCCATCCATGACCGTCGACGACAACTATCTCTATCTGGTGTTTCAAAAGGACTACAACCCCGGCTCGTGGGTCGTATTAGCAAATATCGGAGGGGATGACAACGACAACGACTTCGATATCAACGATATCGTGTACCTGAAGCTCACCAAACAATTTGAAGCGGTAAGTGTCGAACGCGTTGTAACACCGGAGGCCTTCGACATGCAGGTCACCCCCAATCCCGTACAGGAAAACCATCTGACGCTGAGCTTTGAGCTACCCAGTGCCTCAAATGTGCGCGTCCGGCTCATCGATATGGATGGCCACACACAGACACTGCTCGCCAAACAGCGCTTAGAAGCTGGGCATCACCGCCTCGTATTGCCGGTCGAGACCATGCCCACGGTGGGCTTTGTCAAACTCTGGGTCGACAACGCCACCGCCACAAAGAAAGTAGTGTTTGTGCGATAGGCTCTATAGCACAATTGAAGACTTACCCGGGGCGGGGACTGTTTTTCAAAATGGTCCCCGCTTTTTTATTATTTTTGTATATTGCCATTAAATTGTGAAGCCATACGAGTTGAAAGATGCATGCGTGTGCCCTTGGCAAACGGGTAATTTTTCGTTTTATGCTCCACCCCTGGTGGGTATGTTGTGCCTTTGTGCTGTTGATGCCTTTAGCTAACGGCCAGGAGCTGCAGCTTCCTACGGTATTTCGCATAGGCCAATATGAGTCCTCATATCAGTTGTTGCTCAGAAAGCACGCCGCAACGCTTATTGAGGTGGTCGACAATGATTTGGAGCAGGCCTATAGAGTGTGGCAGAATGTACTTTTGGACATTGAAGAAGAAGCGGCAGTGGAGGAGGTCGACTTCGATGGTGTACGGCTGTATTTAAACGTCTTTTGGACAGCCGAGGGACGTATTGCGCATATTGCCTATTTCATAAAGCCCAATTCGAAGCGCATTGCGGACGAAGAGGTTGTCGGCGTTTTATCGAAGGTGATAGGCACACAAACGATACGTTCAAACGCGGGGCAGGCCTTTGTGCACTTTGGTACAGCGAGCTTTCCCATCGCCTCCATCCCTCGTCCTGTGGAGCATCAGAGCACCGACAAGAGGCCTTAAGTGTTTGGGAGCATTTTACGACTGCGAGTCGTTTTGCATCGAGGTATAATCGTGGTAGTACTGCACGATGTCTGGTTCGACCGTTTGGGATTCCAGATTGGAGGAGGGAGTCACTTGGTAAAGAGTGTACATGCGCTCGATGAGCGTGTGAAAATACTGCGAAAGCCATTGGGGGGCGGTGATGACGATGTGGCTTCGGAAGGAGAGGATTTCGTTGACAAACTCGTAGTTGGGACGGAGCTCCAGGAAGAGTGAATGCCAATAACCGTCCTTTGAGAGCCGTAGCCGTTGGCTGCGGTGGAGGGGTTTGGTCTGCAAATACGGTACGACGTGTCGGGATACGCGACATTCCACAGAGGTCAGCGGAAGTTCGGTCAGATGGGTCACGCCTATAATTTCATTGAAGATATCGTCGAGGTCGACGTCCTTGGCGCGGTACTCGATGTTGTCTTCAAAGGGGCGGATGCGTACGATGCGGTCGACGGCCAGTACGACGGGGTGCTTGCCTAATGCCTTTTGGCGCTCTTCATAACCGAAGAGATACCATCGATTGCGGTATTCTTTGAGGTACCATGGGTGAAAAAAGTATTCACGTATGGGTTTGTGAAAGGGTTTGTAGTGGATGAGCAACACCTGCTTGTTGCGGATATGATGGAAGAGCTCTTTGAGCAAGGGGAGGTTTTTCAAATCGGTGTTTTCGTCAAATTCGATGA
>JALWKB010000016.1 GCA_026996805.1 Saprospiraceae bacterium | reverse complement strand
CAGCTCGAAGATGGCTCGTTGCCTTTGTTGGTGCCGATGTCAGAAGTAGCGGGGCGCATGGCTATCCAAGAGGGGGCAAAGTACCTCGAAAAGCCACAGGGTGGCCGCGGTATTCTTCTGGGAGGTGTACCCGGCGTACCTCCTGCCAACGTCTTGATCATCGGCGGCGGCGTCGTCGGAACGCAAGCGGCAAAAATGGCGGCGGGTTTGGGAGCCAACGTCACCATTCTCGATATCAACCTGCAGCGCTTGCGCTACCTCGCAGACATCATGCCGGCCAACGTCACCACCATCTATTCCAACCAATACAATATCAAAAAGCTCATTCGCGTACACGATCTCATCATCGGAGCGGTGCTCATACCGGGAGCCAAAGCACCCAAGCTCATCACAAGAGATATGCTCAAACTCATGCAGCCGGGTACGGTGATCGTCGACGTGGCTGTCGACCAGGGGGGCTGTGTCGAAACCTGCCGGCCGACGACCCATGCCGAACCGACCTATTTTGTCGACTCGGTACTCCATTATTGCGTGGCCAACATGCCGGGGGCCGTACCCTATACTTCCACTACGGCCCTGACCAATGCTACCCTGCCCTATGTCATCCAGCTCGCCGATGCTGGCTGGAAAGAGGCCGCTAAGCGCAACCCTGCCTTAGCCCTTGGCTTCAACATCATCCGCGGCGAAGTGGTCTACGAAAATGTCGCCAAGGCTTTCGACATGACCTACGTGCCATTGGAAAAATTCCTAGCCTAAAATCATGGAAATATCGCATTCGTATAAAAAATATTCGTATATTTAAAGGCAAAATACGATGCCTTATGGAGATCAAAATCACCTTTGAGACGCTGAGGAAAATCAAACACAGCTTGCCCACCGGCAGCGTAAAACGCATCGCCGACGAGCTCGGCATTAGCGAGCAAGCCGTGCGCAATTACTTTGGGGCAAAAAAATACCAGGAAGAAAACCAAATCGTCGGCAAACACATCACACCCGGTCCGTTTGGGGGCATTGTAGTCCTCGAAGACGACACCATCCTACGCGCCGCACTGCGCATTTTAGAAGAAGAAGGCATCCACATCCCCGTCGATGGTCTTCTACAAGCATGAAAACATAGCTCAAAAGCGCAACCGACCGCTTTGATGTAAGAGCAAAAAGTCACAGCTCACTACAGCAGCCATCGCTTCAACGATCGGATGTGCACGCACGACCACACAGGGATCATGTCTTCCCTCGATGCGAATTTCGGTCTCTTGGCCTTTGGTAGTGACAGTTTTTTGCACGACACCTACCGAGCTGATCGGTTTAAAAGCCACTCGAAATACCACATCCTCTCCATTGGTTATCCCCCCCTGGATTCCACCGCTGTAATTGGTTTTGGTGCGAATAGTACCACCCCGTACTTCGAAGGGATCGTTGACTTCTGAGCCTCGCCTCTGCGTTATTGCAAACCCTCCTCCCAGTTCGAAGCCCTTTACAGAGGGTATGCTCATCATGGCATAGGCCAGGCGGGCGTGAAATTTGTCGTATATCGGTTCGCCAAGGCCCACGGGTAGATGCTGGATACGGCATTCGATGATGCCTCCCGTCGTATCGCGCGCACTGCGCAACGTCTCAATATACTCTACCATATGCTGAGAAGTCTCCCGATGAGGACAGCGCACCGGACTTTTCTCTACCTCCTCTTCGCTCCAAGTGGTGTAGTCGTCGGGCATTTGTATTGGGCCGATAGCGCGCGTGTAGCTCATAAAGTGCACGC
>JALWKB010000015.1 GCA_026996805.1 Saprospiraceae bacterium | reverse complement strand
TGCGCGGCAATATGCACGACTCTTCCTTTGGCGTGCGCATCACCGACGATACCGTCATCGCAGCCGACGCCGAATATACCTTCCAGTTTAGCAAAGACCTACCCAGCGAATGGGAAATCGATAGCCTCTACCTCACAGCCATCATCTGGGATAAACAAGGCGATACGTACTACTTCCAAAACGGGTCCAAACCCCTTAAGATTGACATGACCACCCAGATCACTTCCGCGGATGTTGAAAGCGACATGCACAGTGTGCGGCTGCGCTACGATGCCGAAAGGATGATTGTCCATGCGCATGTGGCCAAAAGCGGCCAATACACCGTACGCTTGGTCGACATACAAGGACGACCACTGCATCTCCTCTATCGTGGCATGCTCACAGAGGGCCACCACCAATGGGAGCTCCGTCCGTTCGTCGATCGAGTATCCGCGAAGCCCCTGTACGTCCAACTCATCGGTAATGGTGCACAATCGTTCATGCCAGTAATTGTCCGATGATTGATGCTACTCGACGAGACATCTCTGTGCATATTGGGAGGTGGTGGTATCTATTGATCTTCATACCTTGGCTTGCTATAAGCTGTACTTTCGATCACAAGGGAGACAAGACATCGGGGAGCCACTCCACAAGGGATTCGACGCATGCCCCAGAGCTCCATAGCCTGTACATCGTCAACGAAGACAAGCTGCGGTTGCGAAAATATCCCGATCGGCGTAGCGGCATCCAAAGCACGTTGAGCTATAATGAAATGGTACATTACCTGGACGAACAGACCGACTTTGAAGATCAAGTGGGAAAATACAGCGCCCCCTGGCTACACGTACAAAGAGTCAAAGACGAGCGCACGGGCTGGGTCTTCGGCCACGAGCGGTTTGTCCAACCCTTCGAAGATATCACTACCTTAAGAGAAAAGCAGAAAGCACATGGGGGACATATCACGCTCTTCAACAATTTGAATCGCCTCCAGTTGAATGAAAAACTCGGCACCGAATTGCATTCCTTCAAGCCGGGATGGAGGTTTTCTGGATACTGCTGTACCGATTCCACCGATGCCGTGGTCTACTGCCGCTTTCGCGCCATCCACCCCGACCAAAAGACGCGGAAGTGGCAAATCCTCACCTGCATCTGGGACGCCACGAACACCCATACGTTGCGCTGCGATTCGACCCTCCTCGACGCGCGTTGAACCCATAACTCATCTAAAGATAGCCTTTGCGAAGGGTAATCACAGCCCAGGCATTGGGTGCTCTTACTGAAGAGGTATGCTCCGCATAAAACACTGCATCCCCATACACATCTATCCCCTTCAATACTATATGGAGCACGGCATATCGCTTTGGTATGAAATCGTGCACGCGATATACGAGAAAGTCGCCTTGTAGTAAATCCCTATAGAGCTTACTGCTTGTTTATGTGCTGACATTTTTTGGGTGCAAGGAGTGTGCTCACCGCAATGTGTGGAATACGGCTTACGCTAATTGCAACCTAAGGATCTCATAAAGCATGATTTTATACCCCCATCAGAGAGCTATGACTCAATCACGATATGCATAATTACGGGTAAGGCTGCAGACAAGTAGGATGCTGGTTTACTCATCGCTTGTAATTACGACCACAAATCAACGGTAGATTGTCGCTACTGTCGATTATACACCCCCAAAGGACGTAGGTATACGCAAATCCGTGACAGAAATTAGACAAAGAATGTGAAGGATGTACATATTGCAAAAAATTTTTATACATATCTTCCTTAAATCAAAAATGTTATATATTTGCATTGATTTTAATATGTTTAATGTTGTTCAAAAGGCTTGAGATATGAAGACTACGATGCTCTTGATTGGTTTGGGTTTTTTGGCCTGTACTGCCTGGGCGGGGGGAGGATTTCGTCTCGTTTGTCCACCGGATACGGTGGTCGATTGTACGGAGGACTTGTGGGATTTATCGAGGTTTGGCAATGCGAAGATTTACGAGCATTATCGGTGGCGCGATGCGGGCCCACCGGATCGCGTCGAGCGAGATCTCAATATCTGTGGGGTAGGAGAGATTCGGCGCATTTGGAAGGCTATGGATGCGCACGGTCAGTGGCATCAGTGTGTGCAGGTCATAGAGGTGCGACAGGTGCAGACCTTTACCGAAGACGATATCATTTGGCCCGAGTCTTTTGATACGATGGGTTGTCGGATATCGCTTGCGCCGGAGGATCTACCGGACAAGTACGCACGGCCGCGATTTCGGCGCAAGCCCTGCAGTAAGCCGGGGTATTCGTACAAGGAATTTCGCCTGACATTTGGTCCTGCGTGTACCAAGATTGTGCGTAAGTGGAAGGTGGTGGATTGGTGCACTTGGGATCCCTATGATCCGCAAAGTGGAGGGATCTGGACGAAGTATCAGGTCATTAAGCTGACGCAAAAGGACACTCCGCATATTGTGGGATGGCAGCGCGAGTGGGTTGTCGATGCACAAAACTGCGACGGTGCGTACATTGATATGGATACGGTGGTCGCTGTGGATACCTGTGGTCATGTCTTAAAGGTGCGTCACACTTCGCCGTATGCTGACACGACGGGGCCGGATGCTTCGGGTTTTTATCCCATTGGGGAGACGGTGTTTTACTACATCGTTGAGTACGGATGTGGCAAGGAGCTCAAGCTCAAGGTGCGCGTGGTAGTCAAGAACTCGATTCCTCCGCTCGTGATCTGTAAAAAGGGAATCATTGCGGTGTTGATGGGGATTGATACCAATCGCGACGGCATCAATGATGTGGGCATGGTCGATGTATGGGCCAAGGATTTAGATAAGAAGAGCAGTCCGTCGTGTGGTAATGGGCCCTTGCGATTTTCGTTTTCGTCGGATACGACCGATATGGTACGCACATTTACCTGTGATCACGTGGGTGAAAACGAGGTCGAGATATGGGTGACCGATGTGCACGGCAATCAGAGCTTTTGTCGCACGAAGGTGATCATCCAAAACAATCAAGCGCGCATTGCCAACTGTCAGCCGGATTCGCTGCGCAGGGTGGGTGTCGTGGGCAAGGTCGTACCATACAGTCGGGCGGACCTATCTAAGGCACGCGTGGCGATGGTCGATTTGGATTCGAGGCGTCGTATCGTACAGACGAGTATGGATACGGTCATCGTCGAACATCGCGATACGTTTGTCGGTCAGAGTGGTACTGTCTACGTGCGTCGCTGGTGGGATACGACGGTGGTCGTGCACAACGACACGGTCTTTCGCTGGGATACGCTCTGGTTGGCTGTTGATCAGAAGGGGCTTTTTTCGGTAGATAGTTTGCCCGGTGGAAGGCGATGGAGCACTTTTGGCATCTATAGCAGGCCCATGGCCATGCGTGCCGATGTCGTCGATGCGATGTATCTGCGTCAATACCTGTGGGGACAGGTGACACTTACTCCAGAGCAGCTAATTGCAGCCGATGTCAACAACGACGGCAATGTAGACGAGTTGGATTATCAGCGCTTGGTAAAGGAGCTGATCATTTTTGGCCGCAGTTCCTCGCGAAGTCTTCACAATGTATGTGTGGTTCCGTCGGACAATCTAAAGGAGATTTCTCCACCATGGGACAATGTGCAAGCAGGAGTGTTGTCGCTTGGAGAGCTCAACGACACCACTGTGGGACTTCGTTATCATCTCATCGTCAAGGGCGATATTCTTCCGAGTTTGCTGCCGTTGTTTAGGGAGTCGGTTGAGGCGATGCAGGTCATTGCATTAGATGCAGCCTCCACCACGCGCGGTAATAGGTATCGCTATGCCCTTACGTTGGAGCCTTCAGGGCCGATGGGTATGATCCTAAAAGCGGTGGTGCCCATAGAGATCGCGCTCCATGCGGCACATCCGGAGGTGGAAATACTTCGGCTCGGAGACGGTCGGTGGTTGGTACAGTATCCCGGCGGATCATTGTCATCACCGGTGGTCCTTGCTTTGGAGGTACCTATGGCACAGCAGCACGAGTTTGAGCAACTGATACAGCGGGGTCAAGTGATCATGGAGGGCACGTACTACGATTTTATACACTTGAAAAAGGGTACAATTGCTATCCGCGGGGCTGGCGTATCGATGGATTGTGCGTTGGGCAAGACCGAAGGACAAGGGCTGTTGCGCTTCCGATGCGTCAATGTGCCCAAGGGCTCGTCGTATACCCTCAGCTGTTACGATGCGCTCGGCAGGAAACTGGGTGTCTGGTCGGGCATCTCCCATGGGGAAACGACTGTGATCGACATCGATGTAAGAGGAATGCAGGTCCCATCGGGGTGGTTGTACTATACCCTGACAGTGGGCCAGACGACGAAGTCGTTTCGGGTGTACTATCCTTAGACAGTCAAAGGCCTTTATGCGATTTGTCCATCAGCCACCATGGCGCTCGGACGTGAAGTGTTGGTTTTAGGTAGGTATCTGGCCTAAACGTTTTGCTTCACACTTGGCCAGTGGTGGCGTACGCACTGTAGTGAGCTGCAGGTCTACGCTTGTAAGATATCGGATCATGTGCATACAAATGTGGGTGATAGATGTTATATAGGTAGGAGCAAAAACAGTAGTGCATGATTGGCGCGATTATTGGCGATATTGCCGGCAGTATTTACGAGGGAAGAAGTAACGTACGCTTTGAGGGATTTTTTGGACCGAATCATTTCCCTACCGACGATACGATATTGACTCTTGCCACGATGGAGGTATTGCTGGGCGGAGGGGATTACGGGGAGGCTTATCATCGTTGGGGCCGGCAAAATCCGTACAAAGGTTATGGAGGACGTTTTCGAATGTGGCTGAAATCGGATCGACCTTCCCCATACGGGAGTTACGGCAATGGCGCGGGCATGCGCGTTTCGCCGGTGGGATGGTATTTTGACACGTGGGAAGAGGTGCTTGCCGAGGCCGAGCGATCTGCGGAGGTGACGCACAACCATCCGGAAGGCATCAAAGGGGCTCAGGCCATTGCAGGGGCTGTCTTTTTAGCGCGTACCGTCAAGGACAAAGAAGTGATGAGATCTACCCTTGCGTCGCACTTTGGCTATGATCTCGATCGGCACATCGATGAGCGACAAATCGATCGCAAATGGGATGAGACCTGTCAGGGCACGGTGCCTTTGGCCATTTTGGCGTTTTTAGATTCGGCGGATTTTGAAGACGCGGTATACAGGGGGATCCATATTGGATGGGATAGCGATACTATTGCATGCATGGCAGGAGCTATTGCGGAGGCCTATTACGACGAAATACCGACGTACATGATCGACGAGGCACTCAATCGATTGCCCGTCGAATATGTCGAGCTGGTGGAGCGATTTTATACATCACTCGACAGGCGCCTTTCTCCGTAAAACGGGTTTAGCGCAGGTAGAAATCGCCGCTCTTTTGGACGACCACTTTGGGGATGCGTTGGCAATAATCCCTACCGATGATGTCGATACCTGTAATGACGCCTTTGATGTAGAGGGTTTTTCCGGGGGATTGTTGGATTTCGTCGAGTGCTTCCATGGGGATGTTTTCGGTAAACTCGACGACGATGGATCGATTGGTTTCGTGGTCGCGGAAGTAAAATTTGTAATCGTTTTCGCCGCGAAGGAGGTTGCGGTCGAGTATGGGAATTTCGACTTTGACTTCTGTTCCTTCACAGGGCATGCGTTTGTAGCACGGGCCGGTGCAGCCGGGTATGTCGTGCAATTCGGTCCAAGAGTAGCGCTCTTCGCAGGCATTGAGCAGGAGAAGAGCAGTCATTGCGGGCAATATGAGTTTGGTGAGTTGAGCTGCGATGCGCATCATTGTCGTTGGTTTTTCTGGTACGACTTGTAGTAGTCCTGTAGGAGTTCGCTGACGAGGGCGTCGGCACGATAGATGTATTTCAGTGCGGCGATGATACCGCCGGCGTGGACGGCGACGGTGCGGTTGAACGTTTCGTCGAAGATGAAATTGCCCGGCAGGGATTCGATATTGCCATCGAAGACAAGGCCTACGACTTGGTGATGTACGTTGATGACGGGGCTACCTGAATTGCCGCCGATGATGTCGTTGGTGGAGACGAAGTTGAGCGGGGACTGTAGCAGTTCGTAGGGGGGATTGTGCCAGCGTACGGGTAGGTCCCATGGAAATTGGCCGTCGAAGGAGTAATGGCGGTCGTACATACCGTAGTAGGTCGTCTTGTAGGGAGCGCGGGTGCCGTTGTAGGGATAGCCCTTGACCACGCCATCGGCGATGCGCAGCGTAAAAGTCGCATCGGGTGGGAGGTCATCGCCGAGCACTTCAAACACAGCCAGGGCAATTTGTTGTTCGAGTTGTTTGCGCTTGGGACTGGTGGAGCTAAATTTTTTCAGGGCCTCTTCGTGGGCTGGGGCGATGACTTGCGCCATTTTCCAGAGCGGGTCTTTACTCGATTTCCACTTCTTTAAGGGCTTGTCGAGAAATTCCGCTGCCCTGTCGGGATCGTTCAACTCCGTGTTTTTGAGTATGTGGTGGGCGACGAAGTTGGTGTTTTTACCGTTCAAGAGGGTGGGAGCGATGGGATGCTGCGGATGGTCAAAGCGTTGGATTTCGTCGAGATAGGTCTTGAGGTATTTCCATTCACTTTCGGTGTAGAGGCTATCGCTGAGGTGGAGGATTTCTTCTTTTAATGCGACGAGCGTCGCTTGGTCGGGGGTGTCCTTTTCCAGTTCTTTATAGTATCGATAGAGGTTAAAGGCGATGTTGACGGCTTTGCCGCGCAGTTGGTTGGGGCCCATGATATTGGCGGCCATGGCGTAAGGGGCGAGCTCCTGGTAGTATTTGGCCAATTCGTCCCAGATGTACTGTTGGTCTTTAGGGGTATGGGAGCGTATGTACTGTTCCATGCGGTATTTGCGCTGGAGCAGGGTATCGTTTTTCAGGCCGTTGAGTATTCCATTGATGGCTTTGATACTGTTGGCGATGGAGAAGAGCATTTCTTGGAGAGCGTGGGAGGGATGTTTGGCATGTTGTTCGGCGAGGAGTTTGTGGCGGTTGCGCAGGAAGGTCAGTTGCATGGGATAGCGGTAGTCGCGATCGAAGAGGAGCTGGGCGTAACTTCGATAGCGTTCGGTTCTGGCGGGATTGCCGATGACGAATACTGGAGTGCCTTTGGTAATGCCGTTGGGATTAAAGGGGAAGTAGAAGTCGGAAGTGTTGAGGGGTTTGCCATCTTTGTCGTAGGCGCGCCAGAAGGTCACGTCGAGGTTGTAACGCGGATAGGTAAAGTTGTCGTCATCGCCACCAAAGTACGCCACCGACAGCTCTGGAATCATTACCAGTCGGATGTCGTCGTAGCGCTTATAGCCGTAGAGGGAAAACTTTCCTCCGCTGTAGTAGGTCACAGTCTGTAGGCGAAGGTCTTTCCAGTCGTTGCGCTGGGCGTATTCCTCTTTGATTTGTTGGAGTGTCTGGCGGATGCGGTTTTGGCGTTCGGTGGGGTCGTCGATGTCTTTGACGGCATTGAGTACGAGGTCGGTGATGTCTTCGATCTTGACGAGTTGTTCGACGTAGAGGCCATCTTTTTTGCGTTCTTCCGACCGCGTGCGGGCATAAAATCCCGTGCTGTCGAAGTTTTCTCCTTCGCGCATGAGGTCTCCCATCAAGCTACGCGAGCAGTGGTGATTGGTCATGATGAGACCATCGGGAGAGACAAACGAAGCCGAACACCAGCGCGCAAAGCGCAATGCCCCCAATCGGGCACGGTTAAACCACGCCGTATCGAGTCGATAGCCGTAGGTCTGTTCGAAGTATTTCACGGGTGGATGTTCAAACGTCCACATCTTGCCGAAATCAAAGCGATTGGGAACGCGCAGTGGCTGTTGGCCGTAAAGGGATGCAATATACAGGATGCTCCACCAAAAAAGCAAAACCCAACTGAGCAGTCTTTTCATACGATAGGATTTTAAACGCATGGTATACAATGTAACAGAGGCGCAAAGTTACGCATTGGCACTGGCATTAAGGCATGCGCAAGAGATAAAAAGTGCGTTCCAACGGGAGGAGGACCTCCGCTAAATCCAGCCACCATGGCTCTTTGGTGTGTAGGCTGCATTCGATGCTACTCGTATGGCGCTCTTGCCAGACATTGGGCTGTGGAAAGGCCGTACGATGCACTTCGTAGAGGGGTGTGAAGAGCGCCTTGTGTTTTTTGCGGAGCGCTTTCCAGAGTTTTTGAGCCGTCTCTTCGGCGCGGTTGCGCATTCGGGTGGCCTGTGCTTCGACGTAGCTGTCCATTTTCAGGTCGTGGTATTTGTTGAAATCAGTCAACAGTTGGTTAAGTGCTTCGACTTTTTCGCGTACGGTCGGTAGCGGATGGGGCACTCCGAGGTGATGGGTCAGTATGAAATCTTGCCATTGATGGTAGGGCTGAAAAAATTGGTTGTGTAAACCGTATTGGCGCACGATTTCATACAAATCATCCTTCAAGAAGAAAATGCTGTTGCGGCGCAAAAGGGTGGGATAAAAAATGCCGTAGTGAGCAAACAATTCGCCCAATTCGAGCCAATAGAGGAGCTCGGAAGGGCCTGCTACAAAGGCGATGTTGGGAAGGATGCGCTGTTGGTATAATGGACGCAGGGCCACCCCAGGGCTGAAGTTTTGCGGATATCGGTGGAGGGCATCGACGAGGGCGACATGGTTAAACTGTGTGTGCGTAAGCGTCGTCTTCCATGTGTCGCCATGGCGTTCGATGCGCTCGCGCACACCTGCTCCCATGTAAAATATGGGCAGGTAGGGCGATCGTATTTGACGGATTTCGATGCCGAGCTGCATCCACTTTTGGCGCATGCGTTCGATGTGGCTACGGCTGGAGTGGGTCTCGAGTTCTCGTTCAAAAACGTCGATAAAGAGGCGCTTGAGTGCACTATCGTCGGGATCGACCACGACCAGTTCGGTCTCTTCAAAGATCCTGGCAATGAAATATTGAAATGCTGGGCCATAGGTGTCAAATCTGTGCAGGGCTTCGAGGAGATGCGCGGTGTAGGGTGTCTGCGAGGAAACACCGAGCTCAGTGAGCAGGTGGTGCAAGAAGGCGGCCATACCTGTCGTTGGTACGCGTCCTACGGGGGTGTGGGGCTTGTCTACGGGAAAACGCATGTGTTGACCGCCTACCTGAAGGGAAAACACCTCTTCGTGGTCGTGGTCTTCGCTGCCCATGACGTACACGGGGATAATGGATCGGTGAAGGACTTGGCCGAGGTATCTGGCCAAGTGTATGGTAGCTGCAATTTTTGCGAGGACGAAGAGGGGACCGCCAAAGAGGATGGGCTGATGTGCTGTCGCTACGGTCAGCGTGTGATCTTCCTTAAGAGGTTCCAATTTCTTTATATCGAGGCCGAGCCGCAGGTATTGCCGGTGTAGGGTTTGCCACACCACCTCGCGCACGGAGGGTGGAAAAGCCATGGACTTAGCGGCCTCCTGGAGGCCTTCCAAAGTAGGGGTATATGGTAAGGGCTCCCACCACTGGCCTTCTCCCAACATGTACTGCAGGTCACTGGGGCGAGGTGAGGGATACGAAGTATATGGGATGGTGTGTAAGACTACAGTCATGGAGCAATCACATGAGAAATGTCAACGGGCTAAGTTAGCGCTTTCTATTGTTGTCGCTATAAAATGGTGCGCGCTTTGGCAGTAGATGGGGACAGTGATGCCGAGCATGCACGATTTCATACAAAGATTTTTAAAAAAAATCATAACTTAGAGTTGAATCGCTGAGAGGCTTTTTTTGAGCGTTTGGAGGGCACGCTTCGCACTTGACACCGAAAACACGCTTGTTGATGGCAGTTGTGGCGGTGTTTTACAGGGTTGTAGCATCCATAGTTGGCGTGCTGCTGGGGAGCTGGGTGTATGCTCAGGGGGCGTTTGAGGAATTTTGGGAGGCGTACGTGCGCGCGATGGAGGAGGCTGGGGTAGAGCGTGTGCTGGTCTACGAAGAAGATGTCCAGCACGTATTGCGGAAATTGGTCGATCGGCCGATCGACTTAAACAGTGCGGATCGATCGGATTTTGAGCAGATACCCTTTTTGGATTGGGAGGCCATTGATGCAATTTTGGAATACCGGCATCGATTTGGGCCGTATGAATCGGTGTGGGAGCTGAATGCGGTGCGCGGATTGGAGCCCGAGCAGTGTCGGCTCTTGCGCTATGTAGTGCGGGTGGCAGGCGGCAGTGCATTGGGCGCGAGGATGGGGGGAGGAGTGGTGCGCACCTTGCATACTGGTGAGGTGGAGAATGGACGTGTTTTGCTCGAAGGAAGTCGCTTACAATGGGATGGGGCCTTTCGCAATCGAATCCGCGGGCATCTGGGTATCTATTGGCCCCATCGACCATGGCCGTGGGAGGAAT
This sequence comes from Saprospiraceae bacterium, assembly GCA_026996805.1. Classification (GTDB taxonomy): domain Bacteria; phylum Bacteroidota; class Bacteroidia; order Chitinophagales; family Saprospiraceae; genus S141-43. The sequence continues at coordinate 17,721 of JALWKB010000015.1, read as the reverse complement.
GGCGTCGATGGCTGCCCTTGCACCTCCGCGTCTTTGGAATGTGGCAGACGGGAGGTGCGACGATGCGCCTGTTCTTCGGCGATTTTACTGTTAGGCTCGGTGAAGGGCTGTTGTGCTATCAGGGGTTTCACCTTGGGCAGAGCATTCACGTCCTCTCCATCGTCAAGGGCAGAGCACAAGTGATTCGCCCGTATCGAAGTCGATCCAATTACGGTTTTTTGCGCGGTATAGGCTTCGAATGGACGCTGCATCCACGGTGGAAGCTCCACATCGCTGCTTCGTTGAGGAACATGCGCTGGTTTTGGAGTCGGTCGAAACAATCGTATTGGGTTATGGGGGAGCCTCGTTATGCCCCGTATAAAATGGTTGATCAACGAGTAGATGTGGCTACCGGGATTGTCAATACCAGATATTCGGGAGTACGTGGGTCAGTGGAGGCCAATGTGTTGTTGCATCGCTTTGGGCGCACATCCTTGCCGCTCTCCTGGTTGGCAGGAGGGAGTGTTGCGCATCGTTGGCACATGCGCGGTGTGTTGTGGTACGGTGAAGGGGCATGGTGGTCAAATGGTGCGCACGGTTTCGTTCAAGGGCTGGCGTTGGCCATGAGAAGGGATGTACACCTGTCCGTGCAGTATCGGTATATGAGTGCTCGTTACCCCATGTTGTGGGTTGCGCCGATCATGAGAGGAAGTTATCCAGCGGGTGAGCGCGGCTGGTATTTGGGCGTGGAGTGGCAATTGGCAAGGCGGTCGAGGCTCCATGCTTTCGTCGATTTGGCGCGTTTTAAGGGAACATCGGTGGGATATGTCCCAATATGGCGATTGTATTACATTATCAAAATAAATCGCCGGCACCAGTGGTCTGTCGATATCCGTCAGAGGCTGCTACGACGCGAAGTGTTGAATGACCGATATGGTGTGAACCAATATCGAGCAATGCACATTTTACGTTTCGAGGGAAGACATCAATGGGTACGCCAATGGGAGTACCGATGGTCGATGCATTATGGATTGAATACCGCCCAGAGGGGTTTGCCGCAAATCACAGCATGGATGGTAGCCCAAAATTGGCAGTACACGAGTCGTAAAGGCCGGTGGCGCTGGAGGGGGCAAGTAGCGCTCTTTGATATTGCGGATTTTCGACAGCGCATGTACCTCTACGTACCGGGCAGTTTGGGCATCGGTCGATTTGCAGCGTTTTACGGCAACGGTGCACACATCCTCCATCGGCTTGTAGTAAAATTACCGCGCGAACACCGGATCGAATGCCTTGTGCGCTGGTCAGTGTCTACCTATCTCGACAAGGAGCGAAGGCAACTCAGCTGGCAACTCGCCTGGTCCCGTCGGTGGTAAAGCCTCAAAGCCCCAAAATGTCGGCACCCTGGTCGAAGATGAGGTCGACGGGAATACCTCGTTCGGAGAGCTGTTGTAGTTGGGTATGCAATTGCGGTGGGATTTTGCCGTATTGTTGGATGAGCTGCCCCGCGGCTTCGGCATTGCCATCTCCCTGAATGAGGAGTATGCGCTGGCTGAGCTCGCGTACGGCATCTTCAAAGGTCGTAAAGTCGATGCGATAGCAATTACACGCACGGTCAAATTGGATGACGCCCTTTTCGACAAAGAAGTTGAAGCGCACCGTATTGGCAATGCCGTGTGCGCTGGTTGCTCCAAAGCGGATGCTGCGGAAGATGCTGGCGATAAAAGTCGTGTAGTACGATCGCAGATCCAGGGAAAGATCACCCTTGTCGTGGAGCTGTTTGATCATGTAGATGCCGAGGATGTCGGCTTTGCCTTCTTCGATGGCCGAGGCGTGTTGGCGGAGGGCTTCCCGCACGGTGTTCTTGCCGTCGAGCGTGTATTTGATGCCTAATCCGTGCGCCACTTCGTGAAACATCGTATTGGCGAAGAATGCATCAAAATCGAGCCACCGCAGTAGAGAGGTGTCCAACAACTGCCGTGCAATCGGCACTAAGATGCTGTCGAATTTGTACTTCATCACGTTTTTAAGCTGCAGCCGACGTGTGCCCTTTTCGAGCTGCACGGTTTCGTCGTTGGGTAGGTTAATGGCGATGGTTTTGGGACCAGCATTGCAATGGCCGGCGTAATAGATCACGTCATAGGCGTTGAGCTCGACATCGCGACCCGGCGTTTCGCGTTTGTACGCGGGAGGCACCGGCAGATTTCTCTGCAATTCGGGCAAATATTGGGCAAAGCGCTTCAATCGTGACGACCAAACGGTGTCTTTGAGCAGTATATAGCATTCATGAGCGGCTTTATAGCCAAAGAGGCGGTCTTCGTAAGTCTCTATCGGACCGATGATGACGTCGATGATATTGTCCTTCATGTCGAGCCATGCTCGGTCGCTTTCGCGGTAGTCATCGGTGAGGAGGGCATGACTGCGCAGTTCGAGATAACGGCGCAGCGAGGGCGAAGAAGCCCATGCGGCTGCCTGGCGAAGAAGGGCAGCCGTCTTTTCAGTGGCTTCCTTAAAGTACTCGTGATAGGGTATGGCGACGAGATTACCCTCTTTATCACGACGGATCATCGTATAGAGGGATGCCTTGTCTTTTGCGCTGCTCTTTTCAAACTCTTCTACGCGCATGTCGGCCGGGTAAAAATTGGCGCCGAGGGGTTTGGGCCCAAAGCCCTCTACGAAGGGCGAATCGTTTTGAAGCCGGTCCCATGGACCGTAATTAATAGCGATGTATTCCCTAAAATCCGTTGAATCGGGGTGAATGCGGTCGTAAAGGCTATCGGGATCACCAAAGGCCTGATGCCAGAAAATCGTATCCATCAAGGTCGCTGCTTGCAGTAAGATTCGGAGAACTTGCTTTTGCGAGTCACTGAGCGTGGGCACCACAGTACTTGTCAACGGCACGCGCACGTATTGCTGCATGCGCTCTCTTAGATCGACGCCCTGACGCACATGAAGGTAATCTTGTCGATGATCAGCACGCTGACAGCTCATCGATAGACCTAAAAAAAGGAGTACCCAAAGGGCAGATTGGAAACTGTAAAATCGCACATCTGATTGAAATGGCTTCATGAACTGTAGTTTGTAAAGTGTACGGCGAATTTCGTTAAAATTTCCAAATGTGGTGCGTCTACCGGCCTCATACAGCGGGCTAATGAACAAAAAAAATTGTTCTTGCGTAATATGTATGAATAAAATCGTGCGTGATGATACATCAAGGACCGGGATTTCCGTCTGTAGAGCGTGCGTGGGTTTATGCTGCCACCCGCGAATTGACGGATGAGGAAATAGCTGAGATCCGCCGCCAGATGGACGACTTTTTGCGCAGCTGGGAAGACCACGGCGTGCCCTTACGTGCAAGCGGCGATGTGCTGCATCGCAGGTTTGTCGTCCTCTTTGCCAAAAATCCCAACGGCCGCGTTGATGGTTGTGCGATCGACAAGAGTGTGCTGTGGATGAAAAACCTCGGTGCGCAGCTCAAGGTGGACTTTTTTGATCGTATGAAATTGTACTACTTCAAGGACAACCGCGTCCACATGGTGGAAAAGGATGCGTTGAATACGCTCTACCAGCGTGGAGAGATCGACGATAACACTTTGTTTTTCAATACGGTGGTGCAGACTCGTGAGGAATTCGACCGGCAGTGGTTGTTGCCGTTTAAAGACCATTGGGCGCGCCGTTTTATCAGCGTTGGTCAAGCTATATAAGATCGCGCAAAACGACGTATATTTGTATCTCCGAAAGGGCCGCCGCAGTGGTGGAACTGGTAGACACGCACGTTTCAGGGGCGTGTGCCCGAGAGGGCGTGAGGGTTCGAATCCCTCCTGCGGCACTCCATTAGTGAATCCCTTTCCTCCCGCAACCCATGAAATTTCATCTCTGGTTAATAGGCAAAACCCAAAATCCGCACTTAGCGGCCTTGGTCGAAATGTACTTCAAGCGCATTGCGCGATTTCACCCCATTCAAGTGCGTGTCTTCAAGGGTGTGAAGGGGTTGAGTGAGTCCCATGCGCAACGCATCATTGAGCGGGAAGAACGGCAGGTGCTCTCCGAGATCCACAGCGGAGATTATCTCATCCTGCTGGATGAGCGTGGCAAGCAATACAGCTCGATGGAGTTTGCCGACCGACTGCAATACTGGATGAACTCTCCATCGAAACGATGCATTTTCCTCATCGGCGGAGCCTATGGCGTCGGCAAGGCAATCAAGAGTCGTGCTAATGAAAGGATTAGCCTTTCGCGAATGACTTTCTCACACGAACTGGCCCGTCTCATCCTCGCCGAACAGCTTTATAGGGCATTTGCTATCTTGCATCATCATCCATATCACAATGCATAAGACATGACAGCAACAGAAATACTGGTGGGATTGATTGTGGTATTGAGTATTGCGGGATTTTATACATCAGGCCTTATCGCAAAGATGAAGCACTATCCCTATCGGGAGTGGAGGTACGGCGAGTGGTATCGCTTGTTGACTGCGGGCTTTTTCCATGTCGATTGGATCCACTTGTTAATCAATGCATGGGTGTTGTGGGAATTTGGCCGCGTCATCGAAGCGCAGTTTGTACGTCAGGAGGGTCCTATGGGACAATGGATCTTCGTCGGTGTGTTTCTCCTCACGGTCGTTTTGGCCAATATTCCTACGGCGGTCATGTATCGTGGGCGCCCGCTGTATTCGGCAGTGGGTGCTTCGGGGGGTGTCTCGGGCATTGTGGCCCTCTTTGCCCTGTTTTATCCGTGGCAAAAAATCTATCTGTACGGCATCATTGGCATTCATTCGGTGGTGGCGGTGGTGTTGTACTTGGCATATTCGGCTTGGGCAGCACGACATGCACGCGATGGTGTTGATCACTACGCCCATTTTTTTGGTACAGTTGCAGCCCCGCTACTCGTGTTGGTCTATCGACCAGAATGGGTCATGGAGCTCTTAGACAATTTGATGCGTTAGTATAAAATCGTCGGCCTGATGGCAGCAAAGCGAACGATTCGTTGGCAATCTCTGCGGCAGGCCATTGGGGTTTTCCGCTATATTGGCCCGTATCGATGGGCCTTTATTGGAGGAATGCTCATGTTGGTCTTGGGCAGTGTGGTGTTTATGGTGTTTCCGTGGGCGGCGGGGGAAATGGCCAACGTCGCTATCGGAAAGGGTAGATTTGGCCTTACCTTGTGGGATTTTGCGCTCTTGTTTGCCATCATCTTAGTTGTACAGGGCTTGCTATCCTATTTGCGCATCTTGCTTTTCGCCTATGTGTCTGAAAAGGGCATGGCACACTTGCGTACAGAGGTATTTGCCAAGCTCATCACCTTGCCCGTCCAGTATTTCGACGACAAGAGGACTGGAGAGCTCACCAGCTACATCACTACCGATGTGGAGCGTTTGCAAAGTGCCTTTAGCGTGACCCTTGCGGAGTTTTTGCGGCAGATCATCATCATGATCGTTGGGGTAGTGGTGTTGATCTGGATAGCGCCGAGGTTAACCCTATGGATGTTGTTGACTTTCCCCGTGGTGGTCATCTTAGCCATGGTCTTTGGGAGGTATATCAAGCGCTTTTCTCGTCGGCGGCAAGACAGCCTCGCTACTGCCAATCACATCGTCGAAGAGGCCATCCAACACATCCGCACCGTCAAAGCCTTTGTGGCGGAGTGGATGGAAATGCGCAAGTACCGCAATGCCATCGATAGCGTGGTGCAGATATCGCTGAAATTTGCTCGTGTCAAGGGGCTCTTTTTCATCTTTGTCGTAACGTTTTTGTTTGGTGCGCTGTTTTTAATCCTTTGGCTTGGTGCGTGGTATGTGAGCAAGGGCATGATGGATGTGGGCGACCTCTTTGCCTTTGTGATGTATACGGCTATCATGGGAGGTGCTATTGCGGGGCTGGGCAATCTCTTTACGCAGCTCAGCGAAAGTGTCGGTGCTGCAGCGCGTGTGCTTGAAATACTCGAATATCCCTCCGAAACGCCAATCACGCAGATTGAAGTGCATCCCAAAAATTACATACGCGGAGACTTGCACTTTGAAGACGTCCACTTTGCCTATCCCTCTCGTCCTGATGTGGAAGTACTCAAGGGAGTGCACTTTACTATCAAAGAGGGGCAAAAGGTAGCCCTTGTCGGTCCTAGCGGTGCGGGCAAGACCACGCTCACCCAGCTGGTGTTGCGATTTTACAAACCCACGAAAGGCACAATACGTATCAACAATCGTCCCATCGAAGATTTTCCCCTGACCGAATACCGGGCCCAGCTTGCAGTCGTGCCCCAAGAGGTCATGCTCTTCAGTGGTACTATCGAAGACAATATTCGGTATGGCAATCCTCGGGCAAGCGCCGAAGAAGTGCGACGCGCTGCCACACTGGCCAATGCCATGGAATTTATCGATCGGCTCCCCGACGGCATGCGCACCTATGTGGGAGACAAAGGTTTTCAGCTCTCGGCCGGCCAGCGCCAACGCATAGCCATCGCTCGTGCTATTCTCAAAAATCCGCGCCTCCTCATCCTCGACGAGGCGACCTCCTCCCTCGATGCTCAATCCGAACACTTCGTCCAAGAAGCGCTCGAGCGGCTTATGAAAGGGCGCACCTCCATCATCATCGCACATCGCCTGTCGACCATTCTCGATGCCGACAAGATCATCGTGCTCCAAAACGGACGCATTGTCCAGCAGGGCACCCATGCCCAATTGCTCAGCGATACCGACGGATTGTACTACAGTCTCTACAAACTCCAGGCTACTGGAGTGCCCATGTAAGTGTTGCCCATGCGTATAAAAGATCTCCATATACGATTTTACAAAAACCTCAAAGAAATACGGTGGCCCCTCAACGAAGGCATTCATTACATTACTGGGCCGAATGGCATCGGCAAGACCAATTTGCTCGATAGTCTCTACTTCTTAGCCACGGGTAAGAGCTATTTCACACCAAAATCCCTGTACGATGTCATTCACTACGACAGCGATTTTATGCGCATCCAATGGCAAAGCCATATCGAGGAGCAATGGGTGCCATTTGTCATCAAATTGACGCGGGGGCAATCGCTGAGCATTGAGCGATACGGCAAGCCCTTTGATCGCCGCGTCGATTACGTCGGCACGCATCCCGTCGTACTGATAGCTCCCGATGATATCTACAATTTTAAACACAGTGCTGCGGAGCGCCGCAGATGGATCGATGCCGCCCTGTCCATGATGGATGTGCAGTACCTTACCAAATTGCGCCAGCACAACCGATTGCTCCGTCAGCGAAATGCCCTGCTCAGGCGTGCAGAGCACGCGTCGGAAGACGTCTATCGCCTCCTCGATGCCTATGACGAGCAATTGTGGCCTTTGGTGCGCTATATCTTTGAGCAGCGTCAATGCTACCTCCATGCCCTCATTCCACACATACAGTCGTATTACCGACGCATTAGCAGCCAAGCCGAGCGAGTGGATGTACAGTACCAATCAGAAGTCGATGTCGATGACTACCTCCAAAACATGTCCCAACGACGCGAAGAAGATCTCCGATTTCAACGTACCGGCTACGGTATTCATCGCGACGACATCTACTGCACCATCGATACTCGCCCAATGAAGGGGAATGCCTCCCAGGGACAGTGGAAGAGTTTTATTTTAGCGTTTAAAATGGCACAGTACCGCTACATGGCGCATTCGGTCGGTCATCTGCCCTTACTGCTCATCGACGACATCTTTGCCAAACTCGACAGAAACCGCGTGCATGCCCTTTTCGAAATACTCCAGACCGACAGCTTCGGGCAGGTGTTTATTACCGATACCGACAAGGAACGCATGCAAGAATTGCTCATAGACTTTGGGGCATCCAATATGGAGGGATACGATATGAAGGAAGGGACCTTGATGCCAGTTTCCCAGTTATAAGTTTTTATGTCATGGCCAACGAATTTCACATCACGGATCTCATGCGACTCTTCTTGCGTCGGTCGAAGCTGTCGGACGATTACTGGTCGAGACGCATTCGTCAGGTGTGGTTGGACGAATATGGCGCACAATGGGATCATAAAATCCTCGATCTTCGCTTTAAAAGCGGAACGCTATACCTCACCCTCCATTCCGCAGCCTTGAAGAGTGAAATACACTTGCAAAAATCTCGAATCATCGAGCGGCTCAATGCGCGCATCGGGTCTCCCCTCATTCGCAACATCTATGTACAGTGATGCGAGCTTCGCATCAATAGCGTCCCCAAAAACGGCGGAGGATCCATTCCAGGGAGAGCAAGCCCAGTAACAAAAAGAGCAGCCATTTCATATGGATGAGAGGAATGTATCGGATGCTGCTGTGGGCGATCGGGCGCGGAGGGTGTCGCTCTATGATCATGTCGGCAAATTGATGGAGTTGGTCGGGATAGACCACACTTCCCCCTGTGGCGGAGGCCCAGTTGTGCAATAGGCTGAGATCAGCTGTGGGTTGTAAATGCTCGATATCGAGTTGGGCAACGGTAAATTCGCCGTGTTTTTGCACGCGCTTTCCATCCAAAGTGGTCTGGGCAGTCCATTTGTAATGTCCAGGAGGGAGCTTACCGATATTGATCTCGTAGTAGTCGCCAATGCGCGTAAAGAGAAACTCATATCGATGGCCGGCGGTATCGCGCAAGGTGAGCGAGACGTCCTCTTGATTGTCCCGTTGCATGCTGGCATTGTACCGCTCAGCTATAAATCGTATTTCTTCCCCTTCATCGATGTGTCCCTGTGCGGTGCGGACGCGAAAGCGGCTCTTGTCCTCCTTGACGGCCAAATAGCGAATGACACCTTGTACCCATTCGTCGAAGTGGGCATGATGGCCCGATTTGGCAAAGTCGTACAAGCGCCATTTGTAGAGCCCTTCGCCCGCGAGCACGGCCATCTTACGGCCTTGTATCCTGCCGATGAGCATGAGCGGGTGTGGCGTGATGACCTTGAGAATCTTTTGATACATCCATATGTCGGCGCGCGGGTCGGCTTCGAACTCACCAAAAGGGCTGTAGATGGGGGGAAACTCTTCAATGACCTTTTTGGTCTCCTCCGTCAGGTGCACTTCCGTAAAATTGGTATGGATATGTGGAGTCACTTCGTTGAAGCGCAACGGCCGTGAAGGCTTGATCTGAAGCAGCGGTTGCCATGCGTTGAGAGCATTGTAATCCGTGGATCCACCCACGATGACCCATACCGGCACCTTGTGCTGTGCAATGTCGCTCAACATGCGGCGCAATGGATACCGCCGCGTGGGAAGATTGTGCAAGATGAGCACATCGGTGTTTTGGACGTTCCACTTCAGGTTGCGCGCATAGCCGATGTCCACCTGGATGTTTTGCTGCTTTTCTAAGGCCGATTTGATCGCACCGAGGTCGGGATGCGGTGCTGCAGCGATGATCTTCACTTGCTCGCGATAGTCGATAATGTCGATGTAAAAGATGCGTCGGTTGTTGGCCTTGTACTTTTCCTCATCGAAGGTGCTGAGTTGGACGATGTATTGCTTGTAGCCCTTTCCAATGGTGGGCAATTCGAAGGTGAGGGTCTGGAAATCCTCATCGTTGCGGATGTGGAAGGGCTTGGAAGCAATGCGTCTGAGACGCCCTCCATCCCGCGTATAGATCGAAGCGGTACCGCGCTTGCCCTCGAGCCCCCTGGCATAGATGTCGACGTGAAGCACAAAGTCATCACCCCGTACCGCAACATTGTTGTGAAAGAGGCGAACGATTTGTACGTCGACGGGCTGCGAAGTGTCCCCCATGGCGACAATGGTATGGGGGATATCGCGACTTGTAAGGGCATAGAGCGGGTGGATCCCGCGATTAAACCGACCGTCCGTCACGAAAACCATTGTAGCCACCGCTTCGTCGGCATAGCGCTCCTCAAGATAGCTGATCGCCCGGGCTATGTTCGTGCGCTTGTCGTTAAAATCAATGGAATCATTCGGCCTGATTTCCTCTCCAAACAAGTAGTTGCGCACATCGTAATCCCTACTTAAGCGGTGTATGAAATCGCGATACGCTTTTAAAAAAGAAATGCTGTCTTGGGATGTAGCAAAGCCCGCGCCGATGGACTGCGAATTGTCTACAGCTACGACGAGTAAGGGCTTTTTGTATTGGGTTTGGACAAGGCGAACACTTGGCTCGAGTAATAGCAAAATCAACAGTGTGGCTGCTAAAAATCGCAGTGCGAACAAGATGCTTCGAACGTAGCCCGGATGCTCGCGAAAATCCCTATTGCGAAAATACAGTGCCAAGGCAATGAGAAGGCCGCCAATGACACTAATTGCGAGATATGTCAGTGGAATGCTTTCCATACACGAGCCAACGCCCTTCGCGGTGCAAAGATGAAAAAATACCTTCACTGAACGCCCCTCGCACGCAGTGTAGTATTTCCGCCATAGTGCAGCACTTATAATCCATTGAGCGGTCTTTTCGTTATACGCATACAAATAAAAGTAGAAGCATTGAAGCTATGCGATGGATCCTGATATGGATGAGTTTGTTGTGGTTGGTCCCATGGGGGCGCGCCAGCTATATATTGATTCCCATGGATGAAACGCAGACCAATCACCTCAAGGCCTACGGCATCACTTATTGGGTGTTGTCAGAGGGAGTGGAGGCGTGGTGGCTGTTGAATTATCGCGGCGGGTCCTTTGCCTTTCCCCACCACCGTGCGTTTGAAAAGGAATGCATCTTACGCAATGTCAAATACGAGGTGATTTCCAATGCGCGATTTCAGGGCATACTCGAAGAAATAGCCCATCCCGAAGTCAATCAAGAGGCCATCAAGCTCGAAAAGGCACCGCGCATAGCCGTTTATGCGCCGCCCTTTACCATGCGCGGCGAACGCATTCAACCTTGGGATGATGCCGTCATGTTGGCCCTCAACTATGCCGAAATCCCCTACGACATCGTCTACGACCGCGAAGTGTTGGAGGATAAAATCGTGCAGTACGATTGGATCCACTTGCACCACGAAGACTTCACAGGTCAGTACGGCAAGTTTTACAACGCCTACCACATGTACAGCTGGTATCAAGAAAACCAGCGGCGCATGGAACAACTGGCCCGCGAGCTGGGCTTTAAAAAAGTCAGTCAGCTCAAGCTCGCCGTGGTCAAGCGGCTGCGCGAATACATCATCGGCGGCGGATTCCTCTTTGCCATGTGCTCGGCTACCGACACTTACGATATTGCCCTTGCCGCCGAAGGCGTCGATATCTGCGCCGAAATCTACGACGGCGACCCCATGGATCCCCAGGCCAATGAAAAACTCGACTACACCAATTGCCTGGCCTTTGAAAATTTCACCCTTGTGATGAACCCCCTCGAATACGAGTACAGCACAATCGACAATCGCGAGCGCCGCATCAACCCCGAAAACGATTATTTCAGCCTCTTCGATTTCTCCGCAAAGTGGGATCCCGTGCCCACCATGTTGACCCAAAACCACACGAGGCTCGTCAAGGGCTTCATGGGACAGACCACCGCCTTCAAAAAGCGATATATCAAATCTCATGTACTCATTCTCGGCGAAAACAAGGCGCTCGACGAGGCGCGCTACATCCACGGTGTGCTGGGCGAAGGATTTTGGACATTTTACGGCGGACACGACCCCGAAGATTACCGACACTACGTCAACGATCCCGAGACTGACCTGAGCCTACACCCCAACTCACCGGGCTATCGCCTCATCCTCAACAACGTGCTCTTCCCCGCAGCGCGCAAGAAAAAGCGAAAGACCTGAGCCCGCCTTTGAGCGCATGGGTAGTTTTGTGGTGAAGAGAAAGATTTTTATGTAGTTAAGCTACAAAAAATCAGGAAAAACCCGTATTGTTGGGCGCGGGGAAAAGCGCTATCTTTGTCAAGAGAAAATCACTAACCAAAACGCTTAGAGATGAAAAAGCTACTACACACTTTATTGGTCTTGGTATGCGGTGTGGCTGTCGTCACTGCCCAAATGCTGCCCAACGGCGATATGGAACAATGGGATACGCTGGTTCGCTATTCCGAACCCGTTGGTTGGAACACCTCTGCATTAGGGGTAGGAGTTATCTCGGCACCGGATTTGCCAGTAGAAATGGCACCAGGTCCCACACCGGCCGATACCGCAATTCGGTTGCGCACCGTCAACGTGCCCTTTATAGGAGCGGTAGAAGGTGGCTTTACCAATTACAATTATATCCATACGCTTGGCCAATATCCATTTACTTCAAAGCCCGATACACTGACGGTCGTGGCTCAGTTTAAAATCGTCGATGGCGATACTTTCAACATCGGATGTGCATTTTTCGACATCAATAATCCGAATCAACTCATTGGCGGAACTTTTGGACAAATAATCGGTCAATCCAACGGATGGGTTGAGATCAAGTTTCCCATCCGGTATTATCCCAACACCAATCCCGGTTATGTGCGCGTGTTTGGCTATTTCTCCAGTGATCCCTTTAAGGAGGGCAATGTGGTCGAGATCGATTCGCTGGGCTTCAATGTGGCCGAACAAGTCGAAAACAACAGTTTTGAAGTCTGGGAAGAGGTGGTAACGGTTGATCCAGTGGGGTGGTCTTCCCAAAATGTCTTTACTCAATGGGTAGGCGATCCTCCTCACGTCGTACCCGATACCGATGCCGTATCGGGTCAGCTGTCCGCACGTATTCGGACACAATTCAACTTCTTTTCTGGAGGTGTGGGTTATGGTATGCGCACGCGAGGAACGGATATTGATGAGGGTTTTTACCCCGTCCCCAATAGGCCTTCCGAGTTGAAATTTATGTACAAGTATACTTCAGCCGATACGACCAATTACGGCCTTTGTGTGGTCGTGTTGCATTCCAATGCGCCTGCTACCCCCGAAGCGCAAAAAGACACCATAGCTGTACCTCTACATCTGACCGATTCGGCTTGGAAGCAACTCCAGATTGACCTCACCCAAACAAGCCTGCCCTCTGTCGATTCGATTCTCATTTCCTTTGCAGCTTCCAACACGATTACCAATCTGGATACCAACAATGTGCTAAAGGTAGACGCTATAGAGATGGAATTCGTGACGGCCGTAAACGATCCGATTGCTATCGACAATCCCTATTTCCTCACACCCAGTCTGGCCCACGATTTCATACAAATACACCCCGCAAATGCACGTGAAGGGCAAGTGCGCGTCGATATTGTCGATACGCGTGGCAATGTCTATTATACGCATAAATCGTACCGCTTGGGTACTCCCATCGATGTGTTGGGCTTAGCGCCCGGCATGTACAGCGTCGTTGTGTATCGCGGTGATAAGAGTTATCCGCTGCGTTTTGTAAAACAGTGATACCGAGCGCGAGAGACTTGGAAAGGGCCGTGGAGGGCAAATGTGTCGGCTCTCCACGGCTTTTTTGTTATGCTGGGATACAAGGCATAAGGCTGACATCGTTAGGCTTAAAAATGCACAGATGTCATGGTATAAAATAGTGGGAGGGTTCGCATTTGTTGTGGTAATGTGGATGGTGGGGGGTGCTGAGCTCTACGCACAAAAGCGCACAGTCAAGCCATCGGGGCCTTATCGCGAGTACCAGCAGCGCATGGATAGCATCTACCAATTTCGCATTGAGCAAGTATATCTCGACGGGCACTATATACCGGCGACTGCAGCAGAGGCGGTCGATAGCCTGATCGCAGCACTGGGAGAGCGAAATCTCGAACGCATACGTCGCCTTCCGGAACAGCGCGTCGTGCAGGGGCTCCTTGGAAGTGTTGGCCGTTGGATGATCGTGCGTTGGGGATTTGAAGAGGGCTCACGCCTCAGTCATCACATAAAGGAGCGCTATGGCGTGAGCTTTCCGATCGATATTGCTGATTTTCTCCTGACGGCCATGTACCGCAAGGTTCAGCAACAGCCCATCCAATGGGAGAACATAGCCAAAGGCATACGAGACCGTAGAAGAGTGCTCCTTCAGAGACGACTGCAGAATCAACATCCCATAGCTGTCGATACTGCCCGCGCTCCACAGGATACCTCTCAATACCGCTAATGCAACACATGCGTTGATGGACTTACAGCGCTATAATACCTTTCGTGTACGGGCACAAGCTCCAAGTATCCGGGTGATACATAGTGTTGAAGAGGCCAATTCAGCACTTCATCAGCTCGGTGCTCCGCCCTATGTGCTCGGTGAGGGCAGCAATATCCTCCTCGTCGACGACCTCGATCGACCCGTGTTGATCAACCGAATCAAGGGCATCCGAGTGGTCAATGAGCAGGACAACACTGTGGACATTGAGATAGGCGCTGGCGAATCATGGCACGCCTTTGTGCAATGGGCGGTAGAGCAAGGGTGGGGTGGAGTAGAAAACTTGGCCTTGATCCCCGGCACTGCAGGCGCTGCACCCATCCAAAATATCGGTGCCTATGGAAGAGAAATAGCTGATGTGCTGCTACGCGTTAGCGGTCTGTACTTTAACGGTCGTCGGTGGGAATGGCTCCAACTCGATCGACAACAATGTCGCTTTGGCTATCGAACCAGCATCTTCAAACAAGAGCTACGGGAGAATTTTATCGTATGTGGGATCACCTTGCGCCTCACCCGCCATCACCACGACTTGTGCGTTTCCTACTGGTCGTTGAAAAAATGGCTTGAGCAGCGCGATATACCTAATCCCAATGTGCAGACTATCTTCCGCGCTGTGGTGGACATACGTCGGCAGCGATTGCCCGACCCGGAGGTGTTGCCCAATGCTGGGAGTTTTTTTAAAAATGTCTTCGTAACGGAAGAGCAATTTCAAAGACTGAAGGGCCAATACGAGGATCTTCCCGTCTTTGCCCAAGGCGGCATGTATAAGGTTCCGAGCGGCTGGCTCATCGAAAAGTGCGGATGGAAGGGCAAGCGTCTCAATGACGTGGGTACCTATGCACGCCAAGCTCTCATCCTCGTCAATTACGGAACCCCTAATGGCCGGGATATTTACCATTTAGCCGGCAGAATCATGCGCGATGTGTACGATCGATTTGGCATCGTGCTCGAACCCGAAGTGCAAATCTGGCCGCATCATTATCGCGACAATCTCTATCAGGAGTACGCTATCCCTCTGCCTGCTCATAGGGCAAGAGAGAATCAGCTTTGAGGAGATATTTCTTGCCTTCGAAGATATCGGCGAGATTGGCATCGCGCGTGGAGATTACCGTTGCCATCTGGTTGCGACGGCACAGCTCAGTGAGGTGTTGAAGGATGCGGTGTCTCCAGAAGCGATCAAGGTAGGTAAAAGGAGTGTCGGCGATGAGTAGTTGGGGCTGATGAACCAGCGCCCGTGCAATGGCCAGGCGCCGTTGCTCTCCGGCCGATAGCTCCGCCGCCAGTGCATGGCTCTTGTCTACCAAATGAAAATCGCGCAGTACACTGCGGACGCGCTCTTCAATCTGGGTGTGATCCTTCCACCCGAAAGCGCGCAGCACCGTGGCACAATTGGTAAATACCGTCTTGTCTTCAAAGAGCTCCGGATGCTCGAAGACGAGCCCCATCTGACGGCGCAAGGTTAGCGCCTCTTTTGCCGAAATGTCGTGGATATTGGCCTGCAGGACACGAGCTGTGCCACTTTTTATAGGTATATCGACGTACAAACTGCGCAAAAAGGAGGTCTTTCCACTGGAGTTTTCGCCAATGATCAGACAAAGTTCGCCTCGGTACAATACAAAGTCGATATCCTTTAACACCTGACCATTGGGTAGGGAGAGGGCGACTTTGCGATACTCGACGATTGGAACCATATTTGCACCTTGTGGAAATAACAGCGGCAAAGGTACGATACTGCCACATTTCATCGGCGTACAAATGCAATATCCTCAATAGCCTATGTATCGACACCAGTGTCAAGAGCGCGTGCGCTATGGCCATACTGATCAAATGGGCTACCTGTACTATGGGCATTACGCCTTACTTTATGAAATAGGGCGTACGGAAGCAATACGCGCATTGGGTATGCCCTACAAGTACATGGAAACCGAATTGGGTATCGTCATGCCCGTGTTGAAGCTCGAAATTCGCTATCTGAAGCCTGCATTTTACGACGAGCTCTTGACGATCCGGACGGTGGTCAAAGAGCGACCGACCAAGTTGATCCGCTTTGAGCATGAAATCGCCAACGAATCGGGGGAAGTGATCAACAGAGGAGCAGTGACGTTGTGCTTTTACCACGTCCAAACACAACGTATGGTGCGTATTCCCGATGTCTTAGACCGACTGATGGAACCGTATTTTAGGGAGCGTGAATAAAATGTCCGCAAACAATCGTTTGAGTAGATCATTGCTTCGAAGGGCGCGCAATCTCGTCTTGCCGGGCTTTCAAGGCATACCTATACATGCGATCATTGTCTTCATCTACAGGGAGCTCATGCGAGAGGACATCTTTTTGCGCGCCAATGCCATTGCCTACAGTTTCTTTTTAAGCCTCTTTCCCGCATTGCTGTTTTTTTTGACGCTATTGCCGTATTTGCCCATAGAGTACAATGTATTTGTGCTGCTCAAAGATGCCTTGCGCGGATTGCTTCCTGAAGAGACGGAGCGGTGGATTTTTAATTTTATCGACTCCCTCAACAAGCCGCGGGAGGGATTGCTCTCCTTTAGTGCCCTGTTGGCGTTATACTTTGGCTCCAACGGCATGTTGATGCTCATCAAGGGTTTTGAAAAGCACTATCCCAGATCGTATGTGCAGCGCAATTTTATACAAAAGCGCATGATTGCTATCCTGTTGACTTTGTGGTTGATGATTCTGGTGATTTTATCGGTGGCGATTACGGTGGTGGGGCGCGAGTGGTTGCCCTTGATCTTTGACAGGCTCGAACTCGATCGGTTTACTCAAATCGCACTACAAGTGCTGCGGATATTGATTGTCTTTTTTCTGTACTACTTCGGCATTGCGGTCATCTATCGCTTTGGCCCCTCATTTCGCCATCGCGTGCCCTTTTTTTCAACAGGGGCAATGGTGTCGAGTGTCTTGAGTCTCTGTACTACGGTGTTGTTTACGTGGTTTGTCCAGCATTATGCCCGATACAATCAGCTCTACGGAGCCATCAGCGCCATCATCATTTTTATGGTTTGGCTGCAGCTGCAAGCCATGGTCTTGCTCATTGGCTATGAGCTCAACGCCAGCGTCCGCATTATCAAAGACAAGGCCCATCTCAAGTGATCCCTCCATGCGAAAAGCATAAAAAAGTTTTCATGTATAAAAATTATTCATTCTTGGAAAAATTTTCTAATTTTGGAGGGCCAAAGGGATGTTCCCTTGGGCGGTGTAGTAAAAGGTGCGAGCATGTCGGAATATATGGATGCCTACGGCGCCTGGCGACGAAGAGTGCTGTGGGTAGTGCTTTTTGCCTTTTGGGGGACAAGACTCTTTTCTCAGGTCAGTGGAGTGGTGGTGGATGCCTCGACCGATGAGCCCCTTGTCGGTGCAAGTGTGGCAGTAGTAGGGAGTGCAATTGGCACGGTCACGGATGGAGAGGGCAAGTTTGAGCTTCGTTTCGAAGGGGATTCTGCTACCATCATGGTGTCGTACCTCGGCTACGTGCCGAAGCGATACGTGGTCTACCCGGGCGAGCACATTCGCGTAGCGCTCTTGCCTCAGGTGATGCAATTAAACGAAGTGGTGGTGACGGCACTGGGCATACCCAAGGAGCAAAAGACGATCAACTATGCCGTGCAGCAAATCAAGAGCGAGGACATCCAATCGACGCGACAGGACAATGTCGTCAATGCCTTAGCTGGCCAGGTTGCTGGTGTGTTTGTCGTCTCTTCGAGCGGTACGCCCGGGG
>JALWKB010000014.1 GCA_026996805.1 Saprospiraceae bacterium | reverse complement strand
ACTTCCAATCACAGATCAACCTCTACGCCATGGAATACCGCAACCAACTCATCCCCACCGGCAAAATCAGCGATGTCGGCGAATACATCCGCATCAACGTACCCTATTCTTACCGACGCGGAGTGGAATTGTCCGTACAGTATCAAATGAGCCAATCGCTTCAACTTCAGGCCAACGCCACCCTCTCCCGCAATCGCGTGCGCGAATTTGTCGAATACATCGACAACTGGGACACGGGCCAGCAGCTCACACGCACCCACCAAAACACGCCCCTGGCCTTTTCCCCAGAGCGCATCGCCGCAGCATCGGCATCGTATACCCATTCGACCTCCTGGGGCATCTTCCGCATCAATCCCACTTGGAAATACGTCGACGACCAATACCTCGACAACACCGGCTCCGTACATGCCCGCATTCCCGCTTACCACCTGCTCAACCTGCACTTGCACTTCGAGCGCTCCATCTTCCAAAAGGCACAACTGCGCATGAGCCTTCACCTCATCAACCTACTCAACCGCAAATACGTCACCGGCGGCTGGATCTACCGATTTTATACCACCCACCCCGATTGGATTCCCGCCTCCGACAAGGCCTATATCACCGACGAAGGGGACGGCTTTTACAACTACTCCGCGCTCTACCCCCAAGCGACGCGCCACGGTATGGTCACCTTCCAGCTGGAGTTTTAACGCATCCTTTAGCACTACACCGCTGTTCGGGCAATGAGGCTTCATGCGCATTTTTGAGCATCTGCACTTAAATCGATCGAGCCACACATATTCCAAACAGTACATACAATTAAGACAATACTATGAAGGGCAGTATGCGACTGTTGCCCGCCCACCGCGTACATCACAGCACCGTACATGACGATGTGGCTCGGAATGCCCAGAGGCGCTGTCGTTCCGATTGCCTCCAATTACACGATACCAATGAGTGATTTTATCGATTCATGAAATGGTAGGTCGATAATCGACGATTTCATTTGGGTATTGGTGGTAGACACCACATACACTAAGCCATTCATGGGAATGCAAACACCCATATGCACTAATAATCGCAGGGGCTGTCGCCGAGTGATGTACCAATTGGAGGAGCAATGGAGCATCATGGCGTTCAATCACCTGCACCATTACAACCGCGCGCGCAGCTTAACCAAGGCTTGTGTATATCCGTTTTGAGAGAAACCGTATTTATTGCCTTTAAGCTCCATTCCGAGAGACAATTTACCAAGCTCGTAGAAATACTCAAGAGAGGTAGCCCATCCTACGTCGTAATACGACAAAAAAGCAAAGAAGTAAGTCTCCATCTTTTCATCACTGAGATCTTCTATAACCCTATCTATAAATACAAAATAGGGATACACGGCTTCGTATCGAGTCAGAGTTGGCCCTATGTACAGACTGAAGTAGCTCCTTCTCATTTTATAGACGAGCATTCCCAATTGTACATCCAGGGAGATGAAGCTTTCCCTGTACAAATCAGGGTTTACCTGCCTCCATGCTTTGAAGTGCTTTTTGTATTGCTCATCTTGTAAAAACTCAATCGGAGTGGAGAAAGTCCTCTCGAGAAAGGAATAGCCATACCGCTTATACTTGACATCGACTTCAACTTTCGAGGAATGAAGTACATTGACAGTTATTCGCTTTCTCAAATCATACTCCGAGGCGTGTTCGATGCTCAGCTGAAACACTGTCCCATCAGAAATGAAGTGGGAGCTTTGTCCACTCCCTACTCCAACATCCACATAGGTTTGCCCCATCACAAGCTGCGAAAAACTCAGCAGATAAATCAATAAGACCTTTTTCATATTGCTGTTTTTTTCAATAAAATGTCATTCAATCATTCATGCTGATATGCGTCTTCAGTGGCATACGTGTTATAAGTTAGCACGCAATTTTATATTGAGTTGGGCATAGCCCTTACGGGAATAAAAATAGAAGTTACCCCTCAGCTCTGCACCGACGAGCACATTGTGAAAGCTGCGAAAATACTCTACGGAGCTGCTCCATCCGAGGTCATAATAGCGCACCAAGGCAAATCCGTAAAATGTCATTTCTCTCTTCACCAAATGCTCGAGATAAATCCAGGCAGCCGTCAGAGGGATGACCGCATCGTATTTACACAGGGACGGCCCAGTATAGAGACGCACCGCACCCTTCCCGATGTCTGCTACCTTCCATCCCAATTGATAATCCAGCGATAGGTATCTTTCCTTTTGCAAATTGGGTGTGACGACGAAAAGGCCATTGTAGCGTTCACGATCTTCTAAGTCGATCAAGATTCTTGCTGTGGAGAAGGTATTCTCCAATACGAGAGGAGGAGGCCAATCCGGTGGCTGGTAATAGCGCTGACCACGGGCCGTCAGTACCTCTAAGCGAATACGCTGAATGAATTTCGACCCTAAGGGATAGTCGACATTTCCATGGAGGGTCAATCCCCTCGATAATGTCCCACTAACCACCCCATAGCCCACACCTACGTCGAAATGCATCTGCCCAAGCAACATGCTTGGAGTAAGGAGCAAGAGGATGAAAAACTTTTTCATATGTAGAGATTTTTGTTTCAGTCTTGTATTGTAAAAAACGGTTGAACAATGCCCCTACCAGACATTTAATCAAGGATTACCTTATTTACAGATTCTAAAGTATCCACATGATGACATACTTCATTGTTGAACGCTTGGTATATATCAATCGAGGGATAGCTTCGGTCCCTCAGCTATTGCTCTATGGCTTCTATTGGCTCCATGAAGAATCATTTTCACTCTATTGAACACGTACATACTCTATCTCTTTTAAAAATAATAAATTTTTTTCTTATCACATTCCACTCACGCACACCCCACTCCTACTCCGGCAGCGTCAGACACATCGCGTAAAAGCCATCCGTGATGTACATATATCCATTTTCTCCGTCGATCGCTACACCGTTGGTAAATCTTCCCGGTGTACGTCTATTGTAATTGTGCGTTTTGAGCTCGTACAGCTTG
Organism: Saprospiraceae bacterium; assembly: GCA_026996805.1. GTDB lineage: Bacteria > Bacteroidota > Bacteroidia > Chitinophagales > Saprospiraceae > S141-43. The sequence continues at coordinate 5,148 of JALWKB010000014.1, read as the reverse complement.
TACGAACCATTCCTGCTGCGAAAAATGTCTACTATGTTCAATGCATAATTATCTGTAATGTATACCCGCCCATCGTGATAGGCCATGTGATAGTCTGCCCCTCCACCGACATCACCTAAATACCAGTAATGACCGCTCTCTTTCTCCACAGCCACAAGTATCCCATTACTACTACACATGAACATATACTCCTCCGTCACAAGTATCGGTCTACCGTTAAACGTCCCAAACGACCCTTCCAAGGCTCGTCCATCCACCGACCAGATGCGCTCAGCTGTATGCGCATCCAAGCACAGCAGTACATCATTAATCAAAAAATACACGCGCTCATCCTCTATGTACGGCGGCTGATCAATACTGCTCACACCCATGATCGTATCCGCCCACATCAAACTATCCCGCGTGATGTTGTAGGAAAACAAGATGGATCGCGCCCCGTAGGGACGAGAGCGACTTTCCCTCGATTGAAAGACGATGATCGTGTCGTTTGCGCCATTGACCCAGCAACCGGGTGCATACATATTCTTACCATACCCGTCTTCCTCCCTCCTCATACGAAACACCTCCCGAATCTCTCCCGTGCGGTAATCGATCATCCGCATGATATTCATCGAATCGTCGCTGACCGGATGGAAAATCTTACTGCCGTATACATTGATATTTAACTGTCCGTAGTACTGTTCGGGTTCTTTATACTTGAATACCGTCTTGCCGCTATACATGCCTACGGCAAAAACCCCTGTGTACGTGGTAAAAAACATCAAACTGTCGCGATACACTGGTGGTGCATGTAGCAACCGCACCTTCGAATATCCCTTACTCCCGTCAAATTCAAAGTAATCGTCCCACTCCCACACGAGCTCCCCCGTAAAGCGATTGAACGCCACGAACTTCTGATTTTCCGATCTTCGAACGCGTCGATCAAAGATCACCCGATCCCTATAAATCCCTGGTGCTACATATATCGTCACACTATACAAGGTATCGGGATGCAGCGGCGTCTGCCATATGATCTCATAGGGAAGCTCTTCCTTGCGGCTATCGATCACAGGTAGCGGCTGCGGCCTGCAGCTGATAGCGATCAAGTGATATGCTATCAAACACATATATAGTACTACTGTCTTCCTCATCTTTTGAGCCTCTTTTTTCCTTCTATAGCAATCTATAGAATGGCGAGCGGGCAGTACTCACCACCTGCCCGCTCGCCTTCGTACTATCCTCTGCTATCGCGGCCGTGCTTTAAGTTTAAACTCTTTAACATATTTCCCGTCAAAAAGCCTCCTAAACTTTTCGCCCGCATTGCGGTCGTTGCGCATTTGTTGATGATTGCTTCCCGGCATTTCTTCAGCCAAGAAATACTGATTGGGCTTGACCTTAAGGGTGCTTGCGGAGCGCTTGGTGACCACTCCATCGCTCGGCACTTGTTCTGTGATCGACGACTTTATCCACTGCACTTCGCACTTGACCAATTCAAAGCCCACATAGTCCTTCGCTTCATTGCCCGTGCAAAAGCCGTAGTTCCTCAGCGTTCTAAGCTCACCAGTGGCCTTATTTTTCAACGTGCACGCACATACGGGCTCTTCCCTTTCCTCGGTATCAACAAGGCCCGCACAGATCGTGTACCGGGCATCGAAATTCCGCATCCAGTTAATGGCTCTTCGGTAGGTATTAATGTTGTATAATCGATGAAGGCTATGTTTCATATGCTATTTTTGACGTGTCCTCCTTTAATTCCCAAGTGCGCATCTACGCGTATTCTCTACAAAGGTGCGCACATTTCCTCATACCCACCAAATATTTTAGCAACTTTTTTTGAAAGATTTTTTGTGGCACCAACCTACAACTCCTGACCTACCACAAGCTGTACCTGCTCCCCTTAAGCTCTACCTTTCCACATCGTACTGCGACTTCTTTATCTTGCAACACCTTGCAACGCACACCCCCACTCCTACTCCGGCAGCGTCAGACACATCGCGTAAAAGCCATCTGTGACGTACATATATCCATTTTCCCCGTCGATCGCTACACCGTTGGTAAATCTTCCCGGTGTACGTCTATTGTAATTGTGTGTTTTGAGCTCGTACAGCGATCGCTTTGTTGCACCTCTTACAGCGCCCAGCGCACACCCATCACCACGCTGCCCGGAAACCGCCGGTAGCGCGCAATTTCATAATACAACGGAAAAAATCGATAGTTGAGGACTTCCGCAGCCTGTAAGTTAAGCAGGTCCATTCCTTTGACATATCATTCTCATATTCAACAACGTAAAGTCCGATTACAAGCGACTATTACAAGTTTCAATAAAACAAGACTTATTGAAGCAGGGGGCATTACCCCCCAAACAACAGTTCGATAGAGTTAGTATGCATGTGATCTAATAATAGACACAATAGGAATCATTCAAAAAGAATATCCAAGCCCAGCTTCAACTCCCATCATTCTTGGTAGGTAGTTTTTATCTTTGTTATAATAAATGATAGCTGTTCTCCCAAAAACATCAGTTAGTATTGAAATATTATTTGTCAATCTATAAATCATTCCAATTTGCGTCTTATAAGATAAGCCCCAATTTATTTGATAATTATATTTAAGCAACTTATCGAATACAATCGCATTATCCCACATAAAAGCTATTCTGCTTAGCTCTTTAATATAAAATCTGTGACCGAGGGCAATACTGAAATATGGATGTCCATACTCTACATGACGAACCTCCGGATAATAGGGATTGCCTATCCAGTCTTCTCTTACTTCTCTAAATGAAATGCTTGTATATCCAATTCCTATTTTAAAACCGTGATTTTTTAGTACATCTTTACTTATGCTTAATACATATTGTAACTCATTATTAGGATATTGTAACAATGCTCTTCCGCCTTCAATAGTTGGGAATATCATAATTGGAGCATTCCAATGAAATGTATTTGCATAGCCCAATCTCGCTTCAATGGACCAGCTTTTTTCTGCCTCAGTTTGTGAGTGCAAGAAATTACTAAACCCCAAGAAAAACCCCACAATGAAGAATTTGGCGATCTTGTTCATCCTACTTCTATTTTATGCAGTTCCCTTCCATTCTCTCCTATAGCGTCTATTACGACTAACGTGAAAAATCCGCTTCACGGTGTAGTCAATGAATCCCATCACTCAAGAAAAAAACCTCAGAAATTTCACCTTGTCCTGCGCCAAAGCATCCACCTTTAATCAATCGAGCGCACACATAAACATAGTTTTGAGGTACGTAATGTGATATGCAACCCTTCATCCTCATCAGTACGTTTGTGCGTTATCTGTCATTTACTGCGAAAATATGCACAATTCCTCATACCCAACAAATATTTCAGCAACTTTTTTGAAAGATTTTTTTGTGGCACCAATCTACAAACTCCTGTCCTGCCCCAAGCTCTACCTGCTTCCCTTTAGCTCTACCTTTCCAAATCGTACTGCGACTTCTTTGTCTTGCAACACCTTGTAACGCACACTGCACTCCTACTCCGGCAGCGTCAGACACATCGCGTAAAAGCCATCCGTGACGTACATATACCCATTTTCACCATCGATCGCTACGCCGTTGGTAAATCTTCCCGGTGTACGTCTATTGTAATTGTGCGTTTTTAGCTCGTACAGCGATCGCTTTGTACCAGTTCTCCTACAGCATCCAGCGCACACCCATCACCACGCTGCCCGGAAACCGCCGGTAGCGCGCAATTTCATAATACGACGGAAAAAATCGGTAGTTGATGACTTCCGCGGCCTGTAAGTTGAGCAGATCCCTGCCCTCGACGTAGCATTCCCATCGCGGGTGTATACGGTACTGCAGCCCAATATTCCACACCGTAAAGTCCGATCGCAAGCCCTTTCCCTGGTGCAGGTGATAGCCAACTTTCGTATGCCCTTTCACTCTGCCCTTGGCATAATGGACACTGCCCTCGATGCGATGTGTCCTAAAGCGAATCAGGCGCTCCCCAACCGCTTGCTCCAGCCCATGGAGTCCGTACTGTATCTTGAGATTCATGCCCTTCTTAAAATTCGTCTGTGCTCCGACCTCCCAGTTACGCGTAACCAGGCGATACCAGCCCTCCTTCTCCGTGCGAATGTCCTTCCACGACAGCTTCATCTGCAAGATCAAGCGGTTTTGGAAGAGCTTCTGTTTTATCGACATGCGGCCTCCCCATTTCTGCTGAGCCTTCGCTATCTCCGTGCGATAGAGTAAATAATTGTCCTGTAGCTCTACCACGGGGAAAAGTGCGTGCTCCTGATACGCATACGAAAGATTCAAGTACAGATACATTCCCAGATCGGTGAGCAAGTTGAAATACCCCCAAGTGAAAGCCGTCGTCCGTTGTATCCGGTCGGCCTCTGCAACACGCGTGGTCTTCAATGTTGTCGCATCCTCAATCACCGCAGCTGTAAAGTGCAACAACGGGTCTAAAAATCTACTCACCCGGCTAAAGTGGACATGCATCCGATGCAATTGGTGAAAGGCGTACATTACCCTCAACGATGGTTGGAAGAAAAGACCGCTATAGCGCCGATTCCAATGGTAAGTGACGCTGTAGGGCCATCCAAGCGTTGATCGCAACTGGAACGCCCCCCGCCTGTATTTGATCTCCGTTACAGGACCGGCTTCCAATGATTTCGTGTGAAAGTTATCCCTCTGTACATCTCCCACTAAATCATCTCTAAGTGTGATAGACCCTATACTGAGCGTTATCGGTAGCTTCCACACCACATGCCAATGCTCCGCTTTGTACTTCAGGCTCATCGTCGTCGCGTAGTTCATCTTCTGACGGCTCAGATATTGAAAGACCGCATTGCGTTTGCTGCCAAATAGCGGCGTAGTTGCTTCGATATCCATCCATTGACTCTGGCGCTTAAGGTCCATATGCGACTCAACCTTCATACGGACTCTCGCGTTGACTTGCGTCGAGTAATACAGAGCAGGAGCTAACGACCAAACACGTTTCGCTCCCAGTAACGCACGCTCTACATTCGATGGCTTCGCTCCTCCGAGTCGCTCCGTCGTAGTGCTTGCCCAGTAGCGCACCGGGACATCGATTTCATACAGACGCTTCTCTCCCGCCTGCACCTTTCTATTGTACACGCCATAGATGAATGGGAAGCGCACGACGCGCTCGCGTTGTAGGTGGA
>JALWKB010000013.1 GCA_026996805.1 Saprospiraceae bacterium | reverse complement strand
ACTTGGGATTTGCTCAACACGTTCATCAGGGTGGATTTGCCGGCATTGGTATAACCGACGAGCGCTACTTTGACGAATTCGCCGCGGGCCTTGCGTCGCGTCTGTGCCTGTTTGTCTAAGCGTGCCAGGCGTTCTTTGAGTTTAGCGATGCGCTGGTGGATGAGTCGGCGGTCGGTTTCGATTTCCTTTTCGCCGGGGCCACGCAGGCCGATACCCCCGCGCTGACGCTCCAAGTGCGTCCACATGCCGCGCAATCGCGGCAATAAGTACTGCAGCTGCGCGAGTTCCACTTGGGCTTTTGCCTGTGCCGTCTTCGCCCTGCGCGCAAAGATGTCCAAGATGAGTGTGGTGCGGTCGACGATTTTACGCTGCAAGTACTCTTCCAAATTGGAAGCTTGTTTGGCCGTGAGATCTTCGTCGAAGATGACCAGATCGATCTCTGGATGCGCCTCGATGTACTGGCGTATCTCCTCTACCTTGCCCTTGCGTATGTAATACCTGCTGTCGGGGGAGTGTATTTTTTGTATGAAACGCCGAACGGCTACGGCTCCCGCCGTATCGGCCAGTAATTCGAGCTCATCGAGGTGCTCGTTGACGTCGGCCTCTGTCATTCCAAATTTTTGCAAACCCACCAATACAGCGCGCTCCAGACCTTGTCCGTCGCTCCTTGTGCTTTTTGCCTTCCCAGCCCAATCAAATGTCATCCACCAACGGTTTTATACACTCTATAATACCAAACGGAAAAATACAGGCCCTGTTGAGAGCCCCTGGATTTCGAACGCATGGGTTTGCATGCTATCCTGAAGTATGAGCAGGCGTACGGTTTTATACAAAAAACGCTGTAAGGAAGGCCGTATTGGATAACAAGCGCATCGAAAAGGACGTTTCACAAATGGTAAGAGCGAGAAAAGCGTGCGGTAGCTGGTATCGAGAGCAAAAAAATCCGTAAGTTTGCACTGCCGAAAATGCAGGTCGGTTGGCCGAGTGGCTCAGGCAGCGGTCTGCAAAACCGCTTACGCCGGTTCGAATCCGGCACCGACCTCCACAAGGTCTTACAACATTTCCCGCCTTTGGATAGAGTGTTGCCCATAGTCCACATTATTGACGTATTGAGTGCCCTTACCATTTTGCTCAATGCAGAAGATAGGGCTTGTTGTTCCTTTATCGGAAAGGAAGTCGTATCGCACAAGCTTTAGCCATGAAAACCGGTCAATTGGATGTGCTGCTGGGCTTGCAGTGGGGTGACGAAGGCAAGGGGAAGGTCGTCGATTACCTCAGCAGTCGGTACGACATCGTAGCGCGATACCAGGGAGGACCCAATGCGGGACATACCGTCGTCGTCGATGGGAAAAATGTGGTGTTGCATACTATCCCATCGGGCATTTTTCACGACGAGGTGAAAAACCTCATTGGCAATGGCGTCGTGGTCGATCCCATCACCCTCCAACGCGAGTTTGAATTGCTCCATCAGCTCGGCATCGATGCTAAGGAGCGCGTATACCTGTCGCGTCGCGTACATCTCATCTTGCCCACCCACCGTTGGTTGGATTTGGCAAGCGAAGCGGCTAAAAAAAAGAATAAAATAGGCTCCACGCTGCGCGGAATCGCCCCTACCTACATGGACAAAACCGGCCGAAACGGCATCCGAGTGGGAGATCTCTTTACAAAGGGCTTTGTAGAACAGTACCAAAACCTCAAGTCCAAACACTTGCGCCTCTTAGAAATGTACCCCCCGGTGGAATTTCCCCTCGAAGAGGAAGAGGAAAAGTGGTGGAACGCCATTGATTTTGTGCGCACACTACAGATTGTCGACGGCGAACAATGGATTTGGCAAGCTCTCGAACACAATGCACGCATTCTCGCCGAAGGTGCACAGGGGGCTATGCTCGACTTGGACTACGGCACGTATCCCTATGTGACGTCTTCGTACACTGGCTCCGCTGGCGTATGTATAGGTCTGGGCGTTCCTCCTTCATACATAGATGAGGTCATCGGTATCGCCAAAGCATATACCACACGCGTGGGGTCAGGGCCTTTCCCCACCGAGATTGAAGGCGAAATGGCCGAGTACTTACGACAAAAGGGACACGAATACGGAGCGACCACCGGTCGCCCGCGGCGTTGCGGCTGGCTCGATCTCGTTCAGCTGCGCTACAGCGCCCGCCTCAATGGGGTCAATCGCATTATACTCACCAAACTCGACGTGCTCGACGAGCTCGAAGAAATTCCCTATGCCAAGGCCTATAAGATTGACAACACCATCTCGACTTCCATGCCCTACCGATTGGATGACGTACCCATTCATCCCGTCTACATCACCACCGAAGGTTGGCGTACCTCTCTTGACCACATCACGAGCTGGGAAGATTTGCCGGGGGAGGTACTCGACTATGTCGAACTCATCCAACACAGTGTGGAAGTGCCCATCCATGGGGTATCGGTGGGCCCTGAGCGCCATCAACTCATTCCACGCTATTAAGCGATTTAATCTGCCACACGCCGAGCTTGAAAGCGCGCCAGTCCTTCGTTAAAATCTCTGAGCTCTGTGTATACCGCCGGCAAGACCCAATGCCCGCTCTTGTCGATGATGCCCAGTCCACTCGACTTTAATGCCCGCGCCTTACCCCGATAAAAGGGCCATGTCATGAGATAAAACTGTCCTGCCCGCCAAAGCTGTCCCGATGCATCGATCCAGTTCCATCCTCTACCGTAGACACTCACAGGCGCCATTCCTTCGGAAAAGTTGCCTACAAACTCGTATCGATGGGGACTTTTTCGCCCTGCAGTGTCCACGATATACCACATGTCTCCTGCTCGGTAGCGCAGCCATCCCTGGCCAATGTATGCTAAGTCTATCAGCGTATCCATGTCCTTGAGCAGTAGCTCTTCGGGCAAGAGGTAATATTTGCCGTCTTTGCTGCCGACGTGCTTTCCCATAGGTGAGAGGGCTATTGCATTGTAGGTGGCAGGTACAAGAGTTCGACCTGAGCTGTCGATCAGACCATAGGAGCCTTCCTGGCGGAAGCGATAGACACCGCCTACACAACTCGACAGCCCATCGAAGGGGCCTGCAACGATTTCGAAAGCGGTATCGATGAGGAAGTATTGGCCCGATTCTTTTACGCGCGCCGTGGGGGCATTGCCAAAACTCCATGCTTGGGGCCATGGTCTACTCTTATGGAGCTGTTTGAGATGTATGAAATAGTAATAGCCCGAATCCGATTTGACGAGGGCGATGGGATGGGGAGAAATCGACACTTCATCGTATTGGAAGGGAATCACCACTTGTCCACTGCGGTCAATGACGCCTGCGCGATTGTCGAACGTGCGCACCGCAGCAAATCCTCCTGCAAAGGGCGAGGCAGCGAGATACGCCATCGGGATGACCTCTCGACCGCTGCGGTCGATGTAGCCCCACAGACCCTTGCGATTGACAGCGGCAAGACCCTCGTGAAAGTCACCAGCTTCGTCGTAGCGCGGCGGTATGACGACCTCGCCCCTTTCGTTTACCCATCCCCATCCATAGGTCGAGCGGTAGTAATCCCTCGAAAAGGCACTTTGGTACTCCTCGGCACTTGGGGGAGGCTCCGAACTCTGTCCCGACGGTGGAGCTTTTTGTTCCGACTTGCACTGCCAGAAAAGCGCCATCAGCCCTATGAGCCAAACTACGTAGATTGGTATGATGAGATGACTCCTCTGCATAGCTGTCTCTTGCCGTTTCGTATATCCATTTGCATGCATGTGTACAAAGGTAGGGGAATCGAGTGGAAAACCTTTGTTGTGGGATGCGCACGCTCGACGCGTCAGGGAATTTCGGTGTATATTTGCGCATGGATTCGGCAAGAAGACAAATGCAGGGGGTATTGGAAGAGGCGCTCACCTTTGACGATGTCCTCTTAGTACCCAGCTACAGCGAAGTGCTTCCCCATCAAGTAGATACGCGCACGCGTCTGACGACGGATATACACATCAATGTGCCCATCGTCACTGCAGCGATGGATACGGTTACCGAGGCGCCCATGGCCATCGCCGTAGCGCGCGAAGGCGGCATCGGCATCATCCACAAAAACATGAGCATCGAAGAGCAGGCCGAGCAAGTGCGCTTTGTCAAGCGCAGCGAAAGCGGCATGATCATGGATCCCGTCACGCTCAAAGCCCATGCGCGCGTCGGCGAGGCCCTGCAAATCATGGCTAAATACAAGATTGGCGGTATTCCCATCATCGATGAGCAGGGCAAGCTCATCGGCATATTGACCAATCGCGACTTGCGCTTCGAAAGTGATTTAGACCGCGAAGTATCGGAGGTGATGACCGCCGAGGGATTGATCACCGTCCCCGAGGGAACAACCCTTGAGCGCGCTAAGGAAATCCTCCAAAAGTATAAAATCGAAAAGCTCCCCGTCGTAGCCGACGACAATACCCTCCGCGGGTTGATCACCTTTCGCGACATAGTCAAACTGCGGGATTATCCCAAGGCCAGTAAGGACAGCTATGGCCGTCTCCTCGTAGGGGCAGCAGTGGGGGTCGGCCAAGAGATGATGTCGCGCGTAGAAGCACTCGTCGATGCAGGCGTCGATGTCGTCGTCGTCGATACGGCCCACGGCCATTCTAAGATGGTCATCGATGCTATACGCCAGTTGCGAAGGGCTTATCCAAACCTGCAAATCATCGGTGGCAACGTAGCGACGGGGGAGGGGGCACAGGCCCTCGTAGATGTGGGCGTCAATGCAGTCAAGGTAGGCATTGGTCCAGGCAGTATCTGTACCACACGTGTCGTCGCGGGAGTAGGAGTGCCACAGCTGACGGCTATCATGGAGGTGTATCAACGCATTCGATCGTCGGGCGTGCCCATCATCGCCGATGGAGGCATACGCTATACCGGCGATATCGTCAAGGCCATCGCCGCAGGGGCGGATTCCATCATGGCAGGATCCCTCTTCGCCGGCACGGAAGAAGCCCCCGGAGAGACCATCATCTACGAGGGACGCAAGTTTAAGGTCTACCGCGGCATGGGCTCCCTCGGAGCAATGAAAGCCGGCAGCAAAGATCGCTACTTCCAAGCACATCAAAACCAGACGCAAAAGCTCGTACCCGAAGGTATCGAAGGGCGCGTACCCTACAAAGGTACGCTGGCCGAGGTGATGGTCCAATACATCGGCGGTCTGCGCTCTGGCATGGGATACGTCGGTGCCGCCAATATTGAGGCGCTCAAAGGTGCTAAAATGATCCGCATCACCCATGCCGGCATCCTCGAAAGCCATCCCCACAACGTCTTTATCACCAAAGAAGCCCCCAATTACAGCCGTAAAGTCCTGTAGCTGCCCAGTGGGTAGCTATTTTATACCCCATTTTCGAAAAAATACGTCGAAAGTTTGACTGTTGGGCTTTTGCGTGCTCCAGTTGTGCAGTACCTTTGTGTATCAACTACTACAAAACCCATACGGCCATTGGATTACTTCGCCCGTGGGAAGGTTCTTTTAAGCGGTGAATATCTCGTTCTTCACGGAGCGAAGGTGCTGGCATTGCCGTGCTCGGTGGGGCAGCGCATGCGGGTGCGCAAATCTACGGGGAGCGAAATCCTCTGGAAGGCCTATGATTGGAAGGACAACATTTGGTTTGAGGCGGATCTCGATATCGTCGATTTCCATATCAAGCGCACTACCGACGCACGAGTGGCCAAGCGTCTTGCGCGCGTGTTGAAAGCTGCTGTGCGCGACAATTCCGATTTTTTGTCTCGCTGGGCGCGATACCGCGTCACCACACAGCTGGAATACCCCATCGAATGGGGGCTTGGATCCAGTGCCTCGCTCATCAATCTCGTCGCCCAATGGGCCGAAGCCTGTCCCTTTACCATCTATTTCGAGGTGGAAAATGGGTCTGCCTACGACATTGCCGCCTCCGCCTCCGACAGTCCCATCCTTTACCAGATCGACGGAGATGCGCTCCACTACGAGGAGGTCACTTTTCAGCCCCCATTTGTCGATCAACTGTTTTTTATCTACACCGGACACCCCCAATCTTCACCGGAGGCGCGCAGGGCGTTTCGCCAAAAAAAAGTCCATTCCGACGATGTGCGTACGGCTACCGAGCTAACCGAAGCATTGCTAAGTGCCAATGATCTTCCGACTTTTGAGGCACTGATAACAGAACACGAACGCCTCATCGCCAATATTCTCCAGACGACTCCCATCAAAGAGCAAGCCTTTTCCGACTATCCGGGTGCTGTAAAATCCCTCGGCGCATGGGGAGGAGACATGCTCCTCGCCACTGGTCCAGATTGGCAAACCGTCAAAAGCTACTTCACCGACCACGGAATGCCGGTGGTCGTACCCTATTCCGTACTAATGGAAGGCGGAGCTAAAGAGCTCGCCCCCTATATCGAAAGCGCTCAAACATCGATGTAATCACCAACCATTTTATAGGACAAATCGCCGAAATTTCCCTTGAGGAAGACATCAATTTGCCTTGAAGTGGAACAGGTATATATATCCGACGTTATACAAATGACCTTTTAAGTGAGGGGTATAAAATGGTGCGACTATGTTGTTTGATTTTGACATGATCAAGGGTGTCTACGCCGAGTTGCCCGAACGCATTGACCGGGCGAGGAAGATTGTGGGCCGTCCACTGACCTTTAGCGAAAAGCTCCTCTATGCACACGTGTGGGATCAAAAAGAGCTGCGCGAATTCAGGAGGGGAGTGGATTACGTGCATTTCAAGGTCGACCGCGTGACGATGCAAGATGCCACGGCACAGATGGCCTTGCTGCAGTTTATGAATGTCGGCAGGAAAAAAGTGGCGGTACCCACTTCGCTGCACCTGGATCACTTGATATTGGCGCATCTGGGTGCGGATAAAGACCTTCAAGAGGCTATCAATCGCAATAACGAGGTCTACGTCTTTTTGGAAAGCGCTGCGCGCAAGTACGGCATTGACTTTTGGAAACCCGGCGCCGGCATCATTCATCAGGTGGTATTGGAAAACTACGCCTTTCCCGGGGGAATGATGATCGGCACGGACTCGCATACGCCCAATGCGGGAGGCCTCGGCATGATCGCCATAGGGGTGGGCGGCATGGACGCCGTCGACGCCATGGCCGGCATGCCATGGGAACTCTTATGGCCAAAACTCATCGGCGTACGCCTGACGGGCACCCTACAAGACTGGACCGCTCCTAAGGATATCATCTTGAAAGTGGCCGGAATACTGACCGTAAAGGGCGGTACGGGGGCCATCATCGAGTACTTTGGCGAAGGAGCAGAGTCGCTTTCCGCGACCGGTAAAGGCACCATCTGCAATATGGGTGCCGAAGTGGGAGCGACTACGTCCAACTTTGCCTATGACGAAGCCATGGAGCGCTATCTCAAAGCTACAGGGCGTGAAAAAGTGGCTCAACTCGCCAATGAAATCCGTCAGTATTTGCGCTCCGATCCCGAAGTGTACGAAGAGCCCGAGCGATTTTACGACCAACTCATCGAAATCAATCTCGACGAGCTGGAGCCCCACCTCAACGGCCCCTTCACACCCGATCTCGACACACCTATATCCCGTATGAAAGAGCGCCTCAAAGAACACGACTGGCCACAAGAAGTCGAATGGGGCCTCATCGGCTCGTGTACTAATTCTTCGTACGAAGACCTCTCCCGCGCAGCATCTATTGCAAGGCAAGCCATTGAGAAGAAAATTCCCCTCCGCTCCAAACTGGGCATCAACCCCGGCTCCGAGCAAGTGCGCTATACAGCCGAACGCGACGGTATCCTCGATGTGTTCGAACAGCTCGGCGCACGCATCTTTACCAACGCGTGCGGTCCGTGCATCGGCCAGTGGAAGCGCGATGACCTCGCCCAGCCGCGAAAAAACACCATCGTCCACTCCTTCAACCGCAACTTCACCAAGCGCAACGACGGCAACCCCAACACGCATGCCTTTGTGGCATCGCCGGACATCGTCATGGCACTCGCCTTGGCCGGCCGATTGGACTTTGACCCACGTACCGACACCCTCATCAACGAAGACGGCGAAGAAGTGCGGCTGGATCCGCCGAAGGGCGAAGAATTGCCCGCACGCGGCTTTGAAGTGGAAGACCCCGGCTATGTGCCACCGGCCGAAGACCCCGATAGCATCGAAATCGTCATCAATCCCTATTC
>JALWKB010000012.1 GCA_026996805.1 Saprospiraceae bacterium | reverse complement strand
CTCTTCGACGATCGGGGTGCTTGACTCCGTTGCGTCGTCTGTATGGGTGGAAGAGGCGGGGTCTGTGGTTTGGGCAGGCGTGGATGATTGATCAGCCTGGTCGTCAGAAAACGACGATTCTTCTTCTTCGATGAGCGATTCGAGATTGATTTCCTCTTCGGTGATGCCGTCGTTTACGTCGGCGGTAATGCTCGAATGCGCCTCGTCGCTGCTACCCCCGCAATTGCGGAAGAGGGCAAGAACCCAAATAGTGAGGATGACAGCGGCTATGGCGTAGAGCAGATACTTTAACCACGGTTTCATACAATCGCGATTTTACGGTTTATGAAATACTTCGTTCAGGCAGGTTGGTTGGAGATGTTGGCAAAAAAATCTTTACAGCTGCAAAGATACACATCATCGAACAATTTCATACATAAAATGGTGAAATTCTTGATTTAGTATGAAATTGTAGGGCGGATAGGAGCTGTAGGGGACGGGATGAGAGAGGGGCGGATAAAAAAAATTTTGGCACGATGCATGTATATATGCATATATTTGCATATCTTTAGGCCGTAAAAACGAGGTAGATGTTGGTAGTAGAGAACAAGATTCATCCGGCGAAGCTTGAGCGGATAGCCGACATTTTGCGGGTGATTGCGCACCCCGTGCGCTTGGAGATATTGGAGTTATTGAAGGAGTACGGGGAGTTGTCGGTGGCGAAGATGCAAGAGGCGTTGGCGCGCGAGCAGGCGCAGATTTCGCAGCATTTGATCAAGATGAAGGACAAGCGGATACTGGCGTCGCGACGGGATGGCAGGCGTATTTACTATCGCATTGCCATACCGGAGTTGTTGGAGGTGCTGCGGTGCATGCAGCGGTGCAACATCGAATACTAAACCAAACACTATAGCCATGAGTGCGCAATACGAAATCACGGAAACGCTCGACTGCAAGGGGCTGTGTTGTCCGATGCCCGTAGTGAAGACCAAGATTGCCATCAAGAAGCTCAAAGTAGGTGATATTTTAGAGATGATCGCTACGGATCCCGGATCGATTCCCGACATGGAGGCTTGGGCAAGACAAACGGGACATGAGTTATTGGTTGCAGAAGACCTCGGCAACGGCGAGTATCGGTTTTTGATTAAGAAGACGCATTAAACGCTTGAGCCATGGCCGAAGAAAAGAAACGTCGCTTAGCGCTCATCGCCAGTCGCGGCACGTTAGACTGGGCCTATCCGCCTTTCATATTGGGCTCGGGTGCTGCTTCGATGGACTGGGAGGTGGCGATTTTTTTCACCTTTTACGGACTTCCGCTGCTCAAGCCGAAGATCAGTGCACAGGTGTCCCCGCTGGGCAATCCAGCTATGCCGATGAATATGCCTTTTGGTCCCGAGTGGTTTCAGAAGATCAACTGGCCCATACCCAATTTGATCATGAGCAATGTGCCCGGGTTTGAAGCTATGGCCACGGGCCTGATGAAGAAGACCTTTAAGAATAAGGGCGTGGCGACGGTCGAAGAGCTGCGCGAGATGTGTTTGGAGCTGGGTGTGCGGCTCATCGCCTGTCAGATGACGATGGATGTCTTTGGATTTAAGAAGGAAGATTTCATAGACGGCGTGGAGATCGGTGGAGCGGCGACGTTTTTGGAGTTTGCCGCCGATGCCGATGTCAACCTATTTATTTGAAAAGGTGCAGTACATACGCTGGATCGATGCCGGGCAAGTCTCGGGCATACGATCGCAGACCATTTACCACGCTTTGGGGCATTGCCGAAAGCCGGGAGTGCCCGATACGATTGTCTTTGCAAAGCCGAGTGATGCCTATGTGTGCATAGGGTATTTTCAAGATGCGGAAGAGCAGGTGGACTTGGAGTATTGCGCGCAGCAAGGGCTGCCCGTGATACGAAGGGAGCAGGGCGGCGGTACGGTGTTGGTAGACAGTGGGCAGGTCTTTGTACAGTGGATCTTTGACCCAAAGTCGCTGCCGTGGAAGGTGCAAGACCGCTTTCGGCTCTTTGCGCAGCCCATGATCCAAGTGCTCCGCAGCTACGGCCTCGATGCCCGCTATGTTGAGCCCAACGACATCCAAGTGGAAGGCAAAAAGATAGCGGGACTGGGCGCAGCCACTATCGGCCATGCCGAAATCATCACGGGCAACTTCATCTTCGACTTCGACTTCGCCCGGATGTCTAAAATCTTACGCGCACCCAGCGAGGCTTTTCGAGAGCGCTTCCGCCAGCGCGTGCAACAGAAGATGACTACCCTCTCCGCGTGGATGCAGCGACTTCCGCCGTGGCCCGAGATGCGACAGCGCTACCTGCATGCGGTAAAGCAACTCTGGCCACACATCCGCCTGGAAAGCGGCGCCTTTACCGAAGAAGAGCGCACGATGATGCGACAACTCGATAGGGAAATGTGTACACCAGCGTGGTTGTTCCACTATCGGCGTAAGCGCAGCACCGATCGCATCGTCAAAGTATGTGCGCAACACTACATCGCACAGCTGAGCTGGCCTGACAGAGGAAGCCTGCTCTTCGAAATCCACGAAGATCGCCTCCGCCATCCCCAGTGGATGGCCGTCGAGGGTGCAGACAACCGCTCGGCAATTCAAGCAATCGTACATCAGTGGGACGGCATGCCTATAGCGAAATTGAGCGTCCCCGATACCCATCCAGCCATCGATGGCAATGTAAGGCGTTGGCTCGAAGCGTGTATCGAAGGGATCAAACGCATTGATCAGACAAAACCAAAGTAAAACGCATAGACCTATGGAGTTGGAAGGCAAAAAGATACTGGTGATTCAGACGCACGGCGTAGAAGCTCCTACGCGCACGTATTCGCCGCTGTATTACGCCGTGGCAGCAGCCGCCATGGAGATGGAAGTCATGGTGTGGTTTACCATGAACGGTACCAATCAGCTGCGCAAGGGAGTTGCTGAAATGATCAAACTCGACCCATCGAGTAATGTGTGCCTCAAGGATATGCTGCAGATGTGCTTAGACAATGACGTCAAGCTCGCCGTCTGCCAGCAGAGCCTCAACCTGTGGAATATGACGCCAGACGATCTCATCGACGGCGTAGAAATACTAGGTGCCACCAGTATCATCGATTTGGCTTTGAGCTATGATCACGTCATGTACTTTTAAAATCAGCGGATTATGGTAGAGCGTGTCAATAATTGCGTCATTCCCAAAGACCTCTATTACAAGGTAGAAGACAACACATGGGTAAAGCTCAACGATGACGGCACGGTGACGGTTGGGATGACCGATATTGCCCAATCGCTTGCAGGTCCCATCTTGCACGCCAAGACCAAGAAGATCGGCATGTACCGCAAGCGCGGCAAGCCGATAGCCACGGTAGAAAGTGGCAAGTGGGTCGGACCCATCAAGGCTCCCGTGTCGGGGGAGATTGCCGAGATCAATGCCGAGCTCGAAAATGATCCGCAGCTGCTCAACAAGAGCCCTTACCGCAAGGGCTGGGTCGTCAAGCTCAAACCTGACAATCTTGACGAAGAGCTCAAAGATCTGGTCACAGGCGATGAGGCGGTAGCCAAATATCGAGAAAAAATCGAAGCTGAAGGCCTACAGTGTACGCACCTCGAAGGCACGGACAGCTACGAAGAATAAAATCGTCAGACTATGGAATTTGCACTTGATTTATCCGCCAATAAATACGCCGACGTACCGTACGAAGAGAAGGAGCGTCTCTTCAAGGAGATGAAATCGGACGAACGCTGGCCGCATGTACTCTACGGATGCTACGAATGCGGCATATGCGTGGCCTCGTGTCCGTCGGCGCGCTTTTACGATTTTAGCCCGCGCATCATCGCTCAAGCGGCAGCGCGGGAAGATGTCGATCTGCTCTACACCCTGATGAACGACAGTGTCTGGGACTGTTCGCAGTGCTTCTCTTGCGACCGCTGCCCGCGCGGAAATTCGCCGGGGCAGATCATCACTGTCATGCGAGAAGTGGCTGTGCGCAACGGCCTCCAGTCGGCTAAAGAAGCCCTCGAAGGCTACGGGCGCATCATCTACAAGATCATGTCGACCGGCACGCAAGTGTCTCCAGACATGCTTCAGCCCAACGCCTTTCCCGACTGGGGCGGCCATGTCAATGAGATCTCCGAACACCTCGAAGTGTGGCGAAAAGCCCTTCCCCCCGAAACACTCCATACCACCGAGACGGGTTGGAAGGTCGACGAAAAAACGCTGATCGAACTCTATCTCATCTGGCATATGACCGGCGTGATGGACATGATCGAACAGATCGACGAAGGTCTCTACATGATCCTAGTCGACGTCATGGAAGAGCGCCTCGAAGATGCCGGATACGACGTCACTTTTGACTAACCATAAAATCCTTATAGCCATGATACATCTACCTATTCTCAAAGCAGCTGACCGAAAATGGGAAACCGATCCCTCTCAGGCTCCCACGCACGACCTGAAGGATGAAATATTCCAACTCGAGAAGGAAGGGGAATGGATTGTCCAACGCGTACCCGAACCGTACTTCGAAGTAAAGACCAAATACGGCCGCATCAAGAAGATTCCCTTGGAGAAGACCTGGCACCACAAGAGCTGTGGACAGTGTGGACACATACCCGGGTATTCGACATCGATCTTTTGGCTCAACCGCCAGTTTGGTCTCGACTACCACGACCCGACCAATCAGACTTCGTGTACGGCGTGGAACTACTACGCATCGGCCACCTCAAACCCCGAAGCACAGGCAGCTGTAGCTATACGCAACTTTGCCTCTGCCTATAAGACAGGGTATTTTCCCTTGATTCACTGCGGTACGAGCTTTGGGCACTACAAGGAAGTGCGTCATGCGCTGGTGCATCAACCCGAATTGCGTCGCAAGGTCAAAAAAATCATGGACCGACTGGGCTTGCCCTTCGTCATACCCGAAGAGATTGTGCATTACAGCGAGTGGGTATACGCCATGCGCGATCGCATCGCCGAAAGGCAAGTCGTCGACATGAGCCACATCGTGGCGACCGTACACCCCGCATGTCATTACCACAAGCTCATCGAAGAAGACGCCATCTACTCCGAGGAGATTTACGGAGCCCAGCGCACGGCTATCGTGACGGGTACGCTCCAGGCACTCGGTGTGCAGGTGAAAGACTATTCCACGTGGTTTGACTGCTGTGGATTTGGCTTCCGCCACATACTGGTGTCCCGAGACTTTTCGCGTTCCTTTGCCGTGCAGCGAAAGATCGAGGTGATGAAAGAAGAAGCCAATCCCGATGTAGTGGTAACCCACGACACGGGCTGTGTGACGACACTGGACCAGAGTCAGTTTGCCGCCAAAGCCCATGGCAAAAAAGTAGGAGTACCCGTCATGTCGGACTCTCAGATGGCTGCACTGGCCATGGGTGCTCATCCGTACAAAGTGCTCCAACTACACTGGCACAATACCAACAACAAGCCGTTTCTCGAAAAGCTCGGCATCGACTGGAAAAAGAAATGGGACGAGTTCGAAGCCGAATGCGAAAAGATCCGACGAGGTGAAAAGGCCTATCTCACCTGGGAAGATGCCGATGCGTGAGTGTGCATAGGTGAGTAGTATCGACAAAAAAGATCAAGCCATATGACGACGCAAACAGTAGCTATTATTGGAGGAGGGCCTGCCGGCATTGAGGCGGCCAAGGGCGTGGCCGAACTTGGATTTAAGGCCATCCTGATTGAAAAGCGCGATCGATTGGGCGGCACGCCCGATGAGCAGAAGTACGCGGCATTGACACCCGACCTGCGGGATACGCAGACGGCATTGCGCGAGATGATTGCTCCCATCGAAAATCACCCCAATGTCGAGATCATGTACAACACCCTCATCACCGATGCCGAAGGTAGCTTGGGTGATTTTACCCTGAAGGGGGTACAGCTCGGCAAGGAAGTGGAGATTAAGGCGGGAGCTGTCATCATCGCCACGGGATTTCAACACTTCGACCCCGGACGCGAGACCCAGAAATACGGGTACTACGAATTCGACGACGTCATCACCTTGACCGATGCCGAAAAAATGCTCAGCGAAGGCAAGTTTGTCCGACCATCTAACGGAGAAGTGCCCAAGCGCGTCTGCTTTATCCAGTGTGTGGGGAGCCGCGATCGACGCCTCGGCAATGAATATTGCTCGAAGGTGTGCTGCGGCATCTCCTCCAAGCAGTCCATCGAAATCAAAAAGCTCATACCCGACTGCAAGGTATTTATCTTCTACATCGACATGCGCATGTACGGGTATTGGGAAAACGAAATCTACTGGAAGGCGCAAGAGGAGTACAAAGTCAATTACATCAAGGGAATAGCCACCGAGATCGTGCGCAAAGGCGATAAGCTCTTGGTCAAGGGAGAAGATACGACCTTCCGCAGGCCTATGGAGGTGGAAATGGATGTGGTCATCCTCGCCGTAGGCATGGAGCCCAGTGAAGGCACCAAGGAAATGGCGCGCATATTTGGTCTCAAGCAAAACAAGTACGGTTTTATAGAGACCATCGGTGGGCCCCTGGATACGGTATCGACCAATGTGCCCGGTGTGTTTGCGGCGGGTGCTTGTACGGGCCCGGCGGATTTGGAGGACAGCGTTTCTGCAGGGGGTCTTGCCGCTGTCAAAGCCATGGCCGCCCTGCGCAAATTCGAAGCGGTAACGGCTTAATCAAGGTACACGGCAAATGGGCAATATCGTCGACACGAAGACGGCTATCGAGTTTATGAAGGAGACGATGGAAAAGATCCGCCCCGGATCCTTAGAGGAGACGGTGGATCTGCTCCGGGAGAAGAGCCGACGCTTCCAAGAAGCGCTCGGCTCTGCCGAGGCCGTCCGCACGCTGTCGACTGCCCAACTCGAACAACTCTCGTCGATGGTGTTTGCCATGCGCAGGCGCAACCAATGGATCAAAGAGCCCGAAAAGGTGGAGGCCTTCCGCAATGCGCTGGAGGCACTGCTTTACGACAGACAGCCCGTGTCGGATCGGGTCGATGCCTTTGTCCAGCGCATACCGTGGATCAGCCCGCGCTTGCGCGTCGAAATCGCTTCGGAGTTCCTCCACTACGTCTTCCCCGACCAGTACTGGCTCTGGACCCGCTGGATCTGGGATGAAAAGACCTCCACAGGCGCCTTGCCACTGGTTACTACTGAAAACTATGTCGTCGAAGGCCGCACGCCCGGCGAAAAGTACACCAGCATCGGCAAGGGCATAGCCTTCGTCCACGAAGTAGGTGATGCAGCGGGCTTTCAGACAATTAGTCGGGACCTCTTTGGTACACATGTCTTTTTGAGCTGCGTATACGTCATCTACGCCTATACCGTGCTGCGCATGCGCATGACACAGGAGTTCAACCAGGTGATGCCCACCATGACGGAGTTTACCCGTCGCCTTTTGGGTGTCCAACACCTGACAAATACAGCAATGTCCAATTGAGTTGGTGAAAAATAAGAGCATATGGCAAGATTAAATGTTGAAAAAGACAGGATTATTGAAAAGGATAAAGTCGTCGTTGACGGCATAGAGCTATCGCGGGAATGGAACCGCATGTTTGAGCAGCGCGTCATTTTTGATTACGACACCTCTATGCTCGACAAGGTGACATCCATTCCCGGGGCAGAATCGATGGGATGGTGTTATCAGTGTGGGCAGTGTGTGCCTGTCTGTCCGGTGGATACGGTCGGAGGAGAATACGGTCCGCGCAAGATATACCGCAATCTACAGTACGGCATAGACTTGTTTGAAAGTCCTGATCTGTGGAAGTGCACCACCTGTATGAATTGCCTTCGGGTGTGCCCCAAAGATGTCAACATGATCGACATCATGCCTGCCGTGCGAGCCGAAGCCGTCATGGAGGGCCAAGTGCCCGACGAGCTGCAAGAGGCCTTTGAAAACACCTTTGAGTACGGCAATCCACTGGGCGAATCACCGCGCAAGCGCGCCGATTGGACTAAAGAGGTGTCGGTCGATGTACCCATTATGAAAGAAATCAATCGCCCGGTGGATGTGTTGTGGTTTGTCGAATGCTATCCGGCATACCACCACCGCAGTAAGGATGCGACAAAGGCGCTGGCGGAAATATTAGTGCGGCTCGGCGTCGACTTCGGCATCCTCGGCGTGGAAGAGAAGTGTTCGTGTGATTCCCAGCGCCTGGCGGGAGAGGTCGGCCTGTTTGAGGAGTTTGCCGAACACAATATCAAAACGCTGA
>JALWKB010000011.1 GCA_026996805.1 Saprospiraceae bacterium | reverse complement strand
GCCTCCGACGACCAGTGGTGCCTTCCATTTTACTCGCCAGATACTGCCTGACAGGAGCAAATTTCAAGTACAGCGCCAAGAACCTTATCTCAATATTCATTGGATGAATGGGAAACACCTCGGTAGTGGCATAACCCCATCCACCGGGGATCTTCATTGCAATACCTTGCTTCCCATTTTCTAAACAAGGTGTTATCTTGGCTAACAAAATATCACCTTCTTGAAAGAAAACCCCACTACTAATTTCTTCTGGCTGTCTTAATTCCCAGTTTGTGATGAAAAGATTGTCTTCAGGAATTAGCGCCATAGGAACAAAAACTACTTGGCGCGAACTTTGGACGTTGAGTTGTCGGGGTTTTCGAGAAAAAGTAGCAACCTCTCCCAACCTCACCACCCGCCAATGGGAGGGGATGGGGCCGATGGGGGTATCCTGCAGCGCCACCTGGTCCGCCGCGTCCACGGGCACGGGGCCGTAGGTGAAGAGGTGACGCATGAGGGAGCGTTTGAGGTCGCGCAGCGCGGCGATGACGCGCTCGGTGGCCTCGCGAGCCTCCTGCACCGTCCGCAGCACATGGGCGATGGCGCGCTGTTCTGGCAAGGGTGGGAGGGGAATGGGTAACCTCTGGAGCTTCTTTTTGCTAAGAGTTTTCCCTTTTACATATGCATCTTCATCTCGTTCATAATTTAGGCTCCGAAGCATGAAGAAAGCGAATAGTTTATCCATTGAACTAGAAGGCGTAACAGAGACAATGGCTTCATTGTGATAAGCGGGTATGCCTAATATCCCTACTTTCCCTATTGTCAATTTAAAGCTAAGCAACAACGTGCCAACTGGCAAAGGGTCGTGTTTGAATACTTCATCTCGAGCAAATTTAGATACTTTTTCCTTCGTAGTCGTAATCACACCATTGTTGAGATCTGCTATGGACACCCAATAGAATTGCCCAGGATTCCAAAATCGGCGTTGTTTGCGTGGAGGAGTACGGCCGAGCTTTAAATCCGCTACTTCCCCCAACCGCACCACCCGCCACTCTTCGGGCAAGGGACCGAGTTCGGTCATGTGGTAGCTGGGTGTAAGATTGAGTCTATCCAGCGGGTTGCCGGTAGGTTGTCTCTCTACTGATGGGCATGTTCTTTTTGTTTTCATGGAAGATATTCTTTCTTTAGATATCTGAGGTCGCCCAAGCACTGACTTAGGTCTCCAACCGGGGGTACATGGTGGTCATGGCTTCCTGGATTCAAACGTTGGCCGATGACTCGCAGCTTGCCCGGGTGAGATGGATCCTTTGTAAGCAGTGGTTGAACTACGGGTATCAGCTGACCCAAAGTTTTACCATCATAGTCGCTTACGAGGGCAGAAGCGTCTCCACTTTGTCGACGATGGTAAACCAACATTAGTTTGCAAAAGCGTTCCGCAGCATCTCTTAAAGTGCGTGCCGCGTTCTTTAGGCTTTCTGTATCCATGCTTGACAAAAAATACTGGGCCAATTCTAGTTTTCCGTCCAAGGTATCACGTGTCTTCTTGATGATAGCGCCCTGGGCTGGATCATTCATGACAATGGTAAAAGAGTCCAAGCCGTCATGGGCATAGAGTTCCTCAACGTCCTTCCGCATCTGCTCATCGTGTGTAAGCAAAATGACCTGAACACGTGCCTGTACGAGCTCTTTAAGCACCTTGTCAACGAAGAAGGCTCTATGTTCCCTATCAGTGGCAGGAACAGGGTCGTCAAGGACAACAAAACCGCTTCCTTCTCTGATTGTCCGAGCAAGAAAGCTTGCAAGACCCAATGCGTTAAGTTGCGAGTCGCTAAACACCGCAACTACATCACGTAAGACGCCTTGTGAACCAGCGGCATCTGCGGTGCTGAGATATGCTTTTAGGTCGATGAATCTCCTTCCTGTCCCACTGCGTTTGAGGCCGTGGAAAGAAGTGGGTTCATCAGGCCTGAGGAGATCCCACCAGCGTACGATCTCCTGACTTAGTTCGTCGAATTTGTCATCCAGCACTTCGGCCTTGGCTCGATCAATCTCTCGGATAGCCTCATCCAGTTCTTCTTGGATCGCGCGATAGGCAGCAAGCGCAATGAGCCACTCGATCAGTTCGTCGCGTTTTTCACAGAGATCGATTAAATCCTGCCAGCCTTCTGTTCCTGCCCGCCGATCCACTTCCTGCCTTAAGGCGTGAAGAAGCGGTTCGACAGCTTCTTGGTATCTGGCCAGAGCACTGTCGAACTGCTCAGTGGACTGAAATAGGTCAGTTGCTTTCTGGCTCAGCTCTACGAGTTTTTCTTCGTCGAGATCATCAAGTCGTAGAGAGCTCAACATTGTCAGGAAGGTATTAGCTTTTTGCTGTACACTTTCACATGCTTGTTCTAGGTTAGCAAGGGCTTCTTCCCATGGCTGTACCAAATCCTCGACACGCTCTACAACAAGTTCTTTCAGGGCTTGATTGTGTTGAATCCAATCCTGTTCCTGCCAACTCATGGCCGAAGGGCAGGCGTCCGTTGCATCACCAATAGCGTTCTGCGCTGCCGTGTGGAGGTCATTCAAAACCTTTTGAGCTCTTTCTCGGTATCTTATAAATTGAGCATTTGCTTCGACTTCCTGTCGGATTGCGTTTATTCGTTCGGGAGTGAGAGCTTGCGGAGTTTGACACACCGGGCAATCGACAGCCTCCTTATCCTTGGCGATTTCGGGCAGTTTGAGCACTTCCTGAAACAAGCGCAGGAGTCGGGCTACTTCTTGGTCTACGGCACCCTTCGCGTGAAGGAATGCTTCTAGGGGTTCCTGAATATCTGGCCTTTCCCCCCATGCCAGCTCTCTCCTGATGACGAGGTCGTTGACGGGGAAGATCCGTGCACGCTGTCGCCCTAAAAGTTCCTTCGCAGCAGAAAGACGTGGCTCAAGTCCCTCTGGTACCGGACCGTGGCCTTGAAGGATGTGGCCCAGTGCTTCGGCCAGGACACTCTCGACCGCGCTCCGAGAAAGTGGCGCAGTTTCGAGCAGTTCCAATATCTCGCCGAATTGCGGATTCGACCGGCAACTGTTGTAAATGGACAAAACTTCGCTATTTGGCTCTGGAAGGTAATTCTTGGCCTGGACGATCGCATCCCGTATTTCTTCAAGATCCAAGACTTCCAGGAGCGCTTTTAAATACTCAGTACGTTTCTGTGGCTCGGTAGATACGACGAATCGCAACGTGTGAGGCATTAGTACTGGGGCCTCAAGCGGTGGTTGTGAAAGGCGGATACCAAGGCTTGTCAAGTCGTCAGCGGGTTCTCCGTCAACCTTCAACTCACTCTGACAGGGCTCCCGACCTGTATAGTCGCGTATCAAGCGACGTTCGATATGATGCACCTGCCCCTCTGCATCTTTGATATCAGCGGCTATAAGGACATCTTCGACATCAGGAAGGTGAGCATTTCGCAAGGCTTCTGCGAATTCACGCTTGGCGCTGGCGAGTAATTCACGGCGAACTGTCTTGCCAGTAAGTAGGAATTCGATAGCTTCAGCAAGACTGGTTTTTCCCTGGCTGTTCGGGGCGTAGATAAGAGCTATCGGACCATCGAATTCAAGGCGTTGGACCTCTTTGCCATATGCTCGGAAGCCTTTTATCGTTAAACTAACTATCCTGGGCATCGATTATTTCTTTCTTTTTTTTCTGATAAACCTCGGTTAGCTTTTGTTCAAGTACTTGGCGCCAGTCATCTTTCGGCGTTTCTTTGAGCATGTTGACGAGGTCATATGCGAGAGACTTTTCGTCAAGTTTGATGAGAAGAAGGTCAATATTGTTTTGTGACATGGTCTTTTCCTAATTTTTACTTTAACCTCACCCCCCGCCACTCCTCGGGCAGGGGGCCGAGTTCGGTCATGTGGTAGTTCAACTCCATACACCGACCGTTATCTTTCCCCTTTTCCTGCTGCTGCTTTTGCTCCGTATGCGATTCCAACATTCGTCTTCGATAAAAATCTTCAGTTTTATAGAGACACCTCTTATAAAACACTTTTACACCACTTTTTTATGCACCCGCTCCACCGCAATATACCAACTTCATCCAATTTTACCCAGCCCCCGA
This sequence comes from Saprospiraceae bacterium, assembly GCA_026996805.1. GTDB lineage: Bacteria > Bacteroidota > Bacteroidia > Chitinophagales > Saprospiraceae > S141-43. The sequence goes on along the minus strand of JALWKB010000011.1, from coordinate 4,142 downwards.
TACACTCCCGCTCTCCCGCACCACAGGCGGCGCAACGTACCTGCATTGTAACATATTTCACTAAAATGTAACACGCTAAAATGCATCCGTTCGATTTTTGGTTGATGCATTTTCCGCTGAGGCTGTAACATTTTTTGTGGGCAGGTACCGTGCACCACGCCCGCTGCCCTTTTTTTGGAGGAGGCCTCTACTTACCCATTCTTGCAGTAACCGATACGCTTGGATACGAGTGAGGCCCAGTGTTTCGCGAACATCTCGATTTTGTATATATCCTCGCTCTTGGATGAGGGGCAATAAACGGATCAGCTTGTCAGGAATGGAGGGAGCAACGTCTTCCTTGGGATTTAGAACAGTGTAGATACGTCCTCCTTTTTTAAGAAGTCTTACAATGCCCTTATTTACCAGGTCTTTGATATCCTTTGAAGCTCTATAGATGTCTACACCTACCAATTTTTGATAGGTCTGACTGGTGAATTGCCCGCCGTGGGCATGAGCATAGGCGAGCAAACGCTTTTGATTTGTGCTTAGATTGTAGTTATCAAATTGCTTTAGCCACCGAAGCGTTGCGGTCGGATATACTGGGACATTGTAGAGTGTCACCGTAAAAATACTCCCTGTTTCAAGGTGAAATTCCGGAGGTTTCAGCCCTTCCTTCTCCATGACTTCGTGCATTCTGGGAATACCTTCTCCCAATTCGCGCATGAAACCCCACTCAGTAAGCACTCGTACAATACGTGGATTTCTGGATGCATGTATGCGTTCTCGATTTCGAATTTTTTCCAAAGTCACCGGTTCGATCAAGTTGCCGGGGCTGCGAATTTCCAGGCGATTGTCAAACATCCATACCTCTACAGGTGTTCCTTCGAGAGCGTAATCTCGGTGGGCTACCGCATTGATGATGGCTTCTTGCCAGGCAAAGGTCGGGTATTCAAACCGCTCTTCAAAGAATAAATCCACGAGCTGCTGCCGTTCCCGAATGTACAGCCTGATAACATCAAAGGCTTTTTCGATCAAAACGGGTAAAGGCCCCTCAATGCGTACCCGCTTAACTACATTGAAATCTGTACCATACCTGCGCTCCGTACCTTCCCATTTTACAAAATCAATATGACAAGATGGATGCCATCGCAAGGGATCCTTCGCAAAAAGCAACATCGCAGCTAAAGTGAGCACGAGGTGATTGTTGCGTCGATGCGCAAGCCGATATCGTAGGAGCAATTCATGGATTGATAGATTGAACCCAGTCTTTTTCGCAAAAACCGCAAGTAATTCTGTATCCAGATCACGTATAGTGGCATCGGGCAATGTTCGGATTTCGGTATAACGCTTTCGCTTTCCCGCTTTGATGGCCTCAATATCTTCAGCGGAAAAGGGCATGTTTTTATCATCAATGCGCATGAGATAACGCCCGTCACTGAGCTGATGAACCTCCGGGCTCCAATCGACCTCAAACACCAAGATACGTTTCCCGTCCAGTTCTACCCACTGGTATCGCGCTTGTAAGGCTGGCGAGACCAATCGAAGTGGAGCATCTAATATGATTTGTAGGCGTTTTGGTGGATAATCTACCCCTGTGGGAGAACCGTCGTCTTCCAATCCAAGGGCCAGGGTACCGCCATCGGCATTCGCCATTGCGGTAAGGGTTTCTGCAACATCTCGAGCTACATCTCTGGCTTTGCGCAGTCGTTCTTTACCCCCCGAACGGTCGTAACAAGACTTTCGCTCGAAAAACTGCCCTTCTTCATGGGTTTTTAGCCAGCTCCAGTCCATTTCCAATGCTTCTCACGATTACAACACACATTATACTCTACATTGTAGATGGCAAACCACTCCAATTGGTGAAAACCTCCGTGTTCGGAACCGCACATAAATGTGCAACGCTTGAGATGTACTGTCAATGTATTGTCCTTAGATCATTCGAAACCAAATATCGAAATCGCTCTCTATTGTATTCGCCTTATGCCTCCACTAATGCTATGCTACAATATGCCTTCGGTTAAAATACAGCAATTTCATAAAACGTGCCGATTAGATCTTTCAACTTGGGATTTCTAAACACACACCACACCGCAATATACCAACTTCATCCAATCTTACCCAGCCCCCGCTACACTTCCGCTCTCCCGCACCGCAGGCGGCGCAACGTACCTGCATTGTAACATATTTCACTAAAATGTAACACGCTAAAATGCATCCGTTCGATTGTTGGTTGATGCATTTTTCGCTGAGGCTGTAACATTTTTTGTGGGCAGGTATTTGGGAGTGGGACATAGGCATCTTGTCTTCTGTCCACATCGTTTTGCCCCTTTGGTGCCCCTTTTGCCCCACTGCTGCGCCTTTCCTGCAGCTCTTGTGGACATGTTCCCATGTCCAACAAATGTCCGAAATGTGTCCGATATGTCCCTTAAATGTCCGTTACCGCGCCAGGACATAGCGCCTTCATGATTGGTTTTTTCAGTGTACGATTTTCGAAATAAGGCCATAAATTATCCAACGGGTAATGTTCTCTCAATGCGTTCATTGATGAATCGATAACCCTCATTGCCCAGATTTTGAACTTATGCACTTTCTTGCTTTTTCCAGGAATAAATAACAAACTCACTTCACCTTTCTTTATCGCCAATGAATCGCCAAAATCGCCAAGTAAACGCCAATTAATCGTCAGATGTCCCAAGCACATATCTCGTCGCTCTCCCTCTTCCCTGGATCTGCAACAGGTTCCGCTTTACGAGAGCCATGAGTTCCTGCCGGGCTGTTTCATCCGAGACCCCTGTCAGGCGCCTGTACTCACGGTTCGAAATTTCGCCGTGTTTCTTTACATTAAGCACGGCTTTGATCTGCCGTTCGTTCAGGCCCATCTTCCGCAGACGCTCCGGCGTATAGGGGTCTTGCAGGAAGATCACCCGGACGCCACCCTGCCAGTTAGCGAACTCGGGTTCCGGAAGCCCCTGCTCGCGGCAGAGGCGGATGATGCGCGTGGTGCCCGTGCGCCACGCCCGCTGCCCTGTTTTTAGTGCGCAGCGTTGCTGCGCACCTTTGAACAACCGCGCTTTCCAGTGGGGATGGATAAGAGATAATTCCACATCATTGCCGAACAAATGGATAGAATTAGTGAACGTATCGGATTAAACCATTTGGAAGCCCGTTGGGCCCACATCATCGGGTGTTGTAGCGATCAAATTGCCAGCGCATGGGATTATTCATAATATACCGGCGTATGGCGTTCAATGCCCGATCGGTCCGGATAATGTGTTCGTAATAATTGCGTTGCCATACCCGCGCGCCGGGCGTTCCGCGATGTTCGTTGATGCGTTTGGTGACCATTGATTTGAATGCGCGAACGATGGCCCCCAGGGACCCCGGGGCCACGTTATTGGGGGTCACCCCACCGGGTTTGGTAGATGCGCAGCGACGCTGCGCATCTACATTTTCATCGCCCACAATCCATACGATTCCATGCACATGATCGGGCATGACCACGAATTCGTCTTCGAACAATTCCACATTGGGCCGTATCCGTGCGGTGCGAAACCATTCTTCCCAAGCAATTCGCCCAAACACGTTTAACACCATTTTCCCATGCAACACACGTCCAAACAACGGTTCTCGTTCGTGGGTACAAATCGTGACAAAATATGCGCCAGTCTGGGTGTAATCCCATCCTTTTAAGCGTATGGACTTGCCGTGATATCGAAGGGGATCGAACATGGTCTCAATTTTCTAATGTCATTAAGCGTATAGTTGTATTCTTGGGACGTATTTGGCCCTCTGCGTCGTTAATCCTTTGCATCTTTTAAGTGCAATTGCTCCAAAATATCTCGGAACACTCGATCCGCTTCCGCCCTTTCCTCCTCCGCTTCGCGCCACAACACGAGTGCCTCTTCGACGGGCAGTGCTTCTTCGACGTCGTTTTGGGCCACGTAACGACTGGGCGAAAGGTTGTAGTCGTTGGCAGCAGCATCCTCCGCAGTGATGATGGTGGAAAGCCCCTCTTCGGCTTTCCACTCATGGTAGAGCTCAGCGATTTTATCGATGTGTTCGTCGGTCAGATAGTTTTTGGGCCTACCCTTGGCGAAGAGCTTGGAGGCGTTGATGAGCAAGATCTCCTTCGGGTGTTGCTTCCGACGGTTAACGACCATGAC
>JALWKB010000010.1 GCA_026996805.1 Saprospiraceae bacterium | reverse complement strand
CCCTTACCAAGACACCATATCGGTATAAAATCGTGCGCCATATAGCCGACGGCATCCTCTTTCTGTTGTTAACAGTGCTGGCTCTCCGCTGGATGGAGATAGTGATCCTCCCCGATGCACTGAGCTCATGGGGTATACCGCTGGCCTTTGTCCTCGCCATGGCATTGCGTGCCTGGGCCCAATACGCCCACCGCCCTCCCGGCATCCACAACAACGGCGTGTGGCATCACCCCCTGACTTCGCGAAAATGGCCCGCATGGATGCTCAGCCTCCTGCTCACCGCCTTCTACGTAGTGCTGTACTTCTACCCCCAATACCTCGGACTGGGTACCGATGGCGCCCTCAACCGGGGTCTCATCGCCATGTTCGACCCATTGAGCAAAGCCCTCTCCGGTAATCCCGCAAGTCAGTGGTTTGTCTACGGCGTACTGTATACCACTGCGATTTTGGGCTTTGGTATAAAATTTTTGATGAAATACCGCCATAACCGCTACCAAATACGGCGCACACTCTCCGTCATGTTCTTCCAGCTCGGCTTCGCCTTTCTGCTGCCCGAACTGCTCATGGCCTTGAATATGCCGTATTACAACTTTGCCACCTTTTGGCCCCTGCACTATTACTACTTCGACCAATGGCACGTCGATCAACTCCTAAGAGCTGGCCTCCTCGGCAAATGGATGTTCTTTTGGGGACTGGCCATGATTTTTGTCATATCCCCCTACCTGACCTATCGGTTCGGCAAACGCTGGTTTTGTTCGTGGGTGTGCGGCTGTGGTGGTCTTGCCGAGACCGCCGGCGACCCCTTTCGCCATCTTTCCGATAAGAGCCTGCGCGCCTGGCAAATCGAGCGATACCTCATCCACGGCATCCTCGTCGTAGCCGTGGCAATGACGATCGGCGTGGTCGAATCGTACCTCCGCACGGGTCAATACTGGCTCACACCGCGCACCTTCGTCGTACTGAGCCTGCTGGTCGTAGCACTGCCCGCAGCCTGGCTCCTCATCACCCAAAGAGACCAACTCGCCCGCGATGCGCGCATCCTCCTCGCAGCCGTAGCACTGCTCTTCACCATCGTGCTGGTCAACCACCTTCTCTCCCCCCACAGCGAAATCTTCTTCGTCGATGCCGGTACCGTGCGAAAGTGGTATGGCTTCTTTATCGGAAGCATCTTCTCCGGCGTCATCGGCGTGGGCTTTTATCCCATCATGGGAAGTCGCGTGTGGTGCCGCTACGGCTGCCCCCTCGCTGCCATCCTCGGCATCCAGCAAAAGTACTTTTCCCGCTTCCGCATTACCGTCAACGTCGGCCAGTGCATCTCTTGCGGCAACTGCTCCGTGTACTGCGAAATGGGTATCGACGTGCGCGACTACGCCCAACGCGGTAAAAACATCGTCCGCGCATCCTGCGTCGGTTGCGGCATCTGTGCCGCCGTCTGCCCACGAGGCGTCCTCCGCCTCGAAAACGGCCCAAGCTATAAAAATAAAGTCTAAATCAAGATACTCCCGCGTACTCCAATAGCCCCCAACCATGGTTTTTACGAACTAATACAGACAATCAATCCTCATATCCAGCCTCTTATTCAACCCCACACGCATTCATGTATTTGCACACTGCAGCCATCATCATGCCTCTCTTTCGAATACGCGATCGCAAATTAGCAACCCGTTGGTTAGACCCACACCCCCCGACACCCACACAAGAAAACATCCCACCTTCTACCTCACTACACAACTCTCACCGCTTGACCATCCTCACCTGATGCACCTTACCTCTCTCGTCGAGCAGGCGCACCAAATACACCCCGGATGAAAGACCACTCACATCGATGGTACTGCGGTAGCGCTCCCTCAACACCACACGGCCCATCAGATCACACACCTCTACGTATGCATACTGCCGATCCGACTCGATGTGCATCGCTCCGCCTACGGGGTTGGGATACACCCGTACCCCCTCCTCTACAAGCTCTATATCACTCGTGGAGGTCTTCAGTCCCAGCTTCGATCCATCAATCAGCATCCAGGTGTGATTGTAAGAGTTTCGACCGTCTTTCTCCTCGTCATAGTTGTGATGGGAAACACAGATTAACAGATCCTTATTAGAAGTCTCTTCCAGGTATTCCAGACCATATGGATAAAAGTAATGATTCTCACCCATCTGCTGTGAAAACTTCTCCACCCACTCGCCGTTCTCATACAGGTAATACCGCACCGTCTGCGGCAACTCCCGCGGGTAGTCATCATCAAAAGAAAACGTCACCATAATCGGCTTACGCGAGTATTTTAAGTATCCCATGCCTCGTTGACTAAATATGTACTCCCCAAAGGGCTCTCGCTCCCATTTTGATGAGGCTAACAGGTTACCCTCGTAATCAATTACGGCCAAATACCCCTCACTTTCCTCTTCCTCTGTCAAAACTACTATGTGTAATACGATATAATCTTCACCCGCATAACGTATCTTTACGTTCTTCACTGCTTTGAACGCATCCACCAACGACCCGAGACTGACCCGCTTGATCAAGTTTAGGTCCTTGTCGTATAGCTGCATATATATCAAATCCCGCTCCGTCAACCATACTCTACCTCCTTTATGACGCTTGAAAGCATACACATTTACGATCGTATCGTTATCTAGAATAAATATTTTCGAATGTACAGGACCTAATATTAATTCATCCAAATCGTACTTATCCGCAGGATAGTACAGCGTATCCACTCGCTGATATTCCAAATGCCCCGCCCGGTCGAGCAAATTCAACTCCAAGGTCCTATCATTCAATCGCATCCGTACATACACGTATTTTCCATCGTCGCGACTCTCCAGTACGAAATCCCCAGTTACACGGGGCAATACGACAAACACGGTGCTGTCCTCTCGATCCCAACAGTCGTATTCCAACAGTGTGCCATTTACTTTGTGATACTTCCGCACACATACGTATGAGTCATCACCATTAAAATTGTATTGCTGAGGCAGAATATCTACTTCATGACTTTCGTATCGCTTCATCGTCACCAGCTCTACGGTGTCGTCCCGCAGCTTGATGCGCACCGCAAACTCCTGCCGATCCAGATGTCGGTGGTCAAACACCTGCTTCCACACCTCCCGACCCGTGCGCAAGTCGAGCTTGTAGACAATCGCTCCGTATATGTGCCATGTAGGCCCTCTCACTATGGTATATCCATACATATAGTCCCCCTCTACCACTGGCCTCCAATCGGGCAACATTAAATCACTCGTCATATTGTAGCCATCCATCTGGCATTGGAAGCGACTGCTCACTTTAAAATAAATTCCTATATTGGTACTGTCACTCACTGCATACGTCCACTCCGGCGGGTTGCTTTGTATTTCAGGAGCCTTATACTGCACACTACATTTCCAACCTATCAATTGCGCTTGAAGCTGTAAAACACAGCCCACTAAACAAAGCAATAATATTTTATCTCTCATTTTTCTGCCTGCTTTTTACTTAATTAAATGATTGGGGGAATGCATGCGTTGCATTCCCCCTTCTTTTTTTCACCTAATTACTGAGGTAAACAATCCGGTATATTCGGATCACACTCTTTCGCCACGAAAAAACAGTTGGGCACATCTTCCACGGGCACTGTACAGTCATCGCCGTAATACGCTTCGTGGCACTGTTTGACCTCCTGCGTTTGGCTATCCAGACAATACGTCCGCTCTACTTTGCAACATCCATCTTTGTAGCATGGATGTTCCTTCATGCAGAGCACGGGATGACAGTCGGGATCAAACCAATAGCACACCTTGGTACACGATGCTTTGTAGTACTTCGTATACACTGCATGAAGATGGTAATCACATGGGTTCTTCTCCGGGCAGGGATCGAACTTGTTGTTTGGGTGACTCACCCATAACTCCATAAACTTCTTCTCAAAGGCGTACTCAAAATCGTCTTTTATTTTCTTAAACACTTCCGCCTGTTCTTCATCTGAGAGATTCATGAAGGCAGCAATCCACTGCCAACACAATTCAGAATACGGACTCAGCACCTCAAGAAACTTAAAATCCTCGAAGATGATGACGTTGTTTTTGATATCCGCATTTTGGCTTACGTTCTTACAAAAACGCAAGCTCATCTGTATTTTAAACCCACAATCCATCGGCGGTAGATCCTCGTGGTAGACCGTACCTGTACCTGGTATTTCCAGTACCACATCAAATATTAAAGGATTACCATCTTCATCCGTGATACCGCAATCCACGAAGGGATCATTCTCCGGACCACACTCCGTCTCTACCACTGCTCCTTCACGTACAGCGGCCGCGTTCGGTACACTGCCGTACTCGGCTTGTATCCGCTCAACCGTCTCTATAAACGACTGCTTCCGCATCTCCATGAGCTCCTCGACTCCTTCCACCTCCTGTGTCTTGTTCGCCAGCTTTTCAGTATTGCAAGACAGGATCGTCATGACGACAATACCAGTGAGCATCATACCAAAGATAGCATATTTTTTCACCTTTTTCATTTTCCAAAATTTTTTAGTTAAACAATTTAAATCCAAACACTCATCCATCGGTCTTCGGGCATCCATCGGCTCTTGGGTGTACTCCGCTAACATCCCCACACACCTACAAAAACGGCGGGTCGACATCCCTCCACCACTGCAATACCAATAGCACCAGCAGAGGACCCGCCTCGTAGGGTTTTAAATGACCGATATCACTTAAGCGAGTAAGTCCAGCAAAAATCGTCCTATACCTGGGTGTCCCCCTCCACGCTATCGAGCGCACACATAAGTAGAGGATCGCGATATGCGATATGCGATATGCGATATGCGATATGCGATATGCGATATGCGATATGCGATATGTATCAGGTGCGCTCGCATCAGCTTGAGCGTTTCACGTCGTATTCGCTACAAAGGTACATATACTTTTTCATACCCACCAAATATTTTACCCAATTTTTTTTGAAATATTTTTTTTGACCACCTACTCGTACCATTCCTTCGATAGCCTAAAATATAATATCTCATAGGTCCTATATCACCTAATGTAAACTCCTTTCCATATCCCCTCCTGACGCACAGAAAACAGCAACGGCAGCGTTGGGTTTCCTTTCAATGCCAACCCCTTTCGCGAAAAGACACACTACCTTATAGACTTACCCTCACCATAGCACCCGATGCCCCATCCATCCACTGTACTCCTTTACCACCACGTACATGTCTTATACTGGTACAGGTAGCGCTCGCCTTACTATCCTTCTCATTTACCCGTCGAAAGGAAGGGGAAATCCATACTCCACATCACATACAGCGGCACGGCCTCCACGGAATACGCATACGCGTACAATCGACCTATCTGCGCCTTGCGATACGCACGCGTATCTTGCAGGTTGACTACCGACAGCGACCATCGCAGCTCCCTCCCGCGCCACTGAAACTTCCTGCGCACGCCCGAGCGCATCCCCATCAACGCACTGCGATGAGACGAATAACGCCACAGCCGATGGTCTATACCTACAAACGCCACCCATCCGTATCGCCTCCACACCACCGTAAGGGCATTGCGAACCATATTGAGCCATGCTCCGCCCTCCGAGGTACTGTTCCAAAGCGATAGCGTGCCTTCCATCGATACAATCAAGCCCCAGACGACCTGTGAGCGTATCGCGGTGTGGACGGAATAATACGCATTGCGCACCTCCAACACTACACCGTCGACGGAATACTTACCCCTTTCGTAACTAAATGACGGCTGGATTTGAACATTGGCCCGCAACGGCACCCAAAATTGATTGTAATTGGCTGAGATAGACAGGGCATTCGGCAATGTCGAATAAAAGGGCTCCGATATGCGCAGCGTGCGGCGGAAGGCCTGCGACTCCGTCCATTGCTTTGCACCACAAGCGTAATCCATCTCAACCGTAAAACTGCGATAGCGAAAGGCATTCGTATGCCGATACAACAACCCCAACCGATGTGCCCTCTGATTGTCTAACCGTGGCATCATTCGATACAGCTCATAAGCCGTTCGGAAATACGGCGTCTGAAATAAGTCCTCCACCGTAGGAACGCGCACCTCATAAGTATACGACAGCTCCAAGTTGTTCCTGCGCGTGAGCGCAACCTCCGCTATAATGGATTGACGCCCGCCTACGGTTTTATACTCCTCAAGCATATGATGTTTTCCTGTATAAAATCGTGCGCGCACCAGCTGGCTGTGCAGGCGTACTTTGCTCTTCGCCCGCCAACGATATTGCACATCAAGGCGAATACCTCCCCTGATGCTCCCGACGCTATCACCACTTGCACCGTGTGGAAAAAGTACGACCTCACCACCCGTCGAATCCCTGAGGTACATCACATTGTGCACGAAAGATCGATCAACCGTCGTGTGTACTTCAGCTCTATACGACAAGCCACGGTACCTCAAGAGGTGGCGAACAGCAACAGTTCCCCCAGCATGGCGGTATTGCAGCGATTGATCGAGTAGGGCAAAGCTCGGTTCCCGTTGGAACAAAACGGGTATGTCTGGGTTTTGGGCTCGCAATTTCTGCGGATTTGTAAAGTCAAATGCCGCCGCTACAAGCTGCCCAACACTGTTTTTGGCATGCCTGTATGTATACTCCCCACTTATCTGCCAATTGTACCGCTTTGACCCAGCTTCGGACACGAATTCCTCCGTCCGATCGGGAGTGGTCACCACATCGCCCTCTCGATTGTATTTCTGTGCCCCTTCGAGTCTCATGTTTACTTTGCCTGTGCGATCTTCCTCATCACTATAATCAAGAGTCCAATCCGCATTCCAATACTTCCACCTCAGTTGAAGGTCAGAATACCGCTGCAAGTCGAAGCGGCTCGGATCGTAGAGGTATTTTTGCGCATAAAATGCATCTTGCGTATCGCTCTTTCGCGCATATGCAGCATTGGCTCTGAGCGTCCACCTATCCGACAGACTTGTCTCCGACCGCAACGACAGAAAATTCCGCATCGCATCGTCCACAAATTCCGGCGGCAGTCCCGGATTTCTGGTGTTTGAAAACTGCAGTAATGATCGAGGGTAAAATGTACTACTGCCACCCACACCTGAGCCCAATCCCATGGAGCTGTTCTCGATTTCATCAATGCCGTAATGGTACGCCGCATTTCCATTGTCTGTCAACGCGATATACTTGTGCTTACGGGCTATCCAGAAGCCTTGGGCGTTGGCCTGCACCACCGGTGCAGCTGTCACCGTTACGCCCGCACCAAGCGTGCCCGCGGCCACCACGATGTTCTTGACACGCTTCGACATCAAAAGATTGATCGCTATCGACTCCGACGGATAAACACCTCGTAGGATCGGATTTTCTTGATAGTGGTCGATGACCTCGACTCGGTCGATGTACTCCGCACGTATGTTTTTCGTCGCCATGGTATAATCCCCCCCAAACAAATCACTCCCCTCTATGAGCACCCGATCGACGAGCTTGCCACGGACCTTTATGCGCCCATCCGAAAGTACTTCCACCCCCGGCAGCTTCCTCAGAAGGTCTTCGACATTGTACTCCGTCGAATCCCGAAATTGACTGAGATCATACACCAGCGTATCCGATCGCTTGAGCATCGCAGGAGCGCGTTCGCGTACCACCACATCGGGTAACCGATGCGATGAAGGGGATAATATTATCAGCAGAGACGTATCGAGCTCTCCGCGCAGTGCGATTCGCTTTGCGCGGTAATTAATCGATCGAATATGCAATTCAAGCAGCGCCTCGTCCAGCTTGTCCTCAACGGTAATAGCAAACGCTCCCCGCTCATCCGTCATGCCATAGCCCAGAATACGACCCGCACTGTTCGTGCCGATGTATACTACAGCATTCACTATGGGTTGGCCGCTGAGGCTGTCGACGACCCTTCCCCGTATTTGTAGAGACTGCCCAAGGACAACGGAACAGCTACAACACCAAAGGAAAAATAGCAAAGCCAGTGTGCGCAGCATCTATTCTCTGCGTTTGTGCTTCTTCTTCGCACGCCGCGCCTCTTTGTACGGGCCAATGATCACAAACTTGTCTTTCTCGATTGTAAAATCGGAAGGTGGATCATCCATAGTCACAGGACCTGACTCCGTCGATTGCATCTCTGTACGATGCAATTCGTTGATGACAAAATCTTTTAACTCCTCCCATGTCAGCACCTGCCCAATCTGGGGCCTCTGTATTGTAGGGGGATTGTCCACTTTTGCTTCGTAGCTTAGAAACTCATACGATACCCTTCCGTCTCTCGATCGCGCTT
>JALWKB010000009.1 GCA_026996805.1 Saprospiraceae bacterium | reverse complement strand
CGCTTGTCTTTCCATACATGGGATAGGAAGCGCATGCCCTGCGGGTTGTATACCTCGCATCGGAGGGGGAAGTCTTCAATGGTAAGACCTTGGATCCACAAATGGGAAGATGCGGGGTTGGGGACAACGGATAGGGTACTGGCGACGTCATTGGGTAGATTGGTGCGCGTGACTCGTTCGATGTCTTTTGCATAGCGCGGTACGATCTGGTAGCCGTCGAAGTAAGGGCTTTCTCGGTCAAACTGGCCGCCGATGCCTGTGAGGTGGAATTTGCCTTTCGGGGGTGGCATCTGGCTGAGCTCTACGGCGTCGTCGATGTACACGGTGTATTGGTGCATACCATCGGTTACACGGACGACGAAAAAGCGTCCGTTGCCGAGCCATTCGGTGGAGTCGACGAGTTGGACGTTGCGCAGTTGGATCAAATCCGACTCGGTCAATTCGTCGAGTTGGGTCACCACTCGCGGAGTGACGAGCGGGCGCATGCTGTCTAACACGGTGATTTCCTCTACCAATATTTGTGTCAGACCATTGAAAAAAGAGACCTTTCCTTTGACTTCAAGGGAGTCGCCTTCGCGGACGGTGTATCCAAAGTTTTGCGTACCGAAGATGCCGATGCCTGCGCGGTCGGCGGCGTCCAGAAGGGTAAATTGGATGCGGTTGCCGCGTTGGAGGTCGATGCCATAGACGACGCCGCGCACGCGGCAGCGCACATCGAGACTATCGGGTAGACCGACAGAATCGACACCCCGTAGTTGGGAAATGCGATAGAGGGGATAGTCGTCTACAAGGGTGCGGCAGGTGTCGGCAGCTCCAGGTCGTGCATAGATCGTTCGATCTGCGATGACGACACCGCTATTATGGGCATTGAGGCCCCACGCATCGGGGTTGTCGTGAGCAGCTTGCAAATCACAAAGTGCAAGGGCGTATCCTTCTCCATCGGCTTGGGGCGGCCAAGGGTCTTCATCATCGTATTGTACGGAAAAGATCACCGTATGCAGAGCTGTCTTTAGTTCGATGCGCTCTCCTCCATTGCTCAATGCGCCTTCCTCCCACTGGAAGGCTTCGATGCCGAAGACGTTTTGCATGGCTTTACTGTCTTTGGCAATGACCCAATAGGCATGTGGGGGCATCGTCGTATCTGGAAAGCGGAAGGTGATGCCAGCGGAAAAATACAGGCCTTCCATGTTGATTCTATCGGGTCCGGCATTGTAGATTTCGAGATACTCGAGGCTATCATCGCTTCGTGCGGGAGGGTTGTACATGATTTCGGTGAGGAGGATAGGAGGTGGGGTATCGTTGACCACTTCGATGATACCTTTCATTCCACTGCTGCGATGCACATCGCAGTGGTAGTGGTAGATACCTGGGGTGTCAAAGCGGAAGGCGTATCGCCAGGTACCGCTTTGTGGGTCTCCGCTGTAAAATTCGACGGGGTTGTCGGGGTAGATCGATTTTTTCCCATTGACGTTGTGTAGTCCTTCGACGTTTTGCCATTCGACGGTCCAGCCCGTCTTGATGCGTAGAGATGAGGGTTGAAAAGCGTTATTCACCACTTTGATGACGGCTTCTGCACAGGGCACTTGGTTTTTCCTGCCCGGAGAGGCGTAGATGTTTTTGCCGTTGATTTGTTGCTGTGTCGATGTTTGGGAGGCTTTCCAATGGGATGCGATGGAGTTATCTCTGGTGGGGTCGCACAGTTCGAGGGAATGGCCTTGACCGTTGGCGAGTGCTGGCCAGTTGCCCGCTGGTTGGTAATAGACGCTATCGACCGTTTGACCCTGAGCGTCGACCAAGACGATGGCCTCGCCACTGTTTCGGAGGGCGCCGCTCTCCCACTCCAGTGCACTTGTGCCGAATACATTTTGGAAAGCTTTGGCATTGATGCATACGACGAGATATCCCTGTGGAGGAACGGCGGTGTCGGGAAAGGTATACTGCACGCCTTTACTAAATGCCCATTGGTGGAGCGACAGGGTGTCGGAGCTCACGTTATAGATTTCGACAAATTCGAGTGAGTCCGCACCGCTTTCGGGCGGATTGTACATGATTTCGTTGATGACGACTTGTGCATGTCCCGTCGATAGCCAGCTGATGAATAGCCCCAGCAGCCAAAGGGTGTACGATTTCATACTGGAGAAGTTTGTTAAACGAGACATCCGAGCGATTGACGACAGCTGAGTCTGAGATTGGTTTGAGACAAAGATAAGCATTTGATCCCATATACAAAAAGGGGGGCGCAATGGCCCCCCGCTGAGCTATGAAAACAAGGAACTACTCGACTAATTTTGGAGCGCTTCGATTTTGTCTTTGTACATTTTAGACTTATCGAGTTGGTTGAGGTGGGCATAGATTTCCTTTAGGGCGGTCAGGGTATTGATATCTTGGGGTTGTTGTTTTTCGGCTTTGAGGAAGTACGGCAATGCTTTTTTGAAGTAGCCTTCCATTTCAGCTTTTAGTTCGGAGTACTTCTTTTGGCCGGCGGCGGAGAAGTCGGAGGCATACTTGTTGAGTTCTTTCGAGACGGCTGCTGCTTTGTTGTAGTACAGGGCCCCCATGCTGTAGAGCGCGAGGAAGTTGTTGGAATCGATGGCGAGGGCATCCTGATAGGCTTTTTTAGCGAGTTCGAAGTATTTATTGGCATCGTCCATCTTGCCGGAGTCGATGGCTGTCTGGAAGAGGTTGTCGTAGACATTGCCTTCGGTGAGTACGACGGAGACGTTGTTGGGTTCTTTTTCGCGGGCCAGTTTGAGCTTGTCGATGAGTTTGTCGAGTTGTCCTTTTTGGATGTAGTAGTTGATTTCGGAGAAGAGCAGGGAAGTATTGTCGGGGAAGGCTTCTCTTCCTTCGAAGAGGTATTTGAGGGCGGTTTGTTCGTCGCCTTTTTGGTTGTAGTACTTAAAGAGTGCATCGTAGAATGCGGGGTCTTTGACGCCCTTGTTGAGGAGCATTTCGAAGTAGTCTTTGGCTTTGTCGAGGTGGTTGGCTTGATAGGCTACGAGGCCTACGGTCTGGAGTTGGCTGAGGCGGTCTTCCTCTTTTTCGAAGAGGGATTTTTTGCCGTTTTCGGTGAGGAGCTGGTCGATTTGGAGGACTTTTTCAAAGCTCTCGAGAGCTTTATCGTATTGTTTTTGGTTGTACAGTGCCATGCCGGCGTTATTGAGGTATCCGGCGAGTTCGCGCAAGGAGTTGAGGATTTTCTTTTTGCGGTATTTTTTGACGGCGAGATCGTAGGCTTTCATGTACGATTCGTAGGCTTTGATACCTGCTTCGGGGTTGGACAGGGTATTGGCATTGTTGAGGGTCATGAGGAGGTTTTCATAGCTGAGCCATGCGTTGTAGATATCTCCACGGAGCATCCAGGCTTTGACGGATTCGCTGTATTCGTCGGCTTTGACGACTTTGTCGATGAAGTCGGCGGCTTTTTTGAGATTTTTAAAGTTTTCCTCGTTTTGCTGGAAGTTGAAAGCCTGAAGGTATTTTTTAGCCTTTTTATACAACACTTTTGGATCCGCCTCACTCGCCTGTGCCATCAGGCTTGCAGAGACAGTTAAGCTCAACAAGATGAAAAGGAATTTCTTCATAGGGCTTTTATTTTGCAATTTACGATCCAGTCAGCGGCAAAGATAATCAAGTACTTTGGATTCGTAGTTAGAACGTCGAATCACTGTGGTTTTCGTGTATGAAATGGTTGAACATTGGATGTATGTCTGTACTTTAATGCTCATCTAATTCGAGTTCGGTGGCATGGACGATGGCGACATCGGCGATGGCGTCGTCGGGTTTTAAGGTGATGATTTTGACTCCTTGGGACGCCCTGCCCATGATACGGATGTCGCGTATTTTGGTACGTATGACGAGGCCTTTTTTAGTTGAGACCATGAGGTCATCGTCTTCTTGGACGGCTTTGATAGCGACGAGTTTGCCGGTTTTTGCGGTTATTTTCATGGTGATGACGCCTTTAGAGCCACGTCGGGTGAGGCGGTAATCGTCGAGGCGCGAGCGTTTGCCGAGGCCTTTTTCGGAGAGAACGAGTATGGTTTTACCGGATTCGGGGTGGATAGCGATCATTCCTACGGCGTGGTGGTCGTGGTTGTCGATGGTGATGCCGCGTACTCCGCGTGCATTGCGTCCCATGGGACGCACGTCGTCTTCGTGGAAGCGTACGGCCTTGCCTTCGTCGGTAGCGATGAGGATGTGCTGCTGGCCATCGGTGAGGACGGCTTCGATGAGTCGATCGCCTTCGTCGATATGCAGGGCGGTGATGCCCGTAGCTCTGGGATTAGAAAAGGCTTTGAGGAGTGTTTTTTTGACGACACCGCGTCGCGTCGCAAAGAAGATATAATGACTGTTGACGAAGGTTTCGTCGTTGAGATCCCGTACAATGATATATGCGCGAATATTATCGTCGTTGTCGATAGCGATGAGGTTGCGGATATTGCGTCCCATGGCGTTTTTGGCAGCTTCTGGTATTTCATAGACTTTCAGCCAAAAGCACTTGCCCTTCTGCGTAAAGAGGAGCAAGTAGTTGTGATTGGACGCGGTAAAGATGTGTTCGATAAAATCGTTGTCCTTGGTACGTGATCCGCGTGCTCCTTTGCCACCTCGGTGTTGGGTGTGGTATTCGCTGATTTCGGTGCGTTTGATGTATCCTTGATGGGTGACGGTGATGACGACTTTGCTGTCGGGTATGATGTCTTCGATGCGTATTTCGCCTTCGTCGGGCACGATTTCGGTACGCCTTGGGTCGCCGAATTTTTCCTTTACTTCGTCGAGTTCTTCTTTGACAATGTTGCGTTGGAGGGTTTCGCTGGCGAGGATTTCCTTGTAGTGCTTGATTTTTTCGAGGAGTTCCTGGTGTTCTTCTTTGATCTTGTGTCGTTCGAGGCTGGTGAGCTTTTGCAGGCGCATATCGAGGATGGCCTTGGCCTGTTTTTCGGACAGCTCGAAGCGCTGCATTAAATTGTCTTTAGCTTCTTCTACGGTGTTGGAACTTCGGATGAGCGCGATGACTTCGTCGATATGGTCGAGGGCAATGAGCAGACCTTCGAGGATATGGGCGCGCTCTTCGGCTTTTTGCAGCTCATACCGGGTACGGCGTACGATGATATCGATGCGAAAACGTATAAACTGCTCGATGAGCTGTTTGATATTGAGTTGCATGGGGCGACCATCGACCAGGGCGATGTTGATCACGCCAAAGGACACTTGCAAGGGGGTGTACTTGTACAGGCTATTGAGCACTACTTTGGGGATGGCGTCTTTTTTGAGTTCGATGACGATGCGCAGGCCCTGGCGGTCGGACTCATCGCGTATATCGGCTATATCGGGCACTTTACCCGATTGGACGACATCGGCGATTTTTTTAATCAGTTGGGATTTATTGACTTGATAGGGTATTTCGGTGACGACGATTTGCACTTTCCCCGACGGTAGGGTTTCGAATTCGGCTTTACTGCGGACGACGACCTTCCCACGCCCTGTTTCCATGTAGTTTTTGATCCCTTCGGTGCCGTAGATGATTCCACCTGTGGGGAAGTCGGGGCCTTTGAGGTATTGGCGTATTTCGTCAATGCTGATGTTGGGGTTGTCGACGGTGGCTTTTATAGCGTCGACGACCTCGTTGAGGTTGTGCGGAGCCATGTTCGTAGCCATGCCGACGGCAATGCCTGAGCTACCATTGCACAACAAGAGGGGCACGCGAGTGGGCAGTACGACGGGTTCTTTAAGCGAATCGTCGAAGTTTGGGGCAAAATCGACGGTATCCTTATCGATATCGGCGAGGACGTAATCGCTAATGCGCGCAAGCCTCGCCTCGGTATATCGCATAGCGGCGGGACTATCGCCATCGATGGAGCCAAAATTGCCCTGTCCATCGACGAGTGGATAACGCATCGACCACGGCTGTGCCATGCGTACCATGGCGTCGTATACGGAGCTATCGCCGTGCGGGTGGTATTTTCCAAGCACTTCGCCAACGATACGCGCCGATTTCTTATGGGGTTTGCCATAGGTCAATCCCAGCTCTGCCATGCCGTACAATACGCGACGGTGTACGGGTTTCAATCCGTCCCGCACGTCGGGCAACGCACGGGAGACTATGACCGACATGGAGTAATCGATGTAGGCCGATTTGAGTTCTTCCTCAATACTGACGGGAATTATTTTACTTTGCGGCATAAACCTCAGTTGATTTCAAAAAGACGCGCAAAATTACCAAATAAACTCTGGAATTTGCCGTATACATTAATGCAATTTGCCATCTGTAAACTATTGGCCGATCAGGAGTACTGCAAGACTTACCGTTTTGAACTTTGGGAGAGCGGCACTTCGGAGATCGGCGTATATTATGATAAACGGAAAATATGCCCGGAGGTTTGAAGTCGGAGCATCAAGAGGGCAGTTCGATACGCCGTACTCGCATCGGTCAGATGTTTGACCGCATCGCGCATCGCTATGATCTGCTCAATCGGTTGCTCTCAGGATATATTGACGTCTATTGGCGAAGTGTATTAGTAAAAAAACTCTCATCGGGCCAAGCGCACCGAATCCTCGACGTAGCCACCGGTACGGGTGATTTAGCCATTGCCCTGGCTAAGCAATGGCCTAAAGCAGAGGTGACGGGTCTGGACATTTCGGAAGCGATGTTGGAGCGCGCCAGGCAAAAGGCCACTCGAAAAGGCCTGAATACCATTGCGTGGGTTTGTGCGCCTGCAGAGAGCCTTCCTTTTGCCGATCAGTCATTCGACATGATCACGGTGGGGTTTGGGGTGCGCAATTTTGCTGATCTCCAAAAGGGGCTTTCGGAGATGCATCGCGTTTTGCGCAAAGGTGGAAAGGTCGGCATCCTCGAATTTAGCATGCCGCGCAATCCCATCATCAAGAAACTCTATGGGGTGTATTTCCGACACCTCTTGCCGCGTATTGGAGCACTGCTTTCTGGAGATTCCTACGCGTATCGCTATTTGTATGAAACCGTGCAACATTTCCCTGCATATGAAGATTTCGCTTCATTGTTATATCAAGCCGGCTTTTCAGACGTTGAAATTGTACCTCTAAGTTCGGGTATATGCTGCATGTACTTAGCCGAAAAGTGATTGTGGTTTCGCTGTTTTCTCTTTTTTCTGTGGTGGTATTTGGGCAGCACGAGCCAGGGTCGGTCAACTATTTTACGTTTCACAAAAAGCCCTATTACTTTGGCTTGCGCATCGCTCTTATCTCTTCGGGCTACAAGATCGAGCTCTCGGAAGATTTTATCCGCAATCCCTATTATCGGCAGATCGAAGTCCAACCCGGCAATGGCCTTGGAGCTAGTGTGATCTTCAATTTAAAATTGGGGAGGTATTTTGACTTTCGCGTGCTGCCGACCGTATCTTTTCAACATCGACAATTGCATTTTATCGCTGTCAACGGCTCTGATCGATGGGACCGCATCGAATCGATCTATCTCGAACTGCCCGTCCTGCTCCGATACAAGTCTGAAACCTACCGCGACAGCAAGGCCTTCGTCATAGCAGGCGTCAATTATATGTACGATGTGCAGAGTACGAGCTTTTTGGACAGAGAGAAATTCCCCGATGTGCTGCGCCTCAGTCCTCACAACTTTTGCTTTGAAATAGGGGCAGGCTTGCAGTTCTTTTTCCCCTATTTCATTTTCTCCCCCGAAATAAAGTTTTCCCAAGGGTTGGACAACATCCTCCTTTACGACCGGAAGCTTCCCGCATCGAACATCCTTTACCAGCTTTTGAGCAGGGCGATCATCTTTTCGGTACAATTTGAGGGCTGATTTTGTACCTTTGTTGGACATTTTACAAAGCCTGTAGGATCTCTCGGTATGAAATATCAAGTCCACATACTTGGTGAAAAGCCCATCGACATCGACGAACGTACAAGCGACAGCCTCGATGTTGTCTCCAATGCGGACCAACAGCTCTATCACGTCCTCTTCAATGGGAAATCTCATCGTATACACGTCCTAAAAATAGACGTCCCTCAAAAGACTCTCTGCATCGAATGGAGTGGCTTGAAGTGGGAGATTCGTCTGAAGGATGAAATTGATCTGCTGGCGGAAAAACTCAGTCGTTCGAGGCATACCACGCAAAGCATCGCGGAAGTAAAGGCACCCATGCCCGGCGTAATATTAAACTGTGCGGTAAACCCCGGCGATGGGGTGCGCAAGGGAGACACCTTGTTTGTCATCGAAGCCATGAAAATGGAAAACATCATCCGCGCACCCATTGATGCGGTGGTGGATGAAGTATGTGTCCAAGCAGGCGATAAGGTG
>JALWKB010000008.1 GCA_026996805.1 Saprospiraceae bacterium | reverse complement strand
TTATCGGTCATCTCGGCCAGATGTTGTGCCTTCGACCTACCGGCACCATGTCCCGCGCCGTGTTCGACGCGCAGCAAGACGGGGTGTTCGGCGAGTTGGTGTTTTTGCAGATGGGCGGCAAACTTATAGGAATGCGATGGCACCACGCGATCATCGTGATCGGCAGTCATGATAAGCGTCGACGGATAGTGCGCATCGACGACATTGTGCACCGGCGAATAGCGGCGTAAATAGGAAAAATCCGCAGCCCTGGTACTGATTCCATAATCGGAGGCCCAGGCCCAGCCAATCGTAAAGAGATGGTAGCGCAACATATCAAGCACACCAACGACGGGCACTGCCACACGGTACAAATCGGGGCGTTGGGTAATACACGCCCCAATCAACAAGCCCCCATTTGATCGTCCTTCGATGGCGAGCAGATCACGGCGCGTCCATCCCGTATCAATGAGCCATTGCGCCGCCCATTGAAAATCGTAAAACACGTTTTGCTTTTGGCTCTTCGTCCCCTGTCGATGCCATGCCTCACCGTACTCTCCACCACCGCGCAAATTGGCCACGACATAGACTCCCCCACCACGTATCCACGCCGCCCGCTCCACACTAAACGCCGGCGTAATAGGAATGTTAAATCCCCCATATCCATAGAGCAGTACCGGCCGCGGCTCGGTTTTATCCACCTCCTTATGCCGACTTACAAATACGTGTATCGGCGTACCATCGTGACTCCGATACCAATATTCCTCTGTTATGTAGTCTTCCGTATGAAATGGTAGATTGGACGAAAGGTAGACCTCGCTCTTGCGGTCCACCATTTTATACCGATATATCGCGTTGGGATGAATAAAAGAGGTGTACACGTAGTAGAGGGCACGCTCGTCCTTTGCCCAACGCACATGGCGCACCGTGCCTGGCCCCGGCAGCGGCATCGCTCGCTCACCCTCCGCATCACGTATCACCACATGGCTCTTCGCATCTTTTAAATAGTGGAGCACAAACGTCCCATCAAACCACCAGGCATTGGTGAGGGCCTCGCTCCGCTCGGGGATAAAAACCTTCCGCATGACCTCTCCGGCAGAGTCAAAATACAGCCCCACTACCGCATAATTGGCAAATCCGTCATTAGTACGGTAAAGGAAAGTATCGCCTACTGTACCGATCCAATGGTAGCGCTTGTCGTCATGGCTTACGAGGTAGCGAAACGTATCCCGTGTGTGGTTGCGCTTGACCAGTACGCGATTGCCCGAAGTAGTGCGCATCTCGTGCACGATGAGCCACCGCTCATCGTCTGTGACATGTGCTTGAACGTAAGTACGCGCTGCACGGGGAAGGTAGATGCGCTGATCCTCCTCCTGGTCCGTCCCGATCTTGTGATAGTAGATCGCCTGACGGCGCAATTCCGAAAAAGTACCCCTCTGGCCCTCTCCCCCAATAAAACGGCTGTAATAAAAGCCGCCTTTCGACCATGCGATATTCGAAAATTTGACATCACTTAAACTGTCGTCGAGCACCTCTTGGGCATGCAAATCCATCACACGGACAATGCGCCAATCGGAACCCGCATGAGCTACTTGATAGGCCAAGTATCGTCCATCCCTGTCGAAATGCAACGACATCAGCGATACCGTCCCATCTTCCGACCACTGATTGGGATCAATGAGTACGGCCTCCTCATCCTCTTTCGGATTATGGCGCATTAAGACGGGTTGGTTTAAATCAGCCTTGGCAAGCGTGTAATAGAGGGTACCTTGCACCCAGTATGGCACCAGCGGCACATCGGCCTGCAACATCGATCGGAGTGTGTCGCGCAAAGCCTCCCGCCAAGGGAT
>JALWKB010000007.1 GCA_026996805.1 Saprospiraceae bacterium | reverse complement strand
CATCGGCATCACTCACCGCCAATGGTGGAACGGAGATGCCCAGATCCGAAAGTCGTACCCATCGCACCACCGCCCCACTTCCGCCAACGTCTATCGCATAAATCGCATCATACACTCCGTCCTTTAAAGTTGCTCCTTGCTTGACAAAGGCGGATATATAGAGTCGCTGTCTCGTGCGGCTCCACGCCATACTCCGCACGGCTCCGAGCTGCGCTTTGGCAGCCAACGCAGTCGCTGGATCCGTATATTCAAAATCAGAAGGCACGCTAAGGAGCACGGCTTCATCTGCATACTCGTTTTGGCCACCTCGTATAAAGCGCGTCACTACCAATGGAGGGGCACTGCTTCCGACCCATATCTCTCCGTCGATTAAGCCGAGATGTATATCACACGATGGTACGCGCACGCGCCGCACCTGGCGATGTTGACGCTGCTGAGAATGCGTAGCGCGCAAGCCTTCCGGTACAACGAATTCCACGCGATAGTATTCGCCGTCATTCAATCCACTCACCGCATAGGTTCCTGCATCGTCTGTAACTGTCGAAGCCACCAAACTTCCAACATTGTTGTATATCTGCACCTCAATATTTGGCATGGGTGCGTCCTCCGCGTCCAACGCTCCGGAATAATTGACATCGTAAAAGACGCGTCCACTAATCTGCCCTCCAACTGGAGTACACTGGGCTTGAAGCTCTGCATGCATTGCCAACCACGACAGGGCGACCCACATGCCATAAGCATACAGTCGTGCCAAACTGTTCATGAGAGTACCATTGAAAGACATGTGCATAGCGTTTCGTTTTCTCATTTCAAGACCTTTTACCATTTCATACCAAAGACAATACACAGCACTAAAGCGCATGTAGTACTGTCAATGGGGGAACAGTTGGTCCTATTACCCGGCAGATGACCGTGTCCTCAGGTTCGTTCAGCGGTTGAAATCCACAGCAAAGTTAGGGCTAAACAAATCGGATGTGCAAGAATATATGAGATTTTTTAAAGTATAAAACCTTAAAAACGAAACACATAAACATTAGTCAAAATCGTATAACATACACATATTATTGTTTTTTCTAATATATTTTGAGTTGTGATATAATCACTTGTAGAGAATAAGTGATCGTATTCGCAAAATGGGAACACGTGCAAGAAAAGATCAGCCCCTGTAGAGCTCAGAGTATTTTTTTGACGTGGAGGATGTAAATCAATCCCAACACGACCACAAGGGAGAGCAGGATGATGTAGTAAAAGGCATAGGGATGGTCTTGGAGTGGAAGGCGTACATTCATACCGTAAAAGCTGGCAAAGAGGGTGGGCACCATTAGGATGATAGCGATGATGGACAGGCGATTGATATAGAGGTTGAGGTTATTGCTGATGATAGAGGCGTAAGTCTCCATCGTGCTGGAGAGGATATTGGTATAGACGTTGGCCATTTCGAGGGCTTGGCTGTTGTCAATGATGATGTCCTCAAAGAGTTCTTCCAGCTCTTTATCTTGACGAATGTGCAGAAAGTCTGTGCGTTTCATTTTCAGGAAGAGCAGTTCGTTGTCGCGCAGTGAGGTGACGAAATACACAAGGCTTTTTTCGATTTGGAGGAGCTGCTTGAGTTCTTCGTTTCGGCTGGAGCTATAGAGCTCGGCCTCGATGAAGTGGCGCTTGAGGTTGAGTTTTTTCAGGTTTTCGATAAAGAGCATGTTGATGACGTTGAAGATTTGCAGGATGAAGCGCCTTTGGTCTTTGGTGTCGAAATTGCGTACGCGCCTTTCGACGAAATACATCAACACGGGGGAGTTGATCCTACTAAGGGTAAGGGTATAGTCATCGAGGGGGATGATAC
>JALWKB010000006.1 GCA_026996805.1 Saprospiraceae bacterium | reverse complement strand
CGGCGAGTCCGAACACGTGAAGGGCAAAAGCCAACCACACCAAAGACAACAAAATCAATCTCGGGATTTTCAAGGAGGTCTGCGGGCGAAAGACGCGTATAAAAAACAACACGAGCGCAAAGATCCCAAGCACGCCGTAATAGCGCATTAGTCGGTCAAAGATATTGCTCTTGTTGAGGAGGATTTCTGCCTTTGTCTGTATGGCTGTAGGCAAGATATCACCGCCGTATTTTGCCTGAAATGCCTTGAGCTCTTGAATTGCCTGATTGGGCAAGGACCAGTCGCCACTGCTCAATGCATGATCGACGAGTTTTCGATAGACGGGGAAAAACATGGCCGCAAATTGGATGGATTTTTTGGAAGTAGTATCGGCCATGCGGCTTGCCTCATCACCCGTTATCCAGCGTTTGCCGGGATCGCCTTCGAGCGGAAAGAGACGCATCAACCGATGGTGGAAGATCATATTGACGATATTGATGCGTTCGTCGAGGCGGATGAGTTCGTTTTCGAAGGTACCGCGATACTGACGCTCTTTGGCATGGGCTGCCCGAAGCTCTTCGAGGAGCTTAAACTTTCCATCGGCATCGAAAAAGTCGTCGTACGAAGCGAGTTTTCCCTCCACGCCGACCAATTCGCGGATCTTTGGATGCTTGCCGAGTCGTATGAGCGGCACATCGTGCCATGCTTCGGGGTATAGGCTCATATTGATCACCACCTCTACGGGGTCCATGCCGTACAGACTCGTCTTGCGAGTCAATTTGCGCAGCACTTCGTTGGCCAAGGTGTGAAAGGGCTTCATTCGGCCACGAAAGTCCTGCACCGATACAGTCGACAAAAGTTTAATGTGATCACCATCAAACTTTCTCGTCGTGACGGGCACACCGTTGGCCCATAGCGTAGGCAAGCCCATCCAGTTCAAGCCCACAGCTATTAAGCCTATGTAGAACCATTTCATGATGTGTATTTTTAAATCTTTTTTGCCAGCTGTCGAAATCGGCTCTTGGGAGCCAGAAACATCCATAACATTCCGATGGTCAACAACGCATAGCCGAGATACGATACTGCTGTACCCCAGGGATCCCAATTGACACTCAATACCGTACCGAGCTCATCGCGATCGTACGACGATTGGAAAAAGCGATAGCCATCGTAATTGAGGATGTGATTCATGTAGATGCTGTACGGCATTTCGAGGTTTTTTCGCGGATCGATGAGCACCACATCGCTTTCATAACTGGCGGGATCATTGGTGCCGGGATAACGCACAAGGCGAAAGTCTTCAAGATACAAGGAAAAGGGCAACTGGATATCGCGAGGGCCGTAGCTGACACTTATATCGAGATCACCGAGGCGCGTGATGACGGGTTCGCCGCGGAAAGATTCACTCCCAATGACGACGATCTCCTGGGTGTCGACAGGTGTGGACAAGCGCATCACCACTGCGGCTTTGTCGTTGGGTTCGAGCTTGCGCTTACCCGATTGGATTTCCACGACAGCCTGGGGGCGAAATTCCTTAAACACGAAATTCTTCCGCCCCAGCGAATGCAATGCCTGTACCGCCAACGGATACCACTGCCCTGCCTGTATGGAGTCGCGATACTGCGAAGCCATCACCATGCGCGCAATGGGCATCATGCTGCGCATGTACAGACCGCTATCCCTCTGTTCGATCTGTATCATCGCTGGCTGAGCTCCTGCTTCAAAGTTGAAGGTAATACCGTCAAAATTCTTCACTTCGCCCTTGCGCAAGAAGTAGTTTTTTCGACCTCCCATGCCCGCCATGACGATCCAGAGTGTAGGTTGACCGTTGGGATCGTCCTTCAATATCTGTTCGGGATTGGGAATGACCTTGAGCACCTCTACGCGCAAGGGCAAGTTGCCCAAAATATAATCCTTGGTAAAGGCATTATTCCCCAATGCTCCAAAGAGTACCTTTTTGTGGAAGACATACCGCCGGGGGCCATGGACGGCGCGAAAGTTGAGATAGGGTTCGCGTGATTGGATGACATTGGTGCTCGACTTTTCGCGGATGTGCATCATCCCCTCCATGCCGAAGTAGCGCGTCAATGCAGCACCGAGCAAGATGACCAAAATCGAGCCGTGGAAGAGCAGCATATGCCATTTTGGGCGCCGCCACATCCGATAGCGGATGATTTGCCGCAACACCGACAATCCAATCAATAGGAGCAACACT
This sequence comes from Saprospiraceae bacterium, assembly GCA_026996805.1. Taxonomy (GTDB): domain Bacteria; phylum Bacteroidota; class Bacteroidia; order Chitinophagales; family Saprospiraceae; genus S141-43. Next base: position 26,968 of record JALWKB010000006.1, on the reverse strand, counting down.
TCAAACCACTTCGCCCGGTAGACGAGCTTTTGAGCCGTCGAAGTGCCAAAATCGTTTTCAATAAAGGTGGCTGCCCCGATGACCACTGCTAAGGTGACTAAGTAAATACCCCCCGCAGTCATGGAAGTGAGCCGCAAATAAATATCCTTAAGGGTCGTATACAGCTTTTTCATGTTGAGTTCATCGATACTGTTTTGATTAAGCGCGCGCCGTTTTATTGGTTTAAACGATTGCCTTGCTCAATTTGTTTGATTTTAGGAATTCGCACAGGAATCAATGCCAATCCACCAACGATAAAGAGCACCGCCAAGGCCAAAATGCTATTGCGCATACTGCCCGTCCATTGGTCGATAAAGCCAAAGCAAAAGGTGCCGATGATGAGTGACCACTTGGCTACAAAGTCGAGAAAGCCAAAATACGAAGTCATATCGGGTGTGCGACTGGGCACGAGTTTGGCATATGCCGAACGCGCCTGCGACTGAATGCCCCCCAACACCAACCCCACTGCCGCAGCTAATGCATAAAACATCCCCTTGCTCTGTAAGGCATATCCGCCGATACAAATGCCTACCCAAATGGCTATCATCGTCCACAGTGAAAACTTACTTCCCCAAATTTCCGAAACCTTAGCAAATAGGTAAGCTCCAGCCACTGCCACCAGCTGGAGGAGCAAAATGACGATGATGAGCTCTTCGGTACCAAAGGCCAGCTCTTTTTCGGCAAAGGCACTTGCCAGATAGATGACGGTTTGGACGCCAGCACTAAAAAACAAAAACGCAATGAGATACCACTGCAAGTTGCGGTTTGCAACGATGCGCCTACCCACTTTCTTCAGCTTTTCGATGCCTTTGAACAAGACGCGGCGCGTTTCGACGGCGATCGCGCGGTTGGCCGGCAAATAAGCAAAAGTGATCTGCGAAAACCCCCACCACCACAATCCCACCGACAGAAAGGCCAGGCGAACGGGTAGGGTCGACGACCGAATGCCAAACATCTCCGGCTGCATGATGACCCACAGATTGAAGAGCAAGAGCAAGACGCTACCCACGTATCCCCATGCAAAGCCCATCGCACTGACGCGGTCCATTTGCTCGTAGCTGGTAATCTCCGGAAGATAGGCATTGTAAAAGGCCAAACTGCCAGCATGACCAACCGTCGCCACCACAAAAGCCGCAATGCCAAACCACACCTCCGATGGCGAATCGAAGAAAAACAATAGCGCACATGCTACCGATCCCATAAGCGTAAACGCCTTCAAAAATTGTTTGCGCATGCCCCTATAATCGGCAATACCCGACAGCAAAGGCACTACAATTGCCACGATGACATACGACACCGTTACAGAAAAGGCAAAGAGCGCACTGCTCGATAGCCGATACGTCCCTATGGGAATCTGAGAAGGGGCGATCTTTAAAAAATATGGGGGAAAGATTGCTGTCGAGATGACCAGACTGTAGGCAGAATTGGCCCAATCGAAGAGCGCCCACGCGCGTATCACCCTCTTATCGTGCTGCATGCATCGCGTTTGTCGCGGCGACAAGTTACAAATATCCCCTTGGATGCAATGCATGCTCTCTCTATGGCGATGTATGAAATCGTCGATCGTACGTGGTATAAAACGGTGGGCCATAGCCATGTATATAGCTTTTGTCAAATCGTGCACCAATAATTAAAGGGCGCCTAAAAAGGTCGAAAAAGCAAAGTCATGGGCAAATATCCTTAACTTCACCGCACGAAAGAGATGTTGACAATTTAACACTATCCGTATTGCGACTCTACATTTTATCGCGTAGTCCAGCGCTGTATTCGACGAGGAGGCTCTACGAAGCCGCTCGTGGGCTCGAAGTCGACGTGCGCATAGTCAATCACATGCATTGCGAACTCTCACTTACGCCCGAAAGGGTGGATATTCTGTATTGGGGAGAGTCGATTCTTCCCGTCGATGCCATTTTACCTCGCATAGGCACCTCCGTAACGGAGCAGGGTGCGGCAGTCATACGGCATTTCAGCATGGCAGGTGCTTATACTCCTTTCGAAGCTGAGGCTCTGCTCTCCACGCGCAACAAATTCAGTGCCCTCCAAATACTTCATACCCACGGAATCCCCATACCGCGCACCATCATGAGCTACCACATGGCCTCCGTGCACCGCTTCTGGCAGGAACTACAAGGGCGTAAAATCGTGATCAAACCACTGATGGGCACACAAGGCGAAGGCGTCATACTCATCGACAATCTCGGCGACCTCCTCCGTGTAGGCAATCTCTTCCAGCGCTTTGGACGAAGATACCTGCTGCAAGAATACATCGAAGAGGCGCACGGACAAGATATACGCGCCTTTGTCGTCGGAGATGAGGTAATTGCAGCAGTGCAACGCACTGCTGCATGGGGAGATTTTCGTTCCAACTTTCACCGTGGGTCTACCCTTGATCCGATTGACCTGACCGACATAGAGCGCGACTTAGCCGTTCGCGCAGCAGCGACCTTAAAAATACCCATCGCAGGGGTGGATATCATACGCTCCCATCGCGGCCCTCTCATCTTAGAAGTCAACGCCTCTCCGGGCCTGGAAGGAATCGAACGCGCAACGAAAATCCCCATCGCAGAAAAGGTCATTCTCTACCTTCAGCAAAAGGCCGATGCATCGATTGACTTTTAATGCCATATCTCGGAGTAACCCCCACGTCGTTCACTCCAGTCCCTACTATTCTCCAACAGCTCAATCCCATTAGAAGTCCGACTCAACATTTCATACCCAAGCTCTTCGTCATAATTTGCATCTTTGCAGGATACATCCGCCAATTATGCAATACATCTTTACCCTCAATCGATATCTATGGCGCTATCGGTGGCGCTTGATTTTGGGTATTCTCTTCGTCGTCTTAGCCAACTACTTTCGCATTTTACAACCTCAAGAGATTCGCCGCGCGTTAAACGCCGTAGTTGATCTCCTCAAGGAATATTCCAATGTTGCTGCTGCTGATCAGGCAGTGCTCTACGAACAGCTGACGCAAAAGTTACTCTACTTTGCCGGGATGGTCTTGCTATGGGCTGTACTGATGGGATTTTTCACCTTTTTAATGCGTCAAACGCTCATTGTGATGTCTCGCCTTATCGAGGCCGATATGCGAAGAGAGCTCTTTGGACATTATCTCCTCATGGATGCACCTTTTTTCAAAAATTATCGCACAGGAGATTTGATGTCGCGCGTCAGTGAAGACATTGCAAAGGTGCGCATGTATCTCGGTCCGGGGGTGATGTACCTCATCAATCTGTTGAGTCTCGCTTCGTGGGTCATCTTCAGCATGTTTTCGGTCAATACTACCTTGGCCTTGCTCGCGCTTTCGCCCTTGCCTGTTTTATCCGTCGGGATTTACTACATCAGCTCAGAAATTCAACGTCGTAGTACGCGCATTCAGCGACAGCTCGCCACATTGACCAGCTTGGCTCAGGAGAGTTTTTCGGGAATACGGGTCATTAAAGTATTCGCGCGCGAGCCGGCTTTCCGAGATCGATTTTATAAAGACTCCAAAACGTATTACGAGGTATCGATGGACATGACTCGACTTCGAGCCCTGTTTTTCCCCATGATCGTGCTATTGATCGGGATGAGCAATATCCTCACCATATATTGGGGAGGCAAAATGCTCAACGAAGGGACGATTACGGCAGGCAACCTGGCGGAGTTTGTGATCTACATCAACATGTTGACCTGGCCATTTACTTCGGTCGGATGGATAGCCTCTGTCATTCAGGAGGCAGCAGCTGCCCAAAAGCGCATCTTGGAGCTACTTCGGCAAGAGCCACACATTCGATCGGGACCTGTCAGCGATCGCATCATCAGGGGAAATTACGAGTTTCGAGGTGTATCCTTTCGCTATCCCGATGCGCCAGAGGGAGTATTTGCACTGAGAGATGTCCATGTCCGCATTCACCAGGGTACACTTTGTGCCATCGTCGGCAAGACGGGCAGTGGAAAGAGCACCTTGGCTGAGTTGATGGTACGCATCATGGACCCCACAGCAGGCACCATTTACCTTGAGAATCTCCCCTTACCCAAGTATGAGCTCTCCTCGTTGCGACGGCAAGTGGTCTACGTACCGCAAGACGTCTTTTTGTTTTCCGACACAATAGCCTACAACATTGGTATTGGACAAGCCGACATTTCTATGGATGAAATCGTGCAGGCAGCTAAATTGGCCCAATTGCACGACGATATCGTCAAATTTCCCCAGGGCTATCAGACCATTATCGGCGAGCGTGGTGTTACTCTTTCGGGAGGTCAGCGCCAGCGCTTAGCTATCGCCAGGGCTATCATTCGCAAGCCGAGGGTGTTGATCCTCGACGACGTCTTATCGGCCATCGACAATCACACAGCACAACAAATTTTGCAAAATATTCTCCACCACAGCAAGGAGCAGAGTATCACGCTCATACTCATCACCCACAATCTCCTGCAAGTACAGCACTTTGATCACCTCATCGTCCTGAGTCGCGGTACGATAGCCGCACAAGGCACCTTTGAGGAGTTAATGGCCGACAAAGAGGGATATTTTTACAGGGCCTACTGCCAACAACAGCTCGGCACTACTCACCCAGGTGTCGAAGGATGAGCTCACTGAGATCGTAGAGCTTGACTTGCGTATCGGCATCTGCCGTGTTTAGTCCATCAGAGAGCATTATCTTGCAATATGGGCAATTGAGTGCCACAATTTTTGCCCCAGTAGCCATGATCTCCTCTGTGCGTTGGCGGCTGACGCGCTTGGTCCCGGGCTCTTCCTCTTTAAACATCTGCGCCCCCCCTGCTCCACAGCACAATCCCCTTTCGCGTGAGCGCTCCATTTCGGTAAGCTCTTCGTACAAGGCACGAACGACCTCGCGAGGAGCCTCGTACTCACCATTTCCGCGCCCCAGATAGCACGAGTCGTGATAGGTGATGCGTTCGTTGCTCTTCGCACCAATGGGCAACCTACCTTGTTGGATGAGTTCGCTTAGCAAGGTACTGTAATGCACAACCTCATAAGTGCCTCCGAGATCGGGATATTCATTCTTCAATACGTTGTAGCAGTGGGGGCACACACAGAGTATGCGTTCCACACCATAAGCGTTGAGCAGTTCGATATTTTGAAGGGCCAGCATCTGAAAGACAAACTCATTGCCCGCTCTTCGCGCCGGGTCTCCCGTACATTGCTCCTCCTCACCGAGGATACCGAAAGTAACACCTGCGATGTTCAACAATTTCACTAACGAGCGTATCATCTTCTGTGCCGACAGATCATAAGCACAGGCACATCCCACCCAAAGCAAATACTCAGGTTTTTCACCCCTATCGATGAGATCTTTCCAGAGCGGCACTTCCATATCGACATGCAGTTAAATCCTGCCAAAGATAAGTTAATTTCTTTATGTAACTTTATCGATTGGTTTCTGGCCAAGGTTCCCATAGGTATGTCGCATACCGAAACCATACCACTCTGGATTGTTCAAGCCTCCAAACAATGCATTTCCGAGGGGGCACAAGCTATTATCGACTCTAAAGGAAAGAGGATCCGCTATGTCTTTGGTCCTTATGAAGTCGTACAATCTATCCATGATTCAGTCATCACCTGGCAATGTCCTTGTCCGACCAACGGTCGTTATGCCTGTCACCACATACTCGCAGCGCAGCAATTCTACGGGCGCATCGTGCGTACATCCAAAGACCAGCAGAGAGCGGCCTTACCGGACTTGACGCAAATCGCCTCCAACTACTTATCGGAAATACATCGTGAGGAGGCTCTCCGCATTTTGAGGGATTACGCCCAAAAGGATGCGGATTTTGCCCTCTACATACTCCTTCGCACCTTGGATCAATTGGTGGAAAAGACCTCCTCTGCTCTCCCAGCACAGATCCTCGATGCGATATTACTGCCTTGTTATCGCGGGGCACAGCCGTCCCAAAAGCTCCTACTTCGCTTTAAGGGAACAGCTAAGCGATACATAGAACTTGCTCAAAGGGCCGTAGACCAGTCGAATTTCGTCCAAGCAGCAGAATTGGTACTTAGTCTCTTCGGCCCGTTTCACTATCTCCTCTCCAAACTCAGGACCAACAATGTCCAACTCCTCAAACAGCTGGATGCTCTTTATCAGGTGTTCGAAGATCTCGTACTTCGGGTGGAAGCCAGGCCCCTCATCCACGCCATGAGCCTGCGCATTACAACGCTCCTGACCAAGAGCTACTATCGTTTTATTCGCTATCCAGACCCCCTGCTGGTCTTTGCTCTCAACCATGTCGAGCCCATACATCTCATCACACTGTACGATAGTGTTGAACGATCAGCCCGACGCATAGCCGATTTATCAAAGGAAAAAGCCGACTCATATCTATTAAGCGTTTTAAACCTACAGCTCATTGCCCAACGCATAGGCAAACCCTTAGAAGAGGTGTTCCGTACATTTTACACCGATAAAAAACACCTCCTGTGGGCGATGGATTGGCTTACAGAGGAGGAGCACAATCCCATGAAGATATCCATGAGCTATTGGGGGGCAATGCACTTTCGGTCCATCGCTTTGGCAGAGCTGTACCTTCACGAGCTGTATAAAATCGATCGCCTACCTGCAAGATATGTGCAAGAGATTATCCAACTCATGATCCATCTTCAGTCGACCAGGCTACTTCATCATCCGTTTTTCGACGAGAAGACCGATCTTTTAAAGACCCTCGAACACCGTTTACAATCTCATCTAACACACCCCAACACATCCGCCTTTCTCCACCACGTCCGCCAACGCGTTCGACAACTCGAAAGCAGCTCCGTAGGTGGCGAGGCATAAGCCATTGGAGTAGTTATGGGCTAACGAGAGGGCACATATTCGACATAGTGAATCGTCAGCAATATTCCGTAGTACATCGCGTTGGAGTAAAAGACCTTTGTAACAGTATAAAATCTTTGAACTAAAATGCCTACTCGATGAAGGGACATTTGACGATGATGCTTGTGTACACAATCGCATTTAGTCTCATTGGCTGTAGTACCTTTAAAAAAGCCACAGACCAGACAGCTGCAAAAGAGGAATACGTCCTCCAAGCTGAAAGTGTCCGACCTCCATTATCTCCAGAATACCTTCAGCCGCCGGGCGAAGAACTGAAGCCCGGGCCCATCCCTACAGATCCTGACGTCAAGATCGGCACCTTACCCAATGGCATGCGCTACTATATCAAGCACAATCCCACACCAAAGGGTTACACCGAATTGCGCCTGGTGGTAGCGGCGGGCTCGGTCCACGAAACGGATGGGCAAAAGGGCCTGGCGCATTTTGTGGAGCACATGGCCTTTAATGGGACAAAGAGCTTCAGTAAAAACGCCCTTGTGGATTATCTCGAAAAGATGGGCACGCGTTTTGGCCCCGATCTCAATGCGTTTACCTCCTTTGAAGTGACGGCCTATATGCTGCAAGTCCCCTCTAAGGATGAAGCGCGCCTTGACACGGGCTTGCTCATCCTAAAGGAATGGGCTGCAGATGTCACCTTCGAAGGGGAGGAAATCGACAAGGAGCGCGGAGTGATCCTCGCCGAATGGCGCACGCGCAAAGGGCCAATGGAACGCCTCCTTCACGAGATTTTCACCAAAATCTACAAAGGCTCTCGATACGCAGAGCGACTTCCCATCGGTGATACTGCCATCATCAAACACGCTCCATACGATACCCTTCGAGCTTATTATCACAAATGGTATCGCCCCGACAATCAAGCAATCATCGTCGTGGGCGACATCAACCCCGATAGCGTAGAGCAAAAGATTCGTGCGCTGTTCAGCCGCATACCAGCACCAAAAGATGCACTTCAAAAGCCTCAATACACGCTCAGCACCCTCAAGGGTACGCGCATTCTCACCTTTAAAGACCCCGAAATGCCCTATATGGGCTTGCAAGTGTCTTACCAACACCCACATCACAAACTGCATGACCGCAGTGACTACGAGGCCCACATTAAGCGCCAGCTGATGATTCAGATGCTCAACGCACGTCTGAAAGAACACATCAACAGCGCGGATCCGCCCTTTATTTTGGCTACGGCCAGTTATGGATACGAATTTGGAGGCAAAGACGAATTGTCTGTCTTTGCACTTGTGCCCGAAGGGGCCATGGAAAAGGCAGTCAAGACCCTCTTTGAAGAGATGAAGCGCATACGAGAGCAGGGCTTTGTGGCCTCCGAACTCGAAAGGGCCAAAAAGGAAATGCTCCAGGAAGCACGCCAAGCCGTCAAAGAAAAGGGCAAAACGCATTCGCGCAAACTCGCCAGTAAATTCATCGCCCACTTCCTCATCGGTAAACCCATTCCAAGCCCAGAACAACATCTCGCCATGGTCGAGGGCGTTATCCACAAGATTGCTCTCGATGAAATCAATACTATTGCTCAAGCCCTCATCGTACCCAACCGACGAGCTACGGTCCTCTTCGGCCCCGAAAGCGCTTCGGCAAGTATTCCAGATGAAAAGCAAGTGTTCAACTGGATCGTACAAGCCGAAACGGCCCCAGTCGACGCCTATGTCGACCAATCAACCGCCAAGTCCTTCTTTAATATCCCCCTTTCCCCAAGGCCCATCCAAAGTGTCCAACACGACGAAACGCTCGGCCTCGATATCGTCCAACTCCCCAACGGCGTCAAAGTGCTGTTGAAAAAGACCGATTTCAAAAACGACGAGGTGCTCGTCTACGCCTTTAGCCCAGGGGGACATGGACAATACAGCTATGAAAAATACCTACAAGCGCGATACGCCGATGATGTGATCAATGCCTCAGGCGTGGGTGATTTTTCCAAAAACGACCTACAAAAGTACCTCGCAGGAAAAGACGTGAGCCTGAGCACCTTTATCACCACCGAAGACGAAGGTCTGCGCGGACACGCCGCACCAAAAGACCTCGAGCTACTCTTCCAATGGATTTACCAGCTCTTCACCACTCCGCGCAAAGACACCACTGCACTAAAGGGCTTTATCAAGAAGCAAAAGGGCTTTTTAGCTAACTTGACCAAGCATCCCAATGTCTACTTCAACGATCGCACGCAAAGACTACTGTATCAAAACCATCCACGCCGTAGAATGCCCGCACCAGAAGAACTCGACAAACTCCATATCGATACGATTATGGAAGCGTATCGCGATCGCTTTGGCGATGCATCCGACTTCACCTTTGTCTTTGTTGGCAATTTCGATCGCGACACTATCCTACAATACATTCAAAAGTACCTCGCCAACTTGCCTTCTACTTCGCGCAATGAATCCTATGGCGATGACGGTGCTCGCTTACTGCCTAAGGATACAACGGCCACGTGGGAAGAAGGGGCGGATCCTAAGGCCCTCGTCCAACTCACCTGGCATAACTCTATTGAATACAGCGAATCCGAGCGTGTGAAGTTTTACGCGACCATCAAAGCGCTCAACATCCATCTGCGCCAGATCATGCGCGAAGAAATGGGCGATGTGTATTTCGTCGTGGTGCGCGGGCGCATCCACAAACTGCCCACTCCACACTATCAAGTGATGGTCTATTTCAACGCCTTTCCCAATCGCGTCGATACATTGATACAAGTCGTACACCGCGAGATCCAAAAGCTCGCCAAAGACGGTTTGCCGCCTGATCTATTACAAAAAGTCAAAGCACTCACCTTAGAAGAGCGCAAAAAATCACTCGAAGAAAACGACTTTTGGCTCCAAAGCCTCTCTGCACTCCTCAAGGAACAGCGTGACCTCAAAGAAATCACGCTCGAACGCCTCCAATACCATCTCGAGGCGCTGACAGAGCGCGATATCCAGGAAGCCATCAAAAAGTATGTCCTCAACGGTCACCACATCACTGCAATCCAATATCCCGAAACCCCTTCGAAAGAGTAATCACTACCTCCAGCTTGGGTAAATACATGAAATATTGCAGCAAGGGGGATGCTGAGGCATCCCCCTTTTAGGATTTTCCTTACGAAAATTATTTCAGGGGCACTTTTTTGGGAATTTCCGCAACGATGACACCGCGGAAGTCTCCGAGCTCGAAGTCTACAGCTCGGTCTTGTGGGTACTTTTCCTTTAACACTTGCTGGACGGCCGGATGAATGTTGTCAACAGGACCGTGACATTTCAGACACATCGACATGATGTACAAGGGTTTGTACACCCTGTATTCTGCAAGATTGGGATCGTCGTAAAAATACAGATCATGCGTTTGAGAGCGCTGAAGCTCTTGCATGACTTTGACATCGATGTCGTCAGGAGTGTTTTTCGGATTGCGGACCCTCAATGCAGTGCGGCGCACGCGTATGGTATCGCCAAGCGAAGCATTAATGCTATCGGTCAAGGGGAGCGCGTGGATGTTGCAGTATTGAATAGCTCCCACGCCGGTGGTGTCTTTGGCCAGAGCCTGACTTACTTCCTGCAGCAGCGTGGACCCAAGCGCCATGATGGCTTTTTTCCCCATGTCCTTGGCTAGCTCCGGAGGGATGGTCTTGTACTTGTCGTTACTGCAGGCGAAAAGCATTCCTACAGCCAACCAGATGAGCATGCCTTGTCGTGTTTTCATATGCATTGCGATTTTATTGAGTAGTTTGGTTTGATTCCGCTTTTCCAGCCAAGTCGAGGATGAAGGCATATTCACGAGCGATATCTCTGTATTGTTTGAACCGCCCGGAGGCACCACTATGTCCCGTCGACATATCGCAGTAAAAGAGCAGGGGATTGTTGTCGGTCTTGTACTTGCGGAGCTTGGCCACCCATTTGGCGGGTTCCCAGTATTGTACTTGCGAGTCGTGGTATCCCGTGGTGACAAAGAGCGCCGGATAGGCTTGTTGTTGGACATTGTCATAGGGCGAATAGCTCAAGATGTAGAAGTAGTATTCGCGCTCATTGGGATTCCCCCACTCGTCGTACTCGCCTGTGGTGAGGGGAATGCTCTCATCGAGCATAGTAGTCAACACATCGACAAAGGGCACGGCAGCGACCACGCCTTTCCACAAGTCGGGTCGCATGTTAATCACCGCTCCCATGAGCAGACCGCCCGCACTACCACCCATAGCAAAGAGACGATCAGCACTCGTATAGCGGTGCTTGACCAAGTACTCTGCACAGTCGATAAAATCGGTAAAGGTGTTTTTCTTTTTCAGTAATTTACCGTTTTCGTACCACTGCCTACCCAACTCCTGGCCACCGCGTACGTGTGCAATGGCATAGGCAAAGCCCCTTTCGAGCAACGACAAACGAGCTATGGAAAAATACGGATCAATGCTAATACCATACGAACCATATCCGTACAGCAACAGCGGCGAAGATCCGTCCCGCTTCCATCCCTTGGGATACACCAAAGATACGGGTACGCGTACTCCGTCGCGGGCCTCTACCCAGATGCGCTCTGAAGTGTAGTTGGCGGGATCATATCCGCCCACCACTTTGCGGCGTTTGAGCAGTTTGAGCTGCCGCTTGCGCATGTCGTAATCGTAAATCGTATTGGGCGTCGTCAACGAAGTAAATCCAATGCGCACGACATCGGTATCGTAGAGGGTATTGACATCGAGCCATGCCGTATGTACTTCTTCGCCAAAGTCGACGTAATGGCCCTGCGAGGTGTCACTCTTAGGTAGGACTTGTATGCGCTTGACCGCATCGACGCGCTTGACCAGTACGATAAAATCGCGAAAGGGCTCGACATTTTCGATGAGCTGCTGGGGATGATGGGGTACGATTTCATACCAATATTCCTTAGTCGTCGCATCCTCTGCGGTAGCCATCAGGCGGAAGTTTTCCGCTTGCCAATTCGTCAAGATGAGCCATCGATCCCCGTCGTGAAAGATTTCATACTCGAGCCCTCGTTCCCTCGGATGAAATATGCGGAAAGATGCATCGGGCTGGTCAGCGGGTATAAAACGGTACTCGTCGCTCAGGGTGGCCGACGAACCAATGACGATGTACTTCTCCGTCTTGGTCTTATACACATAAGTGTAAAATGTTTCATCATCTTCGACGAAGACTTCAACGTCTTCGGATTGGGGAGTGCCAAGGCGATGGCGCATGACGCGATACGGGCGAAGGGTGACTTCGTCTTTGACGACGTAAAACACCGTGCGGTTGTCGGCAGCCCAGACGACATTGCCCGAAGTATTTTCGAGTACATCGTCCAATAATTCGCCAGTCGTCAAATCTTTAAAGCGTATGCGATAAATCCTTCGCCCCAGGGTGTCTTCCGAAAAGGCGAGCAATTGATTGTCGGGGCTCACCGCATAGCCTCCCAATTGGTAATAGTCGTGGCCTTCGGCGAGGGCATTGACATCGAGCAACAATTCCTTTGGTGCCTTGACATCGCCTTTCATGCGATAATATTGCGGAAACTCCTGCCCTTCCTCGTAATGGTGTTGATAGAAATATCCGCGCTTGAAGTACGGCACCGAGCTATCTCTCTGGGGGATGCGCGCTGTCATCTCCTCAAAGAGCGCATCTTCAAAGGGCTTTAGATGCTCTGTGACCTGATCGTAGTAACGATTTTCCGCTTCGAGGTAATCCAGCACTTCGGGGGCATCGCGTTGGTTGAGCCAGTAGTACGGATCCACTCTTTTATGCCCATGAGCGATGAGTTCCTTTGGAATCTCTTTAGCCTTTGGTGGTTCAATCTCTTGAGCCCTCTTATACATCAGCGATCTGCGCATGTCGACGTCGCGATTTTTCTTCGAGCTACACTGTACAAGGGTTAATGTAGAAATTCCGACACAAAAGATCCAGAAAAAGCGGCAAATATACGCTACTCCGTGCATAGATTATGCGGTTCGGCGATTTGTCCTTTTGATGTAGGTCATAACGGTATGCGTACAAATTTAAGGGCTTTTTTACAAAGGACTCGTGCGATCCTTCACAATTGGAGAGGGGAAGCGATTCAAATTCCGATAGTATCTTGCAAGCCTGAAGGTAGGCCATCGATGCATTTGCGGACATCATATCGTCAGATCTTTCGGATTTCTGCACCCATCATGTTTGGGAGTGCTGCTCAAAACATCATCGCGCTCTCCGACAGCGTGTTTCTCTACCATCTCAGCGAAATAGATTTTGCTGCGATTGGTTTTATCAGCGTGTTTTACCTCATCATAGCAGCGGTGGGTTTTGGTTTTTCAAAGGGTGGTCAAATCTTGATCGCGCGTCAATACGGGGCGCGCAACTACAAAGAGATCGGAAGGAGTTTTTATACCCTGATGTGGTTTGAAATGGGCATCGCCACCGTGATGTTTTTGCTCATGCAATATGTAGTACCCCATGTCTTTGAGTGGTTTGTCGAGTCAAAGGCCATCTACCAAAAGAGCATGGAATACCTCCATCCACGCTCCATTGGGGTATTCTTCAGCTACGCGGGCCTTGTCTTTTTCGCGCTGTACATGGGCATGGCGCGCACTAGAATCATCATGTGGAGCACGATCATCCTCGCTACGATCAACATCATACTCAACTACGGCTTGATTTTCGGCAAGTGGGGATTGCCCTTTATGGGCATTGCTGGTGCGGGTTGGGCCAGTACCATTGCAGAAGCCATTACGCTGTGCTTTTTCATCGGATATGTTGTAGCCGACCGAAAGGTGCGCATTGTTCAGCTCTATCCCTTCGAACCACTGAAATGGTGGAGGCTCGAGAAGATCTGGCGCATGTCTTCACCGCTCGTGGGGCAGGCACTGTTGGGAATGGGCAGCTGGTTTTTGTTTTTCACCTTTGTTGAAAAGCTGGGCGAGCGCGCTTTAGCCATCAGCAATCTCATACGCATTGTCTACCTCATCCTCTCGATACCTGCATGGGGATATTCTGCTACTATTAACACCCTTGTCAGCAATTTTATCGGAGCGCAAAAACGGCTCGCCGTCTGGCCCATCATCAAGAAGACCGCCCAGCTTTCGGTATTTAATACCACAGTATTGGCCCTACCTGTATGTCTTCTCCCCGAATATCTGCTGTACTCCTTTTTCGGCAGCGAGCAAGTGACCCTATTGCAAGAGGCCAAACCCCTGTTTTACCTGCTCCTTCCTATATTGGGGACCTTTTCGTACGGACTCATTGTCTTCAACGGCTTGCTCGGTACGGGAAAGACCTTTCACGCCTTGCGCCTACAGGCTTATACTGTTGTCATCTACGTGCTCTATCTTTGGGGGGTGGTGGCCTATGCGCATAGCGGTCTGATATGGGCTTGGTGTAGTGAAATCGTGTATTGGCTGCTCATCATTTTATTAAGTCGTCATTATCTAATCCGGAACAAATGGCGATGAGGAGTGCGATCCAGCAAATGCGTCTCGGTATTCTCGGTGGCGGTCAGCTCGGCAAGATGTTGTTGGTGCCCGCACACCAATGGTCGCTGTCTGTATCGGTGCTCGATCCCTCGCCCGACTGTCCTGCGGCTAAGATGGCCTCGCACTTCGTCGAAGGCGACTTTGACGACTATCGCGATGTGCTTTCCTTTGGCAAGGAATTGGACTTGCTGACGATAGAAATCGAAGCAGTCCATGTCGAAGCACTGGAGGATCTGCAATCTCGTGGGGTGATCGTGCGCCCCGCTCCATCGATTATCGCTCTTGTGCAGGATAAGTATCGCCAGAGACAGCTCTTGTACGAGCGGGGATTTCCCGTACCGCGCTTCGGGCTATTGGAGGGACATGCCTCATCGCTGCACCATTTAATACAGCGAAAAAATCTATCCCTGCCATGTATCGCGAAGTATCCCCGTGGAGGTTACGACGGTAGAGGGGTGTTTGTGCTCTCCCAACCCGATCAAATTCAGGACCTTCCCCTTCTGTTGGAGGAGATGATCGACATCCATATGGAAATATCTGTGCTGGTAGGGCGCAATGCCTCAGGTCAGATATCGGTGTACGATCCCGTAGAGATGGTGTTCAATGACGACAGTCATATGTTGGATTATCTCATTGCTCCTGCATGCATTAGCGGGGGGCTCCGCCACGAGCTCATAGAGTGCGCCACAGAGATTGCGCATTCCATCGGGTTGGAAGGTTTGATGGCGGTCGAGTTTTTCGTCGACAAGCGAGGAGAGATCTATGTCAACGAGCTGGCCCCTCGGCCGCACAACAGTGGGCATCACACTATCGAAGGGGCCGTCTGCAGCCAATTTGAACAGCACTGGCGCATGGTGTTAGATCTACCACCCGGGAGCACGGCACTTCGCAGCCCTTATGTGGCGACCCTCAATATCGTCGGTCCTGCAGATTTCGAGGGAACACCACAATATCGAGGTTGGAAGGAGCTCCTGGCACAACCCGACATCCACGTGCACATCTACGGCAAACAACAATCCAGACCCAATCGCAAAATGGGACACATTACCGTGCTGGGTTCCTCCCGACAGGAAGTTGAGAAAAAGATCACCTACATACGTTCACAATTTCACATCGAAAAAGCACACATCAAATGATGGAAAAAGAAAAGCCTTTAGTAGGCATCATCATGGGGTCAGATTCGGATTATCCCGTCATGAAAGAGGCTGCCGAGGTACTTGCACAGTGGAATATTCCGTATGAAATCGATGTCGTGTCGGCCCATCGCACTCCAGAGCGCATGATGGAATACGCGCGTACAGCTGTAGAGCGCGGACTGAGGGTGATCATTGCAGGAGCCGGGGGTGCTGCACACTTGCCGGGCATGGTTGCCGCAATCACTCCCCTACCCGTTATCGGTGTACCGATTCGGTCTCGCAATTCGCTCGACGGCTGGGACTCCATCCTTTCCATTCTGCAAATGCCCAATGGTGTGCCCGTCGCTACAGTGGCACTCAATGCCGCTAAAAACGCCGGCATTCTCGCTGCCCAGATTCTATTCTGCTCCAGTGCCGCAGACATTCAGCGCATTCATGAATACAAAAATCAACTGCGCCAATCCGTCATTGATAAATCTCGCCGGATCCACCGTCAGGGTACGTGATTTTTTTATAAATTGCAACACCAAACAGAAGTCTAATAGACGAACAAACCAAAAACTCCTCTCTATGAAAGCGATACGACTACTACTCTTGTATTTTGCAACTATCCTCTGGAGTTCAAACGCCCTTCAAGGACAGTTTTACACCTATTTCGAAGATTTTGAATCGTACAAGGCGGGCGATAAAGTATCCGAGGTGTCTAATGTCATACGCACATGGAACAATGATCCCAAAGCGGATGCCTACATCAGTGATGAGCAGGCCCATAGCGGTAGTCTCTCGCTTAAATTGGAATCTACCGTACAAGAAGGTGGACCGAGCGACATCATCGTCCCCTTGCTCAAAGGGGCTCGCATCTATCAAGGAAGAGTGGAGGTGCGCTTTTGGATGTACATACCAAAGGGCAAAGCCGCGTATTACAACTTTCAAGGCCTTCCCAACGATGGGGAGAAGTTTCCCCTACAGGCCTATTACCGAGAAGACGGCATCGTAATGGTGTTTAATGACATGGGCAGAGCAGTCATAGTGGATACTACCTTTAATCTATATGATCAGTGGTTTGAGGTCTTTTGGTCCATCGACTTAGACGGCAATTTTTGGAGGCTTTACCACAATGGCACCGAGTTGGGCTTCTTCGGCACCGAATTTGTCGGTGTAGCCAGCATGGACCTATATCCCGTTGATCAGGTTGCACCCTACCATTCACTGTATTACATCGATGACATCGACGTCAAGGTGTATCCCTTTAACCCAAAAAATCTCATGTTAGACGCCGCTGCTCTGCCCATCATCCTTGAAAACGATGTGGTATTGACTGGAATGGAGCAAAACCTATCGGTGCCGATACGCAACGTGGGAAACTTTGTACTCTTCGAAATCAAAACGCGATGGTCGTGGAACAACTTCGACACCATTATTGTCTATAAGGAGCTCTTCCTCAAGACCAAGGAGGTCGATACCTTTCCAGGGCCGCGATACGTAGCAGGTACGGAAGACGATCTCATTCGATTTGAAATCCTCGGTTTTAAAGGTGGTAAAGCCGATGAAGACAGCAGCAACAACGTACGTCTTCATCCCATCCAGGTAGCCCAACCAGCTCAGGATAAAGCGGTCTTCATCGAGGAAGCAACAGGTACATGGTGCGGATGGTGTCCGCGCGGTGCAGTTTATATGGAGCGACTTCGGGAGCTCTTCGGCGAGCGATTTGTAGGTGTAGCCGTGCATGGAGGGCGCGAATGGGAGCCCATGCGCATCCCCGAGTACGATGCCTTTATCAATGAGTACATCGATGGCTATCCTGCCATGGTCGTCAATCGCAAGTCCTCCCTCGTCATCGATCCCCTGCAGAGCATCTCAGCCTTTGCCCTCGAAGTGCAGGAAGAGCCTAAAGTAAAAATCGACGTCGAAGGCATCTTCAATGCCGATGACCGCTCCATGGTGGTCAACGTCGTTGCTGTGCTCAAAGAAAACCTGCGCGGACCTTTCTACCTCGGCGCTATCCTCGTAGAAGACTCCGTCCGCGGAAATGATGAAAGATATAACCAGGTCAACTTCTACTCTGGCCGCAATGTCGATATGGGAGGATATGAAAAACTCCCCAATCCCGTACCTTACCAAATCATGGTCTACAACGACGTGGCGCGTAGTGTCTTTGGCAGCGTGGATGGGGTACGCGTTGGCGCGCGTCGTATGGAAAAAGGCGACACCCTCCGACATACTTTCACCTTAGAAGATATTCCCGATGAGTGGGATGAAAAGCAGCTCTCCGTAGTCGGTTATATCCGCATCAAAACCAGTCAGGTGGAAAACGCCATCCGCAATCCCGTCAAAATCGTCACGTCCACCGCAAGACGCATCCCCAAGAAAAAATCGATCCATCTCCTACCCAACACCATTGCAGTAGGACAAATGGTCTATTTGCGCATACAGTCAGAAGGCTCCAACGAAGTCCAACTGCGCTTGACCGACATGCACGGAAAGACCTTGCGCTATCGAGACTACGGTACTCTACGCGGAAGCTGGGAGCTTCCCATACCATCCCCTGCTCGCAGTGGTGTGTATCTGGTCGAAGTACGAGTGGGCTCTGAGCACTATACCAAAAAGCTCGTGGTCCAATAAGATTGTACTTCGTAGTCAAAAAAGCCATTTGCTGTACAATATGAAGGGCTGCGGCCTACCGCAGTGGCGGTACTGCATGCGCGAAGAAGTACGTCTTGTTAAAAAGACTAATTTTGCGCCTAAAGTCGTCGTATGAAGGAATCGTTATCGGCGCGGGTGCGTAAGATGCAGCCATCGGCCACCTTAGCTATGGCTGCACGAGCCCGTGAGATGCAAGCACAAGGCATTTCGGTCATCAATCTCAGCTTAGGTGAGCCCGATTTTGGTACTCCTCAAGTGATCTGTGACGCCGCTAAGAGTGCATTGGACGAAGGCTACACACATTACCCTCCCGTGCCAGGCCTCATCGAATTGCGAGAGAGTATCTGTCACAAGCTCCAACGCGACAACCAGCTTGATTACACACCACAAAACATCGTCGTCTCCAACGGTGCTAAACAGAGCATCGCCAATGTCTTGCTCAGCATATTAAACCCCGACGACGAAATCATCGTCTTTGCGCCGTATTGGGTGTCGTATTCTGAAATGGTTCGTTTGACTGGCGCAAAGATGATACCGCTGCACTGCGAGGTATCTAATGGGTATCTACCGGAACCTCAGGTCTTGAAGGAACTCATCACCCCGAAGACCAAAGCCGTATTGTACTCTTCTCCGTGCAATCCTACGGGAGCCGCATTCTCCGAAGAGCTCATCCGCGAGATTGCCGAAGTGCTGAAACCGTATCCCCATATCGTGGTTATTTCCGATGAGATCTACGAATACATTCGCTACGAGGGGCAGCACTTCAGCATTGCACAGGTGGAGGGTTTTCAAGAGCGCACGGCCCTCATCAACGGTTTTTCGAAGGGATTTGCCATGACGGGGTGGCGCCTTGGATACCTGGCCGGTCCCGAATGGCTCGCTCGTGCCTGTACCAAGATTCAAAGTCAATTTACCTCGGGCGCCCACGCCTACGGTCAAAAGGCAGCAGCAATTGCCTACGAAGCCGCCCGAGAGGATGTCCATACAATGGTGGAAGCCTTTCGGCGCAGGCGCAGCTTGATCATGAAACTCATTGAAGGCATCCCTCATCTACAGTGTCCCACGCCACAGGGGGCTTTTTACATCTTTCCCGACGTCAGCGCCTACTTTGGAAAAACTGATGGCAAAAGGGTCATCCACACATCGGAAGACTTGGCCATGTATTTGCTCGAAGAGGCTCATGTGGCCACAGTACCTGGTACGCCCTTCGGTGCTCCTCGGTGTATTCGCATCTCGTATGCAGCTTCTGAAGAAGACATCACCACAGCAATGGAGCGAATTGGCAGAGCCTTGCAAGCGCTACAGTAAAAAAGAGCGCATTAATGGGGCCATACTACCACCGAGATGGTTTGTCGCCCGACTGCCTCATCCCCACCGTCTAGCTGGAAATAGTATACCGCTGGCGCCAAGTCCCTCAGGGTTATTTCAAGTGAGCGTTGGTCTCGATACCAGGGTCCCCTTTGCACCACTTTGCCACTGCTATGCACAAGACGCCAATGGAGGGTCTTTTGGGGAGCGCGTTCCATGTGGATGACCATTGTTTGTTCGGGCATGAAATAGTACTGCAACGAAGCTTTAGTCCATTGGGTTTGCACATACGTGCCAACGGTATCCCCTGCACATGCTTGAAGGCGTTGGCTCAGTACCTTGCGCATTGCAGGCAAGCGGGCGTACATACTATCTCCTGGACACAGGGTGCTACAGCCATCCCGATGCCCACTGAGACCGAATAAATCCAATCCCGAGACGCGATGATAACGCCTCTCCTCGGGCTTAATGTGCCATTTTTGAGCAGTCCATGTGAGCAGTTGTTCTAAGGTCTGGACTGCATATCCCGAAGGGCCGATGGTCATATAATTACCCATCATGCAAATGCCGACAGTATTGGAGTTGGTACCGCAAAAATGCGCCCCCTTGATGCCGTCTCCTCTCCCCTCGTAGAGCTGTCCCGTCGGGGCAATCAACCAGTTATACCCAATGTCCGCCCATCCGCGAGTGACGACGTGAAAATGCCATATGTTGCGTACGACGGCATCCCAGTCGCTTGCAGTATTTGTCCCTGCCGAATGATGCACAATCATGTGGGTAGGCTCTGTAGGAACGGGATTGGGATTGGGCGGACATCCGCCGGGGCACCACTGCGAACGGCGCTTGTACGGAGGCAAGCTGTCACAACGGCGCACACCTCCCCTACCCTCGACACGCCATAACTCCTCTTCCCTCGATGGATAAGGAACATACAAGTACAACACCACCGAAACATCCTCCTCCCCCGTATTGACGATCGAAATCGTATCCACATCTGCTGGCAAGAAATATAGTGGTGTATAGCGCACCATTTCATGCTCCAAAAAATGCGGATCGTACGAAAGCGCTCTGCGATGGCCCTCATACACCAACTCGAGTGCAGCGATTGGGAAGTGTCGATCGCGATCCACACCTACTGCACAGGACACAAAAGGTCGCTTCCCGACGAGAATGTCAGGCATTACCAGGTGCAAAGTACCGCTTGCGGGAATCTTTACATCTTTACGCACACTGTAGTGCCACTTGTTCGATTGTTGGCATGGCGAGGTAGAGGCAAAGAGCATCAGACCTATGGACAACAAACACTTTATCAGAAAGCGATAGCCCATCCGAAAAGCTTAATCCGATGTTGTAGGTCGCTGTGGAAGACCGCGTTTGCGATAGAGTTTGATTTGATAACCTTGTAGACCGTATTTTCCAGTATTCACTAAAACGGTCATCTCTCCGTTGGTCAATACCTTCCACTCCGTGATGCCGCGGTCGCCCAACAAGGGGTACATGCGCAAGATTCCATCATCTAAATCGTAGCGATAATAGCCAAACTCCAGCGTATCACTGTATTGCCCAAAAGTGTAGGTATAATCGTCTTCTAAATTGAGCCAATAGCCCTCCCAAAGGTTATACCTGAGGACGGTATCGGGCAATAAGACGTAATCCACATGCCACACATCTGTCGTCATCGATGCCCATGGCTTGGTGTTGATCTTTGCTCCAGCTGTGCGCGCCGAATCGCGCAATGCTTCGATATCGTCGCGATGATAGACCACGCGATCGTCTGCATTTTTGCTTTGAAACTTATCGCTATCTTTACAAGACAGCATCGGCAATATGCACAAGGACAGGAACAAACCCAGGGTCCGCATCATAGACTCTGATTTAATAGTTCAAGAGGTTCGCAAATTTATAAAAAAACACGGTCTTTTAGAGGAGGGGTCGCGCGTGTTGGTGGCCTGTAGCGGCGGTCCTGATTCGGTAGCATTGGCCGATATTTTGCGCACGCTTGGATATAGTATAGGACTTGCGCATATGAATTACGGCATGCGCGGTGCGGATTCCGAAGCCGATGCGCAGCTCGTCGAGCAGCTCGCTCAACAGTGGGAGGTGCCTTTTCACTCGATCAAAGCACATCGTCTTGGCTTTGATCCACATGACAAGGCCAATTTTCAGGAGAGAGCTCGCGATATCCGCTATCGATGGTTACAGCAAGTACGTCAAGTGGAACAATACGATAAAATTGCCACGGCCCACCAGCTCGATGATCAGGTTGAGACCATCCTCATGCGCCTGTTTCGAGGTACTTCGTTGAAGGGCCTTATAGGAATCCCCCCATCCCGCGAGGACATCATTCGCCCGCTCCTCTGCATACCTCGGGCGATGATTGTCGAGTATCTACAACAGAAAAATCTCCCCTATCGCATCGACCACACCAATCTCACCGAGGACTATCTCCGCAACCGCATTCGACATCGCATCCTCCCCTCCATTCAATCCGTATTTCCCGCTTGGGAGAGAGCGATTCGTCTAACCTCCTCACACCTCTTTCGTCAGTATGTCCTCTTTCTAGCGCTATGGGAAGAGAGGGTGTATAAAATCGTTCGCCCCTACCTCAAAGGTTATTACCTCCCACGCTCCGTGCTCGAAAAAAGCCTTGGAGGTCACGCTCAAGAGCTATGGGAAGAAATACTTCACTGGCTGGGCTTTTCGGCACACCAAATGGAAGAAATTGGACATTACGGCGACCATCATCCCGGTCAAACATTTCATAACAACAAGTGGACGCTCTACGTCGAACGCACCGGCTGGGTCTTTTTGCCGCACGATTTCAGTCCTCAATGGTCCAAACAGGTGATCCACGGCCCCGGTGTTTACCAAACGAGATGGGGCACCGTTGAAATACACGCATTGAAGTGCGATGAAAAAATCCCTCAATCGCCATCCACCATTGTCGTCTGTTCCGACGACATGGCCATGCCTTTGATCCTGCGGCCGCGACAAAAGGGAGATGTGATTTTCCCTGTAGGATGGTCGGGTGGCGTTCGACTGAAAAAATTGCTCACCAATGCACACTATCCTACGCATCAAAAGTCGACTGCACCGGTGCTCACCGATGCGGAGGGAAATATTCTGTGGGTCCCCGGGGTTCGGGTATCCAGTCGATTAAAGAGTCCTTCTGCTCCCAATCGATGGCTGTTAAAATGGCTCCCCTATTTTCAAGAGTAATGCGCAAAAGCCGTATCTTTGTTTGGGGACGAAAATAGCCAATCTACATGAAGAGTTTTTTACTGCTTTTATCGCGCGTTTTTCTCGCTTCGGTTTTTATCTATGAGGCCTACGATTCCATTGTGCGCTTTGAGGAGACCAAACAGACCATGGCCGCCTACGGCATTACTTGGCAGCCCAACACCTTGCTGGCATTGACGATAGTCGGCCTAATCGTGGGAAGCATATTCCTCATCATTGGCTATCGAGTTTCTCTTGCGAGTACGATTTTAATCGCTTATTTGCTTCCCGTAACGCTCATCGTCTACTCCTTTTGGAACGACCCAATGCCACAGCGCCAAGTACACTTGCTGTATTTTGTTAAAAACATTGCTATTGTAGGCGGGTTAATATCCATTGGAGTACATGGCCCGGGTAGATGGAGCATACGAAGAGTACTCGATGTCCAACGCGCTCCCCTCTGGTAAAAACCCGTGGGTCTGTGGGTGGAGTACAATGTGTAAAAGAATGGCCAGACCTTCGCCCTCAAGAGTGGGATGAGGTCGTCGAAGCGGTACAACGATATTTTCCCGACTACTCCAATATTTTACTCTTCGGCCAACTCGGGACGGGAAAAACCACCTTTGCTCGACACTTAGCGCGTATGCTCGGGATTTCCACGCCCATTACGAGTCCTACCTTTACCATTATCAACACGTATTCGTTAGGGCCAACATCCCCCTTTCGACAGCTGGTCCATGCAGACCTCTATCGCATCGAAGAGGAGGACGAACTCGCCGAATTGGGCCTTATAGAAATGGCACGCGATCCGAAGCAATTGACCCTTGTCGAATGGCCAGAGCTCCTCATCCCATATATCGATACGTGCTTGATATTGTCGATAGCCTATGGGATAGACACCTCTCATCGAAGGGTGCAACTCAAGATTGCGAATCTTTGAAAAATTGGATATCTTTGGTGGTTATTTTTCAAAAAATCCGCATTAAATGGATGAAATCATTCATAAAAAGGTAGAGGTGCACATGGGCAGTTTTGCCTATGAGCCCAAGCCTGAGACACTTGCCCTACAGCCCAAGGAGCGAAAGCTCACCATCGGCATCCCCAAAGAGACGCGCTTGCATGAAAACCGCATAGCTCTCGTGCCCAACTCCATACGCGTGCTGACCAATGTAGGACACAAAGTCGTGGTAGAGAGCGGCGCGGGCGAGCGGTCTAACTATGCCGATATCGAATTTAGCGAAGCAGGTGCACAGGTGGTCCACGACCGCAAAGAGGTACTCAAGTCGGATATCATCCTCAAAGTAGAACCCCCCAGTGTGGAGGAAATCGATCTGTTCAACCCCGGTCAAATTCTGATATCACCGCTTCAATTGCCGATCATTTCACGCAACTATCTCCTAAAACTCAAAGAGAAGCGCGTCACGGCCATTGCAATGGAATACATCAAGTCGCACGACGGCACCTTTCCCATTGTACAAATCCTCGGAGAGCTGGCCGGTATGAATGCCGTGATTACCGCTTCAGAACTACTGGCTAAGACCAATGAAGGCCGTGGTGTCTTGCTCGGGGGTATCACGGGCGTCCCTCCCGCCAAAGTGGTCATCCTCGGAGCTGGTATCGTGGCCGAGTCCGCCATACGCGCTGCCCTCGGCCTCGGGGCCTCCATCCGCGTGCTGGACAACAATATCTACAAACTCATGCGCCTCAAGAGTCGCATCGGTACCGTACTTCACACCTCCGCCATCCACCCCAAATACTTACAACATCAGCTCGAAACTGCCGATGTCGTCATCGGAGCTATTCACTCCAAAGAGGGACGCTCCCCCATAATCATCACCGAAGAGATGGTCATGCGCATGAAAAAAGGTGCCGTCATCATCGATGTGTCTATCGACCAGGGCGGCATTTGCGAAACCTCAGAGGTGACTACCCTCGACAACCCCACCTTTGTCAAACACGGCGTTGTACATTACTGCGTGCCCAACATGGCTTCAAAATACCCACGTACGGCCTCACAAGCCATCAGCAATATCATCACACCAATACTCATCGGCATAGGAGCAGAGCAAAACCTCGAAACCCTCCTGTATTACGACAAAGGATTGCGAAACGGTGTCTACTGCTACAAGGGATGCCTCACCAACCGCTATCTCAGCAAGCAATTCGATATTCGCTACACTGACCTTGAGCTGCTCCTCACATCACAGGTATAATACTGCCCACTCCTAAGACATACGTGGAAACGCACATGCAACATGGTACTCTCGTGAGAGGTACTACAGCTTTGCCAGCATTTTGGCTACCCACCGTCCAGCAGGTGAGTTCCACTGCTGGGGTCGTATCCACCCGCGTACTTCCAGCACCTTCAATACGACGGCCAACCAGATAAGCGCCAGGAGCGGATAGACCCACACGACGCCGTAATTGTAATACAGGGCTTCCCTCCACTCACCGTGATGCATGTGCATCACCGCCCGCGTCGTACCACATCCAAGACACTCCACTCCAAACAACCACACCGAAGGACAGAGCGACTGCCCCTCGTCAAACGTATCGGCAGGAAGAAGCCATAGTACAAACGGCGCCACAATGATTGCACCAACCACCAGCCACACGTACACCTCTAAAAGAAGTCGTCCGATGCGCTTCATCTACAAGGGGTTTTTCAACTGTACATACCCAACCCTAAGCCAAAAAACCCCCACCCAAGGAGGGCGGGGGCTAACGCTAACCTTTAAAACTAATTAACGATTACTGATTAGCGCAGTTTTTACTTGTAAAAGCGCTTCATCAAGCGCAACGAGTAAACGAGCTGCAGGACATAACCCACTAAGGGAAAAATGACACATACGAAGGCTCCTGCATATCCCACGGCTATCATCAATAACGCATAGAGCCATTCGTTGCCCTTCCAGTCGGTATTCAAACCGATACCTAAAAAGCCTAGACCAATAACAGCCAAAACGATGTAAATCGTCTTGTCGAGCTCGGGCTCCTGATTGGGAGGTAGATTTGCTTTAAGTTCTTTTTGATACTTCTTTAAGGCAAGCAGCTCCTGAAGACTGAGCTTCTTACCCGTGCGTTGGCGATACGTGTTTGGTGTGAGGTGAAGAATCTCCTCACGGTCAAAGCCCTGCAAAAACTCCGGCACAGGGACCGCCATTTCCTCTTTGACCAGATCACGAACGGGCACTACCGCAGTAACCGACGTCGATCCTACTAAGAAAGCGAAAACCAGCAAAGGCCATAGCATCTTCTTCATATCACTTCAATTTACATTTAAGGATTACATGGCAAATGTAATCAAAATTATTAAAGTGACACCAATCACAGAACGTACATGCAAAAAATCGCGCCTAACCAATGAGAGACACCGACCTACCACCACCTCAAGGACAAGTCTTTATGCCTTTCACGATGCACCACCGCATAAAGCACACAACTTGTTTGACGAAGTGCGTCAGGATCTACACCCTACAAGAGCGGTGTTTACGACTGTTCCGTATTGGCATTGGCTGCCAGTTGGTCAAAGGCCTTTTTAAGGACATCTGCAATTTCACGCGCACTTGCTCCCTCGATGTGATGGCGCTCCATCATAAAGACGAGCTCACCATCTTTAAATATTGCAATCGATGGTGAGGATGGCGGAAAGGGGAGCATAAATTCGCGCGCCTTTGCAGTAGCTTCCCGGTCTACCCCCGCAAACACCGTAATGACGCGGTCGGGCTTGTTTTCGTGCTCTAAAGCCAAGATGACGCCCGGGCGCGCATTTGCCGCCGCACATCCACACACCGAGTTGACGACGACCATAACCGTACCCGGGGATTTGATGATCTTTTCCACTTCTTCAGCAGTCTTCACCGCTTCCACACCGTGATCGGTCAGCTCTTTTTCCATCGGAATGACTAACTCTGGAGGATACATATGCATCAGATTTTAATACGTTGAGAGTATGGTGACGAACACATTTGTCGTTTATTTTAACGATCAAATATTCCAATGGTTTTTCTGCACTGCCACAAAGCCCGACAGCGTTCATGTTTTTGTATGAAATGGTTGATGCAGCGGCTGCTCCATTCAGTATTGTGTATCGGGCTGATTTTTACGACCCTTACAGCCGGGGCACACATAGTTACAGAGGGCGACAAAGAGCCGACCGAGGTTGAGCTGACCTTTGACTACATCGGCGATTTGCTCTTGGTGAAGGTGCGATTGGGGGGTGTATTACCCTTGACATTTATAGTAGATACCGGATCACCGTATAGTGTACTGTTTGAACGTCTCTACGTAGAAATATTGGGCATACCGCTCTCCAAGGCGATAAAGATTGCAGGAGCCGACCGATCGCAATTGTTGGAGGCCTATATTGCACGTCGAGTGCCTCT
>JALWKB010000005.1 GCA_026996805.1 Saprospiraceae bacterium | reverse complement strand
GCCCTGGTACTGGGTTCCGGCCGAAGAAGTGGAGGCCCGTTTGGAGAAATGGAAACGGGGATGGCTATTGGGCTTTCGGGATGTCACCAATGCGACCAACGAACGCACTGCCATCTTCAGCCTGCTGCCACGGGTAGGGGTAGGGCATAAAGCGCCTTTGCTTGAAAGTGATCAACCGCCAGCAGTGATTTCTGCCGTGTTGGCAAATGTGACGAGCCTGATTTGGGATTATGTCGTGCGCCAAAAAATTGGAGGAACCTCACTTGGCTTCTTTATTCTTAGGCAACTCCCCGTCCTTCCTCCCACGGCCTACCAAGAAGAAGACCTGCTTTTCATTGTGCCCCGGGTGCTGGAGTTGACCTACACTGCTTGGGACATCAAACCCTTCGCGGACGATGTGTGGCGGGATGCGGTAGGGACGCAAGGCCTTATTACGTCCCTACGGGACGCCATCCGTGCCCAATGGGAGGCCAACGCCGCGGAAACGGGGGGCCATACCTGGGACCCGCCCGATTGGATAACGGCCTATCCCGAAATTGAGATCGACCCGGCCAAAGGCATTCCCTTCCCGCCTTTCAAATGGGATGAAAACCGCCGCGCCCGTCTCCGGGCCGAACTGGACGCCTACTACGCCCGTCTCTACGGCCTCACCCGCAAGCAACTCCGTTACATCCTGGACCCCGCGGACCTCACCCCCCGGGAACTGGAGGACATCCTCGACCCCAGGGAAGAAGTGGACGCCCCCCTGGACCCCAAAGGCTATGCCGACCGCACCGCCTCTAGCGACTTCCCAGGCGAGACCTTCCGGGTGTTGAAGAAAAAGGAAATCCGACAATACGGCGAGTATCGCACGCGACGGCTCGTATTGGAAGCATGGGAGATCCTGCACAGTGCGCATTTGCAAAAACAAAAATAACTCAAAACATGCAATCACTCAGAGAAGGAATATTCGATTTGCATCAGCGCATCATGAGGGACTACCGCTACTTCGTGCAGTCCTTCATCCACATAGCCGACGACCGGGTGCGCACGTACGTGGACGAACAACTGGAAAAGGAGCAGCAATTGTGGCCCGAGCCGCTGGTACAGCTGTCTCCGGCTTATCGGCGTGCAGACGATGTAGACCAACTGGCGGCCCGGGGGCTCCTCCATCCCACCACGGCCGCCATCTTCCGGCGCTCGCGTCACGAGCCCATTTCGCTCTACCTGCACCAAGTGGAAGCCATAGAGCGGGCGCGCGCCGGCCGCAGCTACGTGGTCACCTCGGGTACGGGATCGGGCAAGAGCTTTTGCTACTTTCTGCCCATCATTGACGAAGTGGTACGCCAACCCCAACTCGGCGGCCCTGTAGCCATCATCGTCTATCCGATGAACGCGCTGGTCAACTCGCAGCTCAATGCGCTCGAAGTGCTTAAAAGGGGCTATGAGGAACGCACGGGGCAGGCTTTTCCGGTGCGCTTTGCGCGCTATACAGGCGAGACAAAAAAAGAAGACCGTCAGCGAATCCGCAGAAACCCGCCTCACATCCTGCTGACCAACTACATGATGCTGGAGCTAATGATGGTGCGGCCCGAAGATCGACCGCTGGTGCAAAACAAAGACGTGCGCCAAGTGCCGCTTTATCTGGTCTTCGACGAACTGCACACCTACCGGGGTCGTCAGGGTGCTGACGTGGCCATGCTCATCCGGCGCCTCAAGGCGCGCCTGCAGCGCGAAAAAACCATCCATATCGGCACTAGCGCCACCATGGTAGCCCATCGCGATGCCACGCCCGACGACCGGCGAAAGACCATTTCGGAGTTCGCTTCGGTGTTTTTCGGGCACGACATCCCTGCCGACGATATCATCGAAGAAACGCTTGACCCCATTACACAGGGAGGCTCCCCCACCGAAGAGGAATTGCGGGAGGCCCTGGATAGCCCCCTTCCTGCCACGGCTGAAGACTTTTGCCGGCACCCCCTGGTGCGCTGGGTAGAACACGCGCTTGGAATCGAGACCGAAGAAGGAGGGCGTCTTCGCCGACGTGTGCCGCGAACGTTGAACGAAGCGGCAGCCGAGCTGGCCGAGCTCACGGAGCGCAGCGTAGAAGAATGCACCGTTCACATTCGCAAGGTGCTCTTACAGGCCAGTCAGTTCAGAGATGCCTCCAACCGACCGCTGTTCTCGTTCAAACTGCACCAATTCATCAATCAGGGGGGCACTCTGTACGCCACCCTCGAAGAGCCGGAAGCGCGATCCTTAGCTTTCGAGCAGCCACCACCCACGAGCGAATCTGCAAAAATCTGGGCACCCCTGCGCTTCTGTCGTATCTGCGGCCAGGACCACTACCAAGTCGTTCTTACCCCCGACGGCGCGTTCCAGCCTGCCTACCCCGATGGTTTGGATGAGCAGGAAGGCACCTTCGGCTACCTCACCCTCGACATACCCGATTTGCTGGACCTCGAAGAGGCCATCCCACACAATTGGCTGTACAACGGAAAGTTGACTGCTATCTGGCGCAACAGAGTGCCGCAGGAGGTATGGGTAAGGCCGGATGGCAAGCTGAGCAAGTCGCCCGTACAAGGGGCCGTCAAGGCCTGGTGGCAGGCCGACAAATTCTACCTGTGTTTGGGCTGCGGAGAAAACTACACCGCCCGCGAAAACGAATACTCCAAGCTAGCTACCCTCTCTACCGAAGGGCGGTCGTCGGCAACAACCATCCTGGCCACCTCGCTGCTGCGCCATGCACGCAAGGCACCCGATGTGATCAAGCCCAAGCTGCTCACCTTCACGGATAGCCGTCAAGATGCCGCCTTGCAGGCTGGGCATTTCAACGATTTTATTCATGTGGCCGTGTTGCGGGCAGCTCTTTATCAGGCGCTCAGGGAGAGGGGAAAACTGCGGTACGAAAATCTGGCGACGGAAGTGGTCGAGCGAATGGGGCTGCAGATTGCCGATATCGCCCAGGGAAGCCGGCTGGATCCCGATAGCAACATGGCTAGGAAAATCAGGCAAACCTTTAAAGAGCTGACGGAATATCGCTTGCTCTACGACCTACGCAGGGGCTGGCGCGTCACGCAGCCCAACCTCGAAGAGGTGGGCCTGCTACGCATCGAGTATGAGGGACTGGACGAATTGTTGCAAAAGAAGGAAAAACTGGCGGAGTTGCCCGAACTGAGTAGAGTGCCGCTGGACAAGCGCCGTAAAGTGATCGTCGGCGTGCTTGATTTCATGCGCAAAAAGCTGGCCATCGATGCGCTTATATTGACAGATACCCGAAAGCAAGGAGAACTTGCAAAAAGAGCCGAAACACAGCTCAATGAATTCTGGGGGCTAGATGTCAATGGGAGCGAACTGCGTCCCGGTGCCGTATTGGTGCGGGGGAAACCAAAGCGATGGACCGAGAAGGGCACCCAGCTACGCCTTACCTGGCGATCCCGACTGGGGCGCAGGATCAAGCGCGAGCTGGATCTGATATCAGAAGAGGAATTCGAAGCATTCATCGACCGCTTGCTGGATTGGCTTGTTCGACAAGGATTTTTGAGAGAAGATGATGGGGCGAATGATGTTCGTTACTATCGTCTAGCGGTGAGCTGTATGGTGTGGCGTCATGGCGATGGCAAACACCCTGCCCCCGACTGGGTTTGGAGCCGCCGCACGACGGAGGTGCCTGCGCCGGTCAACCGATTTTTCTTGAACTTTTACCAAGAGATGGCCTCGGAGCTGGCCCATATGGAAGCACGCGAACACACCGCGCAAGTAGTGGCTGAAGGCGAAAGAGAGCGGCGCGAGCGGCGATTCCGTGGCGAAGAAGAGCCGCCGCTGCCGTACCTCATTTGCTCTCCTACCATGGAGCTGGGCATCGACATTGCCGATCTCAATGCCATTCACATGCGCAACGTGCCCCCCACACCTGCCAACTATGCACAACGCAGCGGTCGGGCAGGTCGTCAGGGGCAACCCGGCTTGATCATCACCTATTGTGGTGCACATCGGCCCCACGATGCGTATTTCTTCCGCCATCGCGAAGAAATGGTAGCGGGCAGCGTGCGTGCGCCACGCCTCGACCTGACCAACGAAGCGCTCATCAAGTCACACGTACAGGCCGAATGGCTCGCAGAAGTGGGGTTGCCGCTGGGGCAATCCATCTCGGAAGTGATAGAGATAAGTGCCGGCGAACATAAGACCAATGATGATTACCCCCTTAAAGTTGAGGTTCAGCAGCAGTTGATCTTGTCGTCCGAGCGCAAAGGGCTGCTCATGTCTCGTTTGGAAACAATCTTCCAGTTCGACCAGCAGCGGCTGGACGATGCCGGATGGTACACGACAGAATGGCTCGAAAGCATTTTGGAACAGGCACCGAAGAATTTCAACAAAGCTTTCGAACGTTGGCGCGAAATGTTTCGAGCAGCCACGGAAGAAATGCGGCGGGGCCAAAAGTTGGAATATAGCCACGTAAGAGACGAGCAGCAGCAAGGACGCCGAATGGTCGAGGAGGCCAAGCGTCAGCGCAACCTGCTGCTGCAGCAAAATGTCGAACGTGAAGAGGGAGATTTTTACCCCTATCGCTACCTGGCCACCGAAGGTTTTCTGCCCGGCTACAACTTCCCGGCACTTCCCCTGCGAGCCTGGGTGCCCCGAGGTGAAAAGGGCGAATTCATTGCGCGGCCGCGCTTCCTGGCCATACGAGAGTTTGCCCCCCAGAATACAGTGTACCACGAAGGGGTGAAGTGGACCGTCGTAGGATTTCAGACGCCACCAGGAGGACTGGAGCATCGACGAATGCGCAAACGCATTTGTCGACAGTGTGCATCCTATACCGACGTATCCAACGATGTATGTCCGGTATGCGGTGTTCTCTTCGATGGCAGCAACTCCACAATATTGGACTTGATGGATATGCCCAACGTCAGGGTATGGCGTAGGGAGCGCATCAATTGCAACGAAGAGGAGCGCCTTCGGTATGGCTACCACATCCAGTTTACCTACCAACTGGCCCCTGAGGGCGCTCATCACAAGCGCGTGACGAAAGCCGTCGTCAGCAATTATCTGCACCTGGAATACGCACCGGCTGCTTCGATCCTTTTGGTCAATCATGGGTGGAGACGCAGGAGAGACCAGCAGGGCTTTCTCGTAGATTTTCAGAACAACGATCTAATCCTCAAGGACGATCGAGCAAGAGACGTTGACCAGCGTGTTCCTGCTTCTTCTAACGTGCAGCGCGTGAGGCTTTGTGTACATTACAATTTGAATTTGTTGCGTCTGAAACTTGCACAAACAGAGCTGCGAGAGGATGCCGAATTCGAAACCACCCTGATGTATGCGCTCGAAAGGGCTATCGAACACGCTTTTCAAATAGAAGATGCCGAGTTGGTGGTGGAAGCAGTGGGTGAAGGTGCCGGCCGTGCAATCATGCTATATGAAACGGGTGAAGGAGGCGCGGGTGTTTTGCGGCAGCTCGTCGAAGATGGCAACGCACTGCGCGAGGTGGCTCGCCAGGCGTTGATATTGATGCACTTCGATCCTGATAGTGGAGAAGACCTTTCCGAGGATGGTCATCATGCCTGCTATGAGTGTTTGTTGAGCTTTGCCAACCAGCAAAAGGCTCAGTTTATCAATAGATATCGCGTCCGGGATTTTCTCATGCAACTCAAGAATGCCCAGCTGGAAGCTATTTATGATACCTACTCTCGTTCAGAGCAGTATCAACATTTACTCAAATCGGTCGATCCGAATTCGGAGCTGGAGCTCAAGTTCCTGGATCATCTCTATCAAAACGGCTACCGCCTACCCGATTGGGCCCAATATCACATCCAGGAGGCTAACTGTGTGGCCGACTTCTTCTACGAAGACCACATTTGTGTGTTTTGCGATGGCAGTGTCCATGACCGACCGGAGCAACGAGCCAAGGACGAACGCATAAGAAATGACCTGAGGAGCCTCGGATATCGCGTAGTAGTCATCCGCTACGATCAGCCGTTCGACGAGCAAATTCAAAAATACCCCGATGTTTTCGGACACAAACAATCGGATGGCTGACAGCCCATAGCGCTGATGGCGCCGACCGCCCCGACGATCCATACTTCCCCGTTACACACATCAGGGATTGCGACCGCCTAATGCATTATTTGGGTGCATTTATGAAATTTGTCAATGGTTATTATATTGGATAGAGAGACGTTGCATGCAACGTCTCTCCCCGGGCTATTCCCTCCCCCTCGGCTCTACCACAAAACAGGCCACATCGCCCAAACCCTCCCTGTTCAACTGCTCCGCGCGCCGACGGAAGGCCGCTATCTCCTCCACTGAAAAGATCGATGCTGCGGGATTTTCGTAATACGACTGCGGGCTGCGCAGGGGAATGCCTCGCCTGTACTGCTCGCTGGCCCAAAATTGATATTCGTTGGACTCGTAGATGACCCGCGATACCGTGTAGCCGTACCGACCCACTACCCTTTCCAATCCCGCTCTGGTGAAGATGTGCAAGTGCCGCGGCGGATCCAAGGCCACCCAATGCTCCCGATAGTGCTGCCAACTGTAACTATCCGCCACCGGCATGCTCAAAAAGATGACCCCGCCGGGCCGTATCCGCTTCGTCAAAGCCTCAAAAAATCGGTAGGGATCCTCCACGTGCTCAAAGACGTGATTGAGCATGATGAAATCGTAGGTGCCCTGATGCTCGAAAATGCTCTGCTTGTACAAGCGCACCCCGTTGGGATATTCCACATCGCGCTCGATGAAGGGATCGATACCCGTCAAGTTCGTAAAACCGTACTTGCGCAATCCTACCAGCCGATGGCCCATACCGCACCCCACGTCGAGTATTTTCGAATCCAGATCAATGCGCGCGTACTCCAGATTCCTCAAAAAACCCAGGCCAAAGCGCTTGGCCAGCCATCGCGACAGCGCATTGTGCCTACCCGATAGATGGCGCTTGGCCAAGTACCGCTTGAACAGCGATTTTATCCACGGATCCCACAAGCT
The DNA here is from genome assembly GCA_026996805.1 of Saprospiraceae bacterium. Classification (GTDB taxonomy): domain Bacteria; phylum Bacteroidota; class Bacteroidia; order Chitinophagales; family Saprospiraceae; genus S141-43. Next base: position 22,272 of record JALWKB010000005.1, on the reverse strand, counting down.
CGTGCGCTTTTCATAGGCGTTGTAATGGGGCGGGTAGTACTTGGAGAGATCCTCCGGAATCTCCGCAATCTGAATGGTGCGACACTCCCCACACTGAAAGTACTCAAACTCCTCCCGCGTGCCAAACATCATCTCACGCGCCACAAAGGGCTCGTTATCCGCCGTGCCGCATATCCTGCACTTGTATTTACTCATCTTCCAACAATTTTAAAAGGATCTTCCCCGATCGAATGGAATTGCGATAGATAAAGCGACGCTTCTTCAAGCTCGTATTGTAGACCTCGTCGGTAGCCCGATCTTCCTTGTGGATGACCCGCACTGCTGGAAAATACACCGTCCGCAAGCCCTCCCGCTTCACCTTCTGATACAGGATCTCCTCCTCCGCAAACATGAAGGTGCCGGGATGCAAGGCCTCCTCGTACCGCTCCACATAGCGCGGCGAAAAGCACAGCGCACACCCGTGCAATTTCACCCCCTCATACTCGCGACTGTAATCCCACTGGACCGTCGGCGCCCGCGGGATGAGCGGCTTTGGAAAGATGGCCTTCTTCACGTTTTCTAAAAACATATCCGCAGCAAAGTAGGACAAAAACAGCTGCACCCGCCAGAGCCGCAGCTTTTTGCGCAACACCTCGCGATCCTGCAGGGTCACCGGTGCGGGATTCTGGTGCTCCCCTTTGAGCGTCACTATATCGGGGCCGAGGATGTCAAACGGATCCGCAGCGTACTTTTCGCGAATGCGCCGCACAAAATCCGCCTGCTCAATCACCGTGTCGTTGTTGAGTAGGCAAATAAACCCGGCTCCCAACTCGCCCCGGGCATACCGATAGCCGAGGTTGTTGCCACGCGCAAAGCCGAGATTTTCCTCCGATAGGAGGCAGTCCACCCTATCCTCAGCCCGATAGCGCGCCACCAGCTTCCGACCACTCTCGTTGGGCGAACCGTTGTCGACCACCACGACCCGCGTGTGGGCATCGTCGATCTTCAAAAGGGAGTCGACACACTCGACCGTGTCCTCGTAGTTCAAATAGTGCAATACGACAAAGACAAACGGCTCCATCCGCTCAATGCTGTGTTGTACATCCACTTATAACAAAAAAACCTAAACTATTATAGGTTTAAAATGAGCAATATACGCCAACATTTGCGCAAGTTACAAAGATTTCACCAAACCTCCAGGCCCACTTCCCGCCCGCTCCCGATCGCGGGATCCGTAAGGCAACGTATCCCGTGGAAGGATGGGATGATTTGGATGGGTATGAAATGGTGGGTCATCATGCCATTGGATACAGCGCGTTTGATGCGAGTGCACCGCGTATGAGCAAGCATCGAAGGATATAACTGATTTTTTATTGGATAGCAATTTCATACACATTATAAAAAATCCTTATACATTTCCTCATCCCTCCCCTTGTACCTCTATCTGCAGATCCTCCTCCCGATACCCAAAGAGCCGAACCAGCTCCCGACAGAGCTGCACAATGGACGACGCACTTTGATTTGTTTCGACATAGATGTCGGTTCCTTCAATCAATTCGGGTATTCTCAAATCGCTCGGCCTTCGGCTGAAGTACGGCCGCTTCTTCCCTCTTAAGAGCAGGACTTTTTCAAACGCATCGGGATGTTTTTCTTTTAACACGCGCGCCAACGTGCAAAGGAAGTCCTTCCAAAAACGCACTTCGTACCGCTGCCCGTCGAAGACAAAGGCCTCAATCTTCTTGCCCTTAAAATAACTCGGTGGGGGCGAAAAACTGGATGCCTGCTGTGGGGGTAGACTGCGCTGAATTTTACCCTTTTCCGGCAGGCCCTCGACAAAGCGGAGGACATCGGCGTAATCCGGTCGATATCCGCGCTGCCGCTCCACGGTGTCGGCCAGCAGCTCCACTAAGCGCATGTCTGGTGTGTCGAGCAGGGCCCTCCACGCTTCAAACAGCGCCTCATCTACACCACTGGTAGGTCGCTCCCCTTCCTCCTTAGCCCCGAGGAGGCGTTCGCTGGAGAGCAATTCCCGAAATCGATTGTGCACCTCTTCAAGAGATTGGTCGTAGAGATTGATCGTGTAAGTGGTCTTGCCGACCAAACTCCTTCGACCGTCGGGTGCGATGATCCACCAGCAGATGCCATCGGTCAACACCACCCGCCTGGCCCCCGACCGCGATCCAAGGCGCACGAGATCCGCCAACTGACTTTGGAGTTTTACCCGCTGGCGATAGATGTTGATCAATACCACTACCCCATCCCCATCGAGCAGGGCGTAATCCACTACGCTGCGCCCTAAGCGATACCCGAGCCGCACTACGTCGGGATTAAAGATGTCCCACCCCAAGGCAGAGAGGATCCTCAGGAGGACGCTCTGCTTGAGCTCCGCGTCGCGCAAGGTATGCAACTTGCACCGATTCTTCAGCTCTTCGAGTATATCACGTAAGGTCTGCCGCATAAGCAAACACATTTATCCATAAATAAAACCGCTGGACGCACTCCAAAGGTGCACGTCTGCACCAATATCCGAACACCCATTGCATACATTCCCCCACCCCATGATACCAACCATTGGCCGTCCTGGCGAGCATTGCCCCGAAGTCCCACCGCTATCCTTCCCGACTGCCCTTCGCATGGCTGCACGCCGACTCAGCGCAATGCGTTGGCGTTTTCTCACATTTTATAAAATGATTATATGTATTTAACTGTGTTACAGAAATATACAGTTTGTTAAATTGAGTAATGTTCATAACACTGATCACCTGCTTTTTATACATGTAAAAAATTTTTCATGTATAAAATCGTTGATTAACGCACATTAGAGCCAAGGCCTGCGAGCTTCGGCGCGAGATGTTCGCCTCTACACCGCTTGCACGATTTCATACAGTAAAAAGCCGAATACGCACCGTCGAAGATCCGTGTACGGCAACTGTCGTGGGGAGTCGTCGACGGCCGCCTCGTCATGGATCCGATGCCTTCCGGTGAGCCCAAGAGGCCAGGACATGCCAGCTCAACAGTTGGTCCACCTGTGTTTTCCAACTGTGGCACGGGATTCGAAGACGACCATGGATGTTCCACCCTATTGACAGCGCTTGCCCGTGTAGTGCTGCACGCATCACCGCAACAGGGTCACACTGCCGACTAAGTGGAGCTGTCTGTCGCCCCTATCTATCAGGATTTGATAGACATAGACGCCCGGTGGCATGGGCACGCCTCTGTAGCGTCCGTCCCACTCGACTTTGTGGATATCTTCACCGTGGGTTTCGTACACCAGCTCTCCCCAGCGATCGTAAATCCGAAAACTTCGCACGGTCCCTCGGACGTCGCTGCTGGTATAGATTTTAAAGACATCGTTGACGCCGTCGCCATCGGGATGAAACGCATTGGGCAGGTAAATGCCGCAGTGGAGCGTATCGGCTTCGGCTATGGAGAGCACCGTGTCCACCCTGCAGTGGTACCCATCGAGGATGGAGATGGTGTGGGTACCCGGCGGTAGGTAGAGTTCTACCTGTGCTGACGAGTCGAATCGGAACATCGGCGCATCATTGGCGAGGACGACAAAGGGAGCTTGGGCTCCCCCAAACTGCAGGCGAACGGTCGCGGTGGGCGTATTGCAATCGGGAGGATTGTATTCCAGATGCCGAATCACGGGAGGCTCCGTGGCGCGGATTGTAAAGCGCTCTTCATACATGCAGCCGAGCGTATCGCGCACGTATAGGGTATACTCTCCCGCAGGGAGACCTTCAAAAGACGTTTGGTACTGAAAATTGCTTCCGTCGATGGAAAAGAGGGGACGACTTCTCAGCGAATCGTACTCTACCGACAGGTAGAGGGCACCGCTCTGTGCTCTGCAGGTATCTGAGGTGGTCTGAAAGTGTATAAAATCGCGCAAGTGGTACGCTCCCACTCTGACGCGCACCGTCGCCGAGCATCCCTGTGCATCGCGTATCTCGACCTGATACGCTCCCGGCGGCAGGCTGTCAAATGTTCCGCTACTGCGTTCGTGCATCCCGTTGAGGGAATAGCGATATGGGGGCTTGCCATCGGGGACGACGGAAATTGCGCCCGTGCCGAGCCCACAGTAGTCTCGGCGAATGGAGACTTGTTCAATCGATAGTTCAGCTGGCGGGGGCGGCGTAAACTCCATCCCAAAGGTACAGTTTTGCGAATCGAGGATGAAAAATCGATAGGTGCTGTCGCGATGAAGTCCGCGAAAGACACTGTCGCGCACAGGCAGCCCGTTATTTATTGAAATTCGATATGGCGGGACACCACCCCACACCCGGATGAGCACCGAATCAATAATAGAATCACAGGGCGTGCTTTCAAATACCTGAACTCTCGCTTCGATGTACGCTTCCCCCTCGACAGTGATACAAATCGTATCGCTGTGGAAGTAATCGCCCGTACACTTGTCGTAAAAGCGAATCCACGCACAGTACTCTCCCGGTTTCGCGGCTGTAACGCTGTCGCCACGATAGGGAAGCACCAGACCATCCTGGTACCAGGTAATTTCATAACCAATACCCTCTTGCAGTTTGTCAATCGTCACAAAGACATTCCCTGAACTATCCGCACATCCGCGTACCCTATCCGCCCCAATGGAATAGCGGGGCACCTCTTTGGTCAGTGGAGTAAGCCAGTAGGCCTTGGGTAGAACAGCCATTGGATATGCCTTAGTTGTGTATGACACGCAGTCAATATCAAAAGAACTGTCTTCCTGATCCGGATCACGAATGCAGCCCAAGCCCTTTTGAACAATCGCAGCGTAGATCTTTCCATCCGGTGCTAATTGTAAATCTGTAATTACCATCCTAGAACGGTACACCTCTTTCACCGTGGATAGAATTCTTGAAGTGTCAATCGATACATCGAATCTTAATAGATATGTCATGGAACTTCCATAATTAATAGAAAGGAAATACAAATACTTCCCATTGCGTGAAACTTCAATGGAAGTAGGTCTCAAAGTGTCGGGATACTTCAAAGTGTAGTATGGGGAATAGGCCCCACTCGATGGATCAAAAGTGCCGATGCGTACAGCTTCAGTTGAAATATAGTAGAGTCTTTGTGTAGGTAAGTGATACGTCAGTGAGCCCGTGCTTTTATCCCCCAAATAATACTTCGTGAAAGGCTGAAGGCCTAAAGAATCGATCACATGGACATGCAAATATCCTTTTTTATCCGTATGCAGTAGCCAGTAGGCTTTGCCATCACAGTGCGGCACAGCGGTGAGGGTTTCGGTGGGATCGGGGATCAATACCTTCCTCTTAAACAGACATCTTCCGCGCCCACCTCCCCAGTTTAGATCGATGAGGGCATAGTAGCGATATCTATCTCCAAACTTCTCTTCCTCAGCACCGGAGATGATGTAGACCAGCCCGCTATGACCGGGACGCGGCACAATGAGGACTTCGAACGTAGAATTGTGCCCACCGAGATCAGTAGCTCCATCGATGATCTCGTGATTGCCGTTCCACGCCGTAATGCCGTCGGTATACACTAAGAGCTTTCCATTGGCATCGCACCAAACCGCCGTACCCTCAAAGTGATTGGTCTTCCCATCGCCTAAAACCCGGGGCGGGCTGTAATTGAAGTCTATGCCCGCTCCCACCCCGAAATACCACACATTGAAATGCTTGCCAAACTGCGCAATGGCATGCAGGCCCATGGTGAGAAGCATCCCAATGACGAAACAGCGCACTTGCCCTTTGATGGTATACATTGCCATAGCTTCCGCTTTGATATGATTGTCACAAGTCTTGATCGTCTACTTTCCCAAAACCTCAGCCCCTACGCATCACCCCGCCGAATGTGCACCATCCTTTACCCTCCTTTTCATACCCTCATCGTTGCCCCATACTGCAGGCATTACTCTGTCGAATACTTAATTATTGAAATTAGGCAAACGTTGCATTTTCTGTGGACTTTTTTTGACTTTTTTGACCCAATACAGCTGCCCTGTATCAAACAGTAGTGCAATAGTTTTTCATCCGAGAGTGTCGGCCCTTCGAGTTCATGCGCATTTTTCACCGGAAAGCGAGATTTCACGACATATTATTGTACCTTTCTATTTGACCGAAGCGTGATGCCGACGTTCTTCTTCATAGGCTGTACGGGAGGTTTTTTCATCGCAGTGACGAAACGCCCAGCACCTGCATAAGTGTGAAGTACCACCATTTCATACAGCTTAAAAAATAAAATAGTGCGCGCAGCTTCACACAAGGACGGTGAATATCGCGTAACTTTGACGGTCTACGGATAATGACAATGGATTGCTTTATGCAGAATGTGAAAGGAATACCCAGAGCACAAGTGCTCTTTGCTTTAGTGGTAACATTGGCATTGCTTTACGGTAGAATGCTCGAGGCGCAGGCTATCCTCACCGCCGACGGGCCAGGCGACACGTACGAATTAATCGCCTCGGTGTTGGCGCCTGGTTATACTCCCATCGAAGTGTCCGACTGCAGCCACCACCACTTCGGCCGCCATATCGACGAGATCTTCGATAGCGAGCTCAACGCCTATGTCTTCCGATTTTATATCCACAAGATTGACGACACCGACCGCTGCCGAAAATTCGACCGCCAGCGCACAGAGATCAAGACGTACGACAAGTCGCCCGACAGCCTCTTGGGCGTCGTGGGCGAAACGGTCAGGTACACCTGGAAATTCAAGCTCGACACCTGCTTTCAGCCCTCCTACAGCTTTACGCACATCCATCAGCTCAAGGCAGTCGGAGGACCCGAAGCCCACATCCCCCTCTTTACTTTGACGCTCCGCAAAGGCAATCCCGACAGGATGGAACTGCGCTATGCCGAGACGACCACCCAAGTTACCCTCAGCCAACTTGCCCTCGACTCCCTGCGCGGCAAATGGGTCGAAGTGAGCGAGACCATTACCTACGGCGAACCCGGCTCGTACGAAATACAAATCCAACGCATCGACAACGGCTCAACCCTCTTCAGCTACCAAAACAACTCCCTGCGCACCTGGAAGACCAACGCCGACTTCATACGTCCCAAATGGGGCATCTATCGCAGCCTCAACGACGCTGGTAATTTAAGGGATGAAATCGTGCGCTTAGCCGACTTTCGCATCAAAGAGCTGCCATAAGCCTCACCACAAAACTCCACAAACTGTGCAAAAATCCAATCAAAAACTCCTCCGGTCGAGCACTGCTGTTCACTTCATGTGGCTGCTCCCCTTACTATGGTGCACCCATTCAATGCTACGAGCCCAGAGCTGGGTCGAAATCACCAAAGCGACGGCTGCCGACCGCGAAGCAGACGATCGCTTCGGCTATGCTGTAGCCATCGATGGCGACTACGCCATCATCGGCGCCCCCTACGAAGATGAAGACACCACGGGCATGGATTCGCTCCTCAATGCCGGAGCGGCTTACGTATTTGAGCGCAATGCCATGGGCCAATGGCAACAGGTCCAAAAGCTCGTCGCCTCCGACCGCTCGTCGGGTGCACTCTTCGGCAATGCCGTCGGCATCTCAGGCGACTACGCCATCGTAGGGGCCTACCTCGACGACACCGATGCCAGTGGAGCCAACAGCCGCACCAATGCCGGCGCCGCCTACCTCTTCAAGCGCGACGCCTCAGGGCAATGGACGGAAGTCCAAAAGCTCGTCGCCTCCGACCGCTCCGCCGGCGACTATTTCGGCGTAGCGGTGGACATCTCCGGCACCCGGGCCATCGTGGGAGCCTTCCGCGAAAGCCACGACGCCAGCGGCAGCAACCGCCGCAGCTGGTCCGGCGCAGCCTACCTCTTCGAACGCGACGGCTCGGGGCAATGGACGGAAGTCCAAAAGCTCGTCGCCTCCGACCGCTCGGCCTTTGACGAATTTGGCATCGCGGTGGCCATCTCCGGCGACCGAGCCCTCGTTGGTGCCCACTATGCCGACAAAGACGCCAACGGGAGCAATGCCCAAGGAGAAGCCGGCATAGCATACGTGTACGAAAGAGACGCCTCGGGCACCTGGCAAGAGGTGCAAAAACTCACGCCCTCCGATCGATCCACCGCTGATTACTTCGGCTACAGCGTCGACCTGTCGGGCGATTACGCCCTCATCGGCGCATACCGACAAGACAGCGACGCCAACGGAAACAATGCCCTGCCCGATGCGGGAGCCGCCTACCTCTTCCAACGCAACAACTCGGGCACTTGGACGGAAGTGCAAAAGCTCACGCCCTCCGACCGCTCCGCTGGCGATGCCTTTGGTATAGCCATCTCCATAGACGGATCCCGGGCATTGATCGGTGCCTACCACCACGATCGCGATGCCAGCGGCGGCAATCCGCAATCCAATGCCGGCGCCGCCTACCTCTTCGATAGCGACGGCTCAGGCACTTGGACGGAAGTGCAAAAGCTCGCTGCCTCTGACCGACAGGTAGAGGATGCCTTCGGTCAGGCCGTCGCCCTGTCTGCCGACGATGCCCTCATCGGCGCCCCCTGGGAAGACCATTCCGCCAGTGGGGGCAGCTATCAGGAGCGCGCCGGTGCCGCCTACTTCTTCAAACGCTCTACGCCCCTTCACGCACCGCTGACGACCTTCAACGGATACACCGATGGCTCTGCCAACCACCTCTTCTGGTCGATCGCCACCCCCCACTGCTGCCGCTCCATCACCCTCCAGCGGAGCCGCAACGGCATCGACTTCTTTGATCTGGCCACCTACGTTCCGATACGCGACGGCACCAATATGCAGCGCTACAGCTACCGCGACGAGCCGCCACCCGCCAAGATCTACTATTATCGCCTACGCCTTACCACTAACGGTGGACACCGCATGTACTCCCACCCCGTGGTGCTCGCCGCCTCCCTCCCCACCGACGCACTCCACATCAGCTATCGACCTTCTGTGCGTAGCGCACTGTGCTCCTGGAACCTCCCCCGCCCCACCACCATCGCCATCGACGTCTTCCACGCCCAGGGATATAGGGTGTACCATCACTCCCTTCCTCAAGGCAGATACGGCACACACGCGCTCGATCTCAAGGGATTGCCCAGTGGCATCTATTACATTCGGCTAAAAACCCCCGACCGCGTACTCGTCCGTAGGGTCCCATTTCAGTGAGATATAGTTATATATGAAACATTTCACATATGTATATTGCTGATTTTATGTTTTTTACAATTGAATATTTTCTATAATGCACATAAACTTGTTACACAATTTCATACACATATATATTTGTTCAATGTATAAAATCAATGATCACACTTCATTGTGGTCTGTGGATGCGTTTAGTGTGTGCGGCAGACCCCTCAGCGTGGAGGATAAGGCGGCTAAGGTGCATCTTCTAAAGGGATTCGGCCACTTCCTTTAGTGCAGCGTGAGCACGTCGCAGCCGCTTCAGGATGACTCGCTTAGCCAAGGGCTGGAGCAAGACACTCAGGGGACCATAGCGCAGGGAGTAGTACACGTACTCGCGCGAGACGGTGGTCTTTCCCCTTTGTATGAAATAGTGCTCGTAGCGGAATCGCTTCAACACCTTATCCTTCGACCGCAGTTCGCCGACGTAGTGCGATAGGTCCTCGTAGTCTACGATTTCATACCACACCTTCTGGGATTTGCCCTTTTCGGCGGCGGAGTAGAGACAGCCCCTGGCAAAGCGCTTGCAGTCCGACTCAAAGCGGTATTCGGGAAAAAAGCGCTCTAAGCCTTCGATATCTACGGCGAGGTCGAAGACCACTTCCACATCTTGTGCGATGTCGACTTCGACGCCGACGCAATACCGGTATCCCTCCCGCGGCGGACAGTCGATACGGCGGACGGTTTCCCCTTCCAGGGCTGAGCGCATGTCCATCCACAGGGCGAGCGCTCCCAAACACCACGTCAGAATCATCAAAGACATCCAGCTGCGGTACATGACTTTCGCCTTCGCACTCCTCGTATCTTTATAACGCACGCCGACGGCATAATCGATGTATGGGGCATTTCCTCATCCCATCGCGCACGTTACACTCTCTGGGATACCGTAGGCGCAAACGGCCTGCGAAAGGAATGAACACCTACCGAAATATATGGACTTGCGTATTGCTCAAGAGAGGGCATCATTTTATCCATTGAATGCCAATGCCCCTCTCAGGTGGCTACACCGCGAAGCGTCTGTTGATCTATACTCCCTGAGAAAATCCCTCCCACTTCTGCTTCAGCCAGTCGATGACGGGGTACTCTATTTCAACACCCATGCTGACGAAGATGACTTCTAAAAACCACTTTATAATCGCAACGAGCGTCGCCATCACCAATATATTGAGTTCGTTCACACTCCCCACGAGCCACGCTGTAATCGAGTGCGACAGGGAAGGATCGACCCACACCACATACACCACCGCACATGAATAGATGAAGACGGCTGCACTCATCTCCAATCGCATCGTCAGAAAAAAGGACAGGAAGAAACCCATGAGGAGCAAATTACCAGCTAAGAACACGGATAACCATAGCCATACTTCACCCTTGTTCGCCATGAATTCTAAGATGAGCATCCCTATACTGTGTAAAAGCGTGACAGGTAGGCCGATGAGGACGAGGTCCAGAAAAAAAGAGATAATTTGGTACTTCCACTGCATCCTTTAGGCGTTTTTAGTGGCTTTGAAATACTGCATGATGTATCGGACTTCGTCGCGTACCTGATGCCAGTACCAGGCAAAAAATCCGATGTATAGGAGTGTTTGAAACACCAATTTGATGTAAAAATCCAGCGCACTATACGGACGCTTCATGCGCAATCGGCTCATCGACGGCCAAAACGACAGGTATTCTATATCAACGGTCTCTGGCTTTACTGCAAAGTCATCATAGGGCTCCATGAGATAACCCCTCTCTCGTTTTTCAGACACATAGCGCTTTCCATCGACTTTGTAGGAATACCTTATGAAGTAGCGCGGCTCAAGGTCATCACTCTCGTAATGGAAGACATTGAGGACACGGGCTTTGGTAGGGTGCGCGAAATACTGAAAGAGAAAATCCCGAATGGGATTGCCGATCCACCAGTGCAAGAAGAAGAAGAGGAAAGCGAATACCGCGGTGGTAAATACGACCGACTGGATGGCTTCTCGGTGGTCTTTCATAAAGCGCATTTTTTAGAGTGCACATAGGTAAAACAGTCTTCCCCACTTAAAATATGCACACGTGTACGACACATGCGGGCCCAAACCCTCGTCGATACCAATCGCATCGATGGACTATCCTCACCAGTGAGACGACGTACTCCGGGCGGGACAAGCCGTCTTCCCCTCCCCGCACGACAGAGCGCTAGGCGATGAATGGGCCACAGCTCTTTACCGGTGCCTATTTTACTGGTAGTGGAGGATTTCCAAGGTGGTGCGGATCCACTCGTACGGTTTTATACTGCGATCAACGAATAAATCCGGCTGTATGCCGATGCCGTCGATGGGAAAATCGGGCAAGCGATAGCTGCGCGTCAAGCCGTACCAGAGGGTATAATCGCCGCAGGGCGAGGTGACGTGATAGAGATTGGAGATATCGAGGGCACCCATCGTCGTGGTGCCGTACAGCTTGGTCTTCTTGCTCTGTCGCGCTGCCAAGAGGAATTGCTCGGTGGTGCTGCCACACCTGCCGTTAATGAGGACAGCCACCTGAGCCGGATACGGATAGATCGTATCGTAACGCACGATGTCGACCACACGATCTCGCAGATTGACATACTCACCGAGATGGCGGTTGAATTTGTCCAGTGCTGCCCGTGCCCATTGGCGCAGTCTTTCGTCCATCTGCGGATTGCGCATAAATTCCTCCATGCGGCGGTTGTTCAACTCGGTGGAGTAGAATTCGACACCGACGACGCGTATGGGATTGGTGTAGAGGTACGGCAGGAGGTTTTCGTAACTGGCGTCGGAGCCTCCGCCGTTGTTGCGCAGGTCGATGATGAGGTATTTCGTATGGGTGATCAACGCGTGGTTGGCCTGTAGCACGCTGTCGATGATGGGCTTCTGTGCATATCGAAAGGAGGGAATGCGCAGCAGCAAGGTGCTGTCGTCCATCGTACGTAAAAACGGCCTTTCGGCATTTGCAATTTCGTAGTAGCGATCGAGCTCGGGATCCCCTGGCATTTTAGGCTCGATGCGCTTGAACGCGACAAAATCGGTCAACAGGTAATTGTTGCCGACCAGCTCGACATCGGAGAGCATGCGCGGGCGGTGGTCTCCCATGTAGTAGCGCATGACATACGCGCCGGTCGTGTCTCGCCAAATTTCAAGCTTGACCTGATTGGTGTCCCAAAGGGGATTGGCCGCACGCAGGATGAAGCCCACGTATTCGCGCCCGGCGTCGGTACTATCGCGCACGATGGCAATGGTATAGCCACCCGTTGTCCATATGCCCTCAAAGCCCGGATGATCACCTAAGCGACGCAAATGAGCGCGCAACTCTTCCTCCGTCATGACATATCGGGGCGCATCCTTGAAGAACTCTTTGGGGTCGGACTGGGCATCGGCGGGGAGGGTGTTGAGCACGACTTCGAGGTGGTCTTTGCGGAAAAACTCTGTCCAGGCGTTGAGCAGCTGAAGGCACTGATGCTTATCCTCAATATTGGCAGCCCGTTGGAGAAAAGCCTCATTGTGTCTTCTGTAGGCTTCCTCGCCCTTTCGCTGGAGCACGTATTCGAAGCCCGCATCGTTGGCTTCAAAGGTCTGTATCAGCCACTGCAAATCCGTAAGACAGGTGCATTGTTGCGCAGCAACTGATGCCAGAACACCAAGAGATAACAACATTACAATGTACACTCGCATGTCGACAAATTATTCTTTCCCTTCTATTACGAGGGGCGTATGAAATAGTTACTGCTCGGTTGGGAAGGTCAATGAAATTGTGCTCTTGGCGTCTTCTTGTATTTTCTCAAAAATCGACCACTGACACTACCAGAAATTCAGGGCAACCCGAAAGGATCGACAAAGAACTATAGGGATAGGCTACAGGGCATTATCTCCATGGAAGGATCAACATTCTGGCTTGAGGATGTTTTTAATAAAACCACGAGGGTTTTTCAATCTTAGTAGTCAAACCATCCACATGCTCGATTAAATGCGGGTTGACACTAAACCACATGGGATCGAGGATAAAATCGATGCCTTCTCTCCGAGCAAATTTAGAAGCCGGGACAAAGTCACTATCGCCTGATATTAAGATGATTTGATCCACCAATCTTTTAAGCGAAAGGGAAGCGATATCAAGCCCTATTTTGATATCTACGCGCTTTTGATGTAACTCGAAATGTACATCATCTTCTGTGAGTTCTTCGATACTCTTTTCCCCGCTGAATAAAGCTCGTGTAGCCTCAGGGCGGATTACCCAACCACCTCGCTCCTCCAGCACTCCAAGCCGCAAGGCGACTTTGCGCTTTTTCTTGATCTCATTGATAAACTGTATGCGAAATTCGTACTGTTCCGTTTTCGAAAAGTCAATAATCTCACCCGTTACGGGGTTCTGTTGGATTCGATTATAGGGATAACAGTCGTAGTAGAAGATGCGATACAATTCATAGTTTTCTCCCTGAGATGTAACATGCTCTAAGCACATCCGCCACAAGTCGTTAGCTGTACGAACGGGATCAAGCGTCTTCAACCGCTTAATGGCCCGATACCGCATGAGAAAAAAAGCACCATCTACCAATATTGCCGTGCGGTGATGCATGTCTTTTTGTTCTACCCAATCTTTATGTTGCCCCGAATAATGTAGACGCCTATGAAGATGATGGATACGTTTGAGTAACGCACAATCATCACAAAAGTTTTTCATACATTTTTACGAAGTAGATTAGACTCCCGAAATGCACCTAAATTTTTTTACATGAAATGTATGAAATAGTAGCCCTTAAACAGCTCCTCTCCGTACGAATCCCCAAAAACCATCGTTTATAGTTGAAATATCCTCGATGAGAGCCATCGGGGAAAGTAATGGTGAGGGCAGGAGGCGCACGTTGGTGGATTTCCCATAATCTTTGAAGTACGACTACTCTCCCACGGCTGCGCAGGGCTCTGTGCGGCATAGGGATGAATCTATGCCTGCGCAGGGATATTCCACCTCATTAGCGCGACCGCCCTCGCCGAGAAAATGAACCGCTCTCAATCGTATAAAGCCGTAGGTTATGCGTATAAAATTGTTGTCACTGCTTGTCGTCATCGGCCATATACCGCTCCATGCACAGGTAGATCCCCGACAAACGGGTGCTTGGTACATGTACTTCTGGTCTACACAATTTCAACAAAGCCCATGGGGGCTACAAGGCGATGTGCAGTACCGCAACTGGAATCTCTTCGGTGATCTCGAACAACTATTACTGCGCAGTGGCCTGAGCTATACGCCTGCCAATACCGAGCTTCGCCTGACCCTCGGTTATGCCCATATCGTATCGGGAGCGTTTGGAGCGTCGACCGAGACGACACGCGAACACCGCATCTATCAAGAAGCCTCGCTACCACAACAAATCAGCAAGCGCCTGTACCTGAGGCATCGATTCCGATACGAGCAGCGCCTCGTACAGTCTCAAGACTTCCGCACACGCTATCGATACGCCCTCTTCCTCACGCTGCCCCTCTCCCACAAAGAAATCCAAAAGGGCACGTGGTATCTATCCCTGTACAACGAAGTCTTCCTCAACGGCCAAAAAGACATCGGCAATGGCCGCACCGTCGAAATCTTCGACGCCAATCGACTCTACGGCGCCTTGGGCTATGTGCTTACCCCCAGATTAAGGGTACAGATGGGATATATGCAACAGACAAAAAACAACTACAGCAAAGGGCAAATCCAACTCAGCATTCACTCAAAATTTTAAGTACTATGAAACAAAAATGGAATTTTTCGACGACCGTCGTGAGCTTTCTACCACTCCTCTTCGGTTCGTGTGAAATCGGTGAAACTTCCTCGAGAAAGTCGAGAACCGAAAATGCCGAGACGACACAGTCCGTGTCCGCCAAAACGGATTGTAGCACTGTCCATTGGACGCATGAACAAGGACCAAAGGGACCAGACAACTGGAAGCATCTCTGCGAGGATTTCGCTGCCTGTGGCGGCAAACGCCAATCCCCGATCGACATCGTCACAGCACAAGTCCAACACGACGAAAACCTCCAACCCCCGCAGTGGAACTACGGCACCACAACCGTCGATATCGTCAACAACGGTCATACCGTACAGTTTAACGTCCACGGCAACCACACCGTAGAGCTCAACGGTAAGACCTACAAACTCCTTCAATTCCATTACCATGCCCCGAGCGAGCACACCGTCGATGGCAAGCACTACCCCTTAGAAGTGCACTTCGTGCACAAACACTCCGACGACGACTTTGCCGTACTGGGTATATTCTTCATCCAGGGTGCTGAAGATCAGCTCTTCGCGCGCTACCTCGACAGCATCCCAGAGCAAAAAGGCACTTACACCTCTTCTCAAACCATCGACCTGAAAGAACTCTTTCCAGAGGATCGATCCTACTACCATTACGAGGGCTCTCTGACCACGCCCCCGTGCTCGGAAGTCGTCCGATGGTATGTCTTAAAAACACCAGTAGAGGCCTCGGCAGAGCAGTTAAAGCGCTTTGCAGTCATCCTGAACAACAACTACCGACCCGTCCAACCGCTCAACGACCGGGTAGTCACGCAGTACAGAGAGTAAGGGATCATTGCAATCCTTCATATTTAACCCATAGCTAAGGTTTTATCTCACAAAGACCGTTCACAGCCTCATGACGCGACCACCGTATATTTTTTAGTAGCTTTATGCTACTAAAGTTATGGTTATGCAGCGCGTCTTCAGAATCCGAGGTATGCATTGTGAAGGATGTGTTGTACGTATAACCCAGGCTCTTCAACGTCTGGAAGGAGTACAAAAAGTTGAGGTAACACTGGATCCACCGCAAGCGCTAATAATAATGGAGCCTTTACTTTCTCTTGAGGAACTCAATGCTGCACTTTCCGAGGTAGGAGACTATACATTGGAGGAAGCTTCCGACCTCCACTTAGGCGAGCTATCCCTTCATGGTCAACAAAAATCACTAAACACTCATAAGAGGCATACACATTCCCACAGCGATCATCACCGTAGAATGATTGCAGAATTTAAGCGTAGATTTTGGGTGTCCGTTCTATTGACGATACCCATTGTGTTGTTATCACCAATGATCCAGGAGTGGTTTGGCTATAAATGGAGCTTTCCTGGTGATCGTTACGTATTGTTTTTTTTATCTGCCGTGGTATATGGATACGGTGGATGGCCGTTTTTAAAAGGAATGGTCAAGGAGTTGAAAGGGCGAGTACCGGGGATGATGACCCTTATTGCCTTGGCTATTTCAGTTGCCTTCCTTTATTCAGCAGCTACTACATTCGGGTTGCCAGGTAAGAGCTTTTATTGGGAATTGGCTACCCTCATAGACATTATGCTTTTGGGTCATTGGATTGAAATGAAATCGGTCCTCGGTGCTTCACGAGCACTTGAGCTTTTAGTACAGATGATGCCTTCTGTGGCACACAAGATTGATGGAGAGCGGGTTATAGATCTTCCCGTTGATAAATTACAAATTGGTGATGTGATACTTGTACGACCAGGAGAGCGAATTCCCGTAGATGGAATAGTGATTGAAGGCACGAGTTACGTTGATGAAAGTATGCTCACCGGAGAATCCAAACCCGTCAAAAAGACAATAGGCGATACTGTGACCGGTGGAGCCGTAAATGGAAATGGTGCATTGAAAGTACGTGCAGAACGATTAGGCAAAGACTCCTATTTAAATAAGGTCATTCACTTGGTCAAAGAGGCCCAGCAAACGCGTTCGCGCATGCAGAGCATTGCTGACCGAGCTGCCCGTTGGCTCACCATCATAGCCATTGTTGCAGGATTGATCACCTTAGTGAGCTGGCTGTGGCTGGGTTATGATTTCGCCTTTGCACTCGAACGCATGGTTACCGTTATGGTCATTTCTTGTCCCCACGCCTTGGGCTTAGCGGTGCCACTTGTTGTGGCTATTTCAACAGCCGTTGCTGCCCAACACGGACTGCTTATCCGCAATCGCACAGCGTTCGAACAGGCACATAAGATCACAGCTATCGTATTTGACAAAACCGGTACACTCACCTACGGCACCTTTGGAGTCACACGCTACGGCACCCTTTCTAAATCCTTTACTGACCGCGAAATCCTTCAATTAGCTGCATCCCTCGAACAAAGATCCGAACATCCAATAGCAACAGGTATTGTCCAACAAAGTCAAGATGAAGGTATCGACTTGCTACCAGTAGAAGAATTCCATGCCATCCCTGGTAAAGGTATCAAAGGAAGGATACAAGGTCGTATAGTATTTGTGGTTAGTCCCAGATGGCTTCAAGAACACAATATGCCACTACCCAAACAAGTATTTAGGAGTGAAGCCGAAACTGTTGTGTTTGTGGTCGTTGATGACCAATTAGCAGGATATATTGCCCTTGCCGACAAGGTGCGCCCAGAATCCGAACGGGCAGTGCGCAGCCTTCAAAAGATGGGTATACAAGTTTGGATGGCTACAGGTGACAACGAACGCGTAGCACGTACTGTAAGCCGCTTCCTTGGTCTTGATGGTTATTATGCGGAAGTTTTACCTCACCAAAAGGTTGAAATTATACGTACACTTCAACATAAGGGCTACTTCGTCGCTATGACAGGAGATGGTGTCAACGATGCCCCTGCCCTGGCTCAAGCCGATATTGGTATAGCTGTAGGTAGCGGCACCGATATTGCCGCTGAAACCGCCGATATAATTCTGGTTCACTCAAACCCATTAGACATCTTACAACTCATTCGATTCGGTCGTGCAACCCATACACGAATGATACAAAATTTGGCCTGGGCTACTGGATATAACGCTATAGCGATTCCCTTAGCTGCAGGATTAGCACATCGCTGGGGATTCTTATTAAGCCCAGCGGTTGGTGCAGTATTGATGAGCTTAAGTACTGTCATCGTCGCCATCAATGCACAAATGCTTCGATTCAATTTCTCTAAAAAATAAATACTCTTTAAGTATCCCTATTAATTCAACCAATTCACACCTTTATAGACCTCATAAACAAGTATCCTCCGTGTCCTCTGTGCCCTCTGTGGTTCTCCTCCAAACCCTGCCTACAAAGGGCAAAATTCTTCCCTCCTTTTTGCAAAAGTGGGTTGGTAAACCACAGAGACCGCAGAGAGCGCACTTTGTGCACTCTGCATCATCTTTGTGTTCTTTGTGGTCCCCCCTTCACCGCACCAGCGTCACGTCGCCCGCACGGCGCAGCAGGCGACCCTCCCCGTCGCGATACTCTACCACATAGACGTACACCCCCGCAGGCGCCTCCTCCCCACGAAAACGGCCGTCCCAGCCCAACACGCCCCCTCCACTCTCGTACACCAGCTCGCCCCAGCGGTCGTACACGCGCACGCGCAACACCTCCACACCTCCTGCGGGGTAGACCGTCCACACGTCGTTCAGGCCGTCCCCATTCGGTGTGAAGGCGTTGGGTATGTACAGGCCTCCCGAAGGCTCTACCAACCGAACCATCAAGCAATCCTCCCCAACACATCCCAACGTGTCTTCCACCTGTACGCACACCTCCACCGTGCCCTCTACTCCGCTCACCGCTATCCTCAAACTGTCCGAACCCTCCAACTCCTCTCCGCCCACAGTCCAACGCACTCCTCCCACGCCTCGACTACCCTCCAACGACGCCGTTATCCACACCGTCGTATCCCTCCTCCACACTGCTATATCCTCACCCAAGTCCACTTCCACCGTGCCACCCCTACCTATCGCAAAGGAATATTCCGCACTGCAGCCGTTGCTGTCTATCACCACCAACGTGTATTGGCCCGCCTCCAGGCCCTCCACCTCCATCTCTTCCAACTCCTCTCCGTTCAATAGGTACTGCAAGGACTCCTCTCCTCTCTTCGGCACAATCCGCAGCAACCCATCCCCGCTGCCCTCGCAGCGCTCATCACCCAGTACAAGCGACACCTCCGGCCGATCGTACAGCTCCACTTCCACCGTGTCGCTCACCCGACAGCCGTGCTCGTCCTGACCCGTTATCCAATACCTCCCCGACGTCGTCACTCCTATCCGCCGGCCCTCTCCGCCCGTGCTCCAACGCACCCCGGAGATGCCTTCCACAACTTCCAGCCACACCGTATCCCCCGCACAGCCTCTTCCCTCCCACTCGATCGCTTCCTCCACCTCCGAATAGTACCGCAGCTCCAACCACACGATCGAATCGCAGCCTCCCGCTCTTCGCAACGTGTCCGAATACCGACCCTCCGTCGTCACACGCCTGCCTCCGAGCTCTAAGGTGTCCCCGCGGCACAGGTAGTAGACTCCAAAGTCCACCTCTACATCCTCCCCGATGACCACCCTGATGCTGTCCCGATACCGACAGCCCGTGCTGTCGGTCACCTCTACCCAGTACAGCCCACTCTGACGAACCTCGTAGCGCGGACCTCTGCTGCCGTCCTGCCAACGATACGACACCACTCCCCCTACCTCCGCATCCAAAACATAGCGCTCCCGGCCGTCGCACATCACCGTATCCCTGCCCAAGTCCAGTCCCTCCAACCGACGTTCCATCACCTCCAGCCGATACACCGAATCGCAGCCCGACACCGTCACAAAGCTATCCACGTACACTCCCGCAGCGTACACGTACCGATCCCGAAACCACGCGCTGTCGCCCCAGCAGATCTCCACCTCCCCAAGGTCGATCAGCGTATCCCGACCCAAGTCAATACTCACCGTATCCGCCCAACTGCACCGCCCGCCGTTGGTCAGCGTCAGCGCATACTGACCACTACTGCGCACCTCTATCGCCGTATCCCGAGAGCCCGTCGACCACCGATACTCCTCCGCTACCACCGGCGCACGCAACACGTACCGTCCCTCGGCCGTGCAGATCATCGTATCGGGACCGAAGTCAAACACCGGCATCGGAGTCACCATAAGCTCTACGACCGCCGTATCGGCCGAACAGCCCTTGCGATCGACCACGTAGTAGTACACACCGCTCTCCTCGGCCGTGTTCGACACCTCCCGATCGTCCAGCACCCATCTACCACCAGATGTCGCTCGCGCTCCCAGCAGCCCCTCAAGCTCTATGGGCAGCACATCGTCACAGACGTCTACGACCGTGTCTCTACCCGCACAGCCCACCTCGGGTATGTCAATCCACCCGTAGCGCTCCAACGTGTCGCCCGCGCAAGTGCGCAGGCGTATCCGTACCGTACGGCGACCCGCCAACGGACAGTCCGAAGCGTACACGTACCGTATGGCCCGCAGCGCCTCCTCAAAATCCGCCTCCGTAGCCCCCGCACCGGCACTCAGCCTCAACACCCTCGTGCCGCTGCCGTCCACCACTATACTCCCTCCAACTCCTCCACCATCCAAATACTCCAAACCCGCCTCCCGAACTCCCGTCAGCTCTATCTCTAACACCTCTGCCACCAAGCCCACAAACTGCAAATCCACGTCCTCATCCACAATGGGAATCGAAGACTCCGGACACGGACCCGACCACCGATAGTTGTACGGACCCACTCCCGTGCTGTTGTCGCTGTCCAGAGCCAGCCGAGGCGGGCAGTTGAACGTGTCGTTGTGCACCGCAGTCACGCCCCAAAAGTAGGACGTGTCGGTCGTGCTGATGAGCGTCAGCCGTCCCGACGGCCATTCCAAGCGGCTGATGCCGCGCGGTATGGTCGGGTGGCGCTTCTGCCGCGAAAACACATACGTCACCCAGCTGTCGCACGAGGTACGCGCCGAAGCAAAGGCCACGGAATCTTCGTGGGCGTACGGCCGCTGACCGACAGGGGCCAGCCGAAACACCAACTCGCTCCGCGATGGATCCTCCGTGTCGATGCGGTACACGGCGTTTTCGTGAATGCCATACAGCTGGTGATCCCGATAGGTGAGGTTGATGAAATGGTACGGCGCCGTGGGCGCGTCGTGCACAAAGGTGAAGTCCCTTGGGTCGAGCTGCAACAAATAGTTGGCGCTGCACATCCACAAATACCCGCAGTCGTCGGCCACCATGCTCTTCCAAAATTCGCCTCTAAATTTCCACGGAGTGATTAATGTCTTGTTAAGTGGAGGCGGGCGTGGAGTGATCCCACAAAACGTTATCGTGTCTCTGATCTCAAAATACCCCAGACGCCCTCCGGCAACAGTAGATCCCACTATCCATAAAATTCCATCCTTTGATAACGCGAGCCCTCCATTGAAGTATCCTAAGTGTGAAAAACAGTGGCCAACTTTATGAAACTTGCTCGTAAACCTAACGTCTGAACCATCAATTACGAAATAAAACGCTGGATTGAAATTAGAACCATGGTTAACTGTACCAATAAAATGCTGTGCATGGACATGGGGACTCCACAGCGCCCCCCATGCCCACGCCAGCAAAATGGGTATAACGCGTCGGCACATATCAGGCGGTGTCTGTGATATTTCGTTTACTTAAAGATAAAGAAAGTCTTGGAAAAAACTCCTTCAGTGGTCTTCACCCGACAGATGTACATCCCAGGAGAAGACACAGCGCTCAGCTCAATCCTCTTGGTCATCAGCGGCTCCGTCACCTGCGATGCCTCTTCCATTACCAGATTTCCCGTGATATCGTATACCTGGACTTCCAGCAGGCCCTCTTTCAGCCATTGACTAAAGTACAAGGTGATGTAGTCCGTCGCCGGCTTGGGCGACAAACCCACCAGTGCAACTCCAGTCGATGTGCTCATCCGCAGGGCTATGCTGTTCATCTCGTAATCCACCACGTAATTAAAGGCAGGATCAGATTCAAAGCTCAGCTCGATCGCTCCTGACTGCATAGAGCGCAAGCGCACAATATCGATATAATCCCGCTCCGTGATAGGTTCTTCAAGCTGATTCGACATGAATAAAAACCTCAATTTATTCGTCCCCGGGGGGCGATAAAAATCTATCGTGCCAAATTCCTCTGCGAGAAATGCATACTCCACTTCGTCAAGCTCCTCGATTTCAAGGGCAATTAAGGCAGCAACTGCATGGGTCGGTATCGATATAATTACTTCTTCACCCTCCGAGAGGCGTTGAATGCGTAGATCCGCATATACGCCGGGCAGCAACTGGGGTACGCGTATGCGGGGGTCGCATGGAACAGCCCTTTCCCTGCGTATTTCTGAAGAAGGCCCTTCAAACTGCGCATCGCAAATGTGACAATTGCCTTGATTATCCGTGCCATCCGTAGTCACATCGCCCACCTTTATGCCGTACATATCTATGTTGGATTTTTATA
>JALWKB010000004.1 GCA_026996805.1 Saprospiraceae bacterium | reverse complement strand
ATAACAACACGCAAAAAAAAATCGCTGACCGTTGGGAGATACTGCTTTATCCCAATCCGATGAGGGAAAAGCTCCATCTCTACGCGCGTACGAGCGTGCCCTATCGGTGGGAGTTATACGACCTTGCGGGTAAGCGATGGGCGCAGGGGCGTTTCAGTGGACAAAGTGCGGTGCTCCAGCTCGAAGATGCTGCTCCAGGCATCTATCTGTTGCACATCCGCCTCGAAGGCGCTTCGCAGACGTATCGCCTTGTGAAAATATGATCCGACTCGGATGTAATGGCTTATTTAACTGTTGCTATTGTTGCGAATGTAGTTGTTGTTTTCTTCGAGGAGCCCCATTTTGACGAGTGCGTGATACGAGGCCAGTTGTTCGGCGCTCTTTTTTGAAAACTCGGTAGCCTCACCCACTTTTTTTCCTTCGATGAGTACGGCCACTTTAAAGCAATCTCTTTTGTGCACTTTAGAGCGTTCGAGGAGTTGGAAGTGTATTTGTACGTTTTCCTTTTGGCAGTATTCGAGGAGCTGGCTTTTGTAGTTGTCGTCAAACTGTTCGAGTTGGCGGAAGTCGACGTAGGGCAGCAGGATTTTTCGGATGACGAATCGGCGTGTTTTTTCAAAGCCGTAGTCGAGGTATACGGCTCCGACGAGCGCTTCGAGGGCATTGCCCATCATGGTATTGGAGATGCGCGTGGGGTTGAACATGCTGAGCAAGTCGTCGAGTTTGAGGTTGTAGGCCAATTCGTTGAGTGAGCGGCGTTGGACGATTTTGGAGCGCATTTTAGTGAGGAAGCCTTCGGAGGCGTAGGGGTATTTTCGGAACACAAAGTCGCCGACGATCATACTGAGGACGGCATCGCCGAGGTATTCGAGGCGTTCGTTGCTCTGGTATTTGGGATGGGAGAGATTGGCGTTGGAGCGGTGGTTGAAGGCGATTTTATAGAGCACGAGGTCACGCGGCACCAGGCCTGTGATGCGGCGTATGGAGCGCATAAATGGTCGTGATGAGGTAAAATAGTATTTCCACCATTTCACCAGGTCCTTCACCTCACGTGTATTTTTTTACGACGATGCTAGCGTTGTGCCCTCCAAAACCGAAGGCATTGTTGAGTGCCACTTGCACTTCTCGTTTTTGTGCGGTGTTAAAGGTATAATTGAGATTGGGATTGAGTTGTGGATCGAGTTCGAAGTGGTTGATGGTTGGCGGTACGAATTGGTGTTGGATGGCGAGGATACAGGCAATGGTCTCGACGGCGCCTGCTGCGCCGAGCAGGTGGCCAGTCATGGACTTGGTCGACGAGATGTTGAGCTTTGGGGCGTATTCGCCGAAGACCTCTTCGATGGCTTTGACTTCTGCTACATCGCCGAGTGGTGTGGAGGTGCCGTGCACATTGATGTAGTCGACGTCGGAGGGTTGGAGCTGGGCATCGCGGAGTGCTTGTTCCATGACGAGGCGAGCGCCGAGGCCTTCGGGATGCGGTGCGGTGATGTGATAGGCATCGGCCGTCATGCCGCCGCCGACGAGTTCGGCAAGTATGGGAGCACCGCGCTGGAGGGCGTGGTCCAGGCTTTCGAGGACGAGGGCGCCGGCGCCTTCGCCGAGTACGAAGCCATCGCGATCCTTGTCGAAGGGTCGCGATGCCGTGGCCGGGTCGTCGTTGCGTGTGGAGAGCGCCTTCATGGCACCAAAGCCCCCAAGGGCCAACTCCGTCACACTGGCTTCGGCACCTCCTGCGATGATGACATCGGCGCGACCCATGCGTATGTAATCCATCGCATTGATCAATGCATGGAGTGAGGAGGCACACGCCGACACTGTGCAGTAATTGACCCCCCGAAAGCCGTACTTGATGGAGATATGCCCTGCTGCTATGTCGGAGATGATCTTCGGGATGAGAAACGGACTATAGCGCGGCTTGCCGATGCGCTCGCGCTGGCGCACTTCCATTTCAAAGGTGTAAAATCCCCCTATGCCACTAGCAAAGATGACGCCCACACGATCACTATCGACACTTGAGGGATCGAGCTGTGCGCGCTGGATGGCTTCTTCAGCAACTTTGAGGGCATATACCGCAAAGGGATCCATGCGCTTGACCTCCTTGCGGTCGAAATACTCCAGAGGATCGAAGTCCTTAATCTGACAGGCAAACTTCGTCTTGAGCTCGGACACATCAAATTTGGTCACGGTAGAGGCCCCACTTACTCCGTTTTTAAGCCCGTGCAAAAACGCATCGGCGTCGTTGCCAATGGGTGTTAGAGCACCTATACCTGTCACTACTACTCTCCTCATCGAAGTGCACTTTGAGGGTCAAGCGTCCGAGCTCAGTCCGAGACGGTCGGGCATACGCGTACGGGGGATTATTCATCACCCGCACGGACTCAGCAATGGATAGCCTTTTTAGGCCCCGGCTGCTTTTTCTTCGACGTAATTGATGGCATCTCCTACCGTCTGGATCTTTTCGGCATCTTCGTCGGGTATGGAGATGTCAAATTCCTTTTCAAACTCCATGATCAATTCGACCGTGTCGAGCGAATCTGCGCCGAGATCGTTGACGAAATGCGCCTCTTCATTGACTTCGCTCATGTCGACACCGAGCTTGTCTACGATGATCTCTTTGACCTTGGTGGCGATTTCAGACATACTGCAAAAAATTTTTGTGACAAATTGAGGATGCAAATTTACAACCTTCCCAACGGAACGCCCAAATGAGGATCTTATTTTGTCCCTCTCGGCAGGCGGATTAGGTCATTTGAGGGATATTTGCCACCTTTGCAGTGGTGCTATCCTAAAGCCATTGCATGCGTGCATATGCTGACATAAAGGACAAAAGCGAAGCCAGAGTCCATGAAGAAGATTCAATTTGAGCGGACAAAGATCGTCGCCACCGTCGGCCCTGCCTCGGAGAGCTACGAGGCCATCGAGGAGCTCATCCGCGCGGGTGTAGACTGTTTTCGGTTGAACTTTTCGCACGGCAGCTATGAGAGTTTTGAGCGCATCATCCAGTACATTCAACAGGCCAACCGAAAGTTGCATACCCACGTGGGCATCATCGCTGATCTGCAGGGCCCCAAACTGCGCATTGGAGAGCTTCCACCCGAAGGTATTGAAGTGCATACGGGAGAAGAGATCATTTTCACCACAAAGCCGGGCCATCGATCGCGCGACAAGGTCACCATCGACTATCCCTCGTTTGCGGCGGACGTACGTCCCGGCGAACGAATACTGGTCGACGATGGCAAGCTCATCTTCGAGGTCGTCGAGACCAATCAGCGCGATGAAGTGCGCCTAAAGACGCTCTTTGGTGGCACCCTGGGCTCCCACAAAGGGGTCAACCTACCCCATACCGACATATCCCTGCCCTGCCTGACTGAGAAGGACTTGCGCGATTTGGATTTTATCCTCCAGCAGACCGTACACTGGATCGCCCTTTCGTTTGTGCGCAAGCCCGAAGACATCGTACAACTACGACACATCATCGACCAACGCGGTCACTTCGCCAAAATCATTGCCAAGATTGAAAAGCCCGAAGCGGTAGAAAATATCGATGCCATCATCCAAGTGAGCGATGCGGTGATGATTGCCCGCGGCGATTTAGCCATTGAGATGCCGATGGAGCGCCTCCCTGCCCTACAGAAGCACATCATTCAGAAGAGCATTCGCGCCTCACGCCCCGTGATCGTCGCCACGCAGCTCATGGAAAGCATGATCACCAATCCCAGCCCTACGCGCGCCGAAATCACCGATGTGGCCAATGCCGTCATGGACGGTGCCGACGCCCTCATGCTGAGTGGCGAAACCTCCATCGGCCGCCATCCCGTCAAAGTCGTCGACATGGTGACCAAAATCATCATGGAATCCGAAAAACTCATCGATTGGCAGAAGTACAAGCCCGACACTCTACCGCTCACCGATACCTTCGCCTCCGATGTCATCTGCCTCAACGCCGTCAAAACCGCTGAAACCGTCGATGCCACCGCCATCGTCGGCATGACAGTGTCGGGCTACACCGCCTTTAAGATTTCATCGTTTCGACCCAAGACGCCCGTATTCATCTTTTCTGCCAACCGCTATATACTCGATACCCTCAACCTCGTATGGGGTGTCAGCTGCTACTACTACGACAAAATGGAATCGACCGACAGCAGCATTGCCGATACACTGGACATCTTGAAAACGCACGGCCATATCCGCCCTGGCGATTACGTCATCAATACGGGCACCATGCCGCTCCACAAAAAGGGAAGGACCAACTTCCTCAAGATTTCACTCGTCGAATAGCAGTCTTTCATCAATCGATTTCTTTTTCGATGTATAAAACCGTTGGCGATCTTCCTATCCCGTCACCCTCTCCCACTCCCCTCGCCGTCCCACCATTTCATACATGCCATACAAAATGAAGACCAATACCCAATCGTTTAACATTGCAGCTGGGATAAAAGCACGACGATAGCCATGCGAACGTGTGCCATAAGCCTACTCATAAGCGCATTTGTCGGCCTTTGGTCTTGTGGAGATGGAGTGGAAAAGCGCGTCGAAACGACCGACGACGGCATGATCACGGTGGAATACTACGTCAAGAAGGGCACTGATATCAAACACGGACCCTTGATACGACGCGAAAAAGACGGCACGCTTTTAGAAGAATCGCATTATGTCGACGGCCGACTCAACGGCGAAAAGCGCCTCTACTACAAGGGGAAGCTGTATTCGGTCATGCACTATGTCAACGATACGCCCCACGGCAAATTTATCAGCTATTTTCAGGGTACGGACGTAGTCCATCAAGAAGGCCAGTACGTACGCGGTAAAATGGAGGGAAAATGGAAGACCTATTATCCCTCGGGCAAACTCAAGGAGGTCGTCACTTTTGTGGACAACGAAGAAAACGGACCATTTGTCGAGTACTACGACAACGGCAAAATAAAAGCCGAGGGGATTTACAAAGACGGCGATAACGAACACGGACTACTGCTGTTGTACAATCCCTTTGGCGTGCTCTATAAAAAGATGCAATGCGACCACGGCAAATGCCGCACCATCTGGCTCCGCCATAAGGGCGATGTCGAAGGCGAAGAGGTAGAGCAATGAAGCGCATCATAGTGCTCTGTACGGCAAACAGCTGCCGCAGCCAAATGGCCGAGGCAGTCTTAAGCGCTCTTGGAAATGGTGTGTTGGAAGTACATTCGGCAGGTACGGATCCCGCACAATCGGTCCATCCCTTAGCTGTGGCTGTGATGGAGGAGATCGGCCTATCGATGCGGGGCCACTATCCCAAATCCGTCGAGCGCTTTTTACATCTGCCCTTCGATTACGTCATCACCGTCTGTGGGGAAGCCGAAGAGCGATGTCCCCACTTTGGTGGCGCGGTGCGCCATCGACTGCACATTCCCTTTGAAGATCCCGCGCGCGCCACGGGCACCGAAAATGAGCGCATCCAAATCTTTCGACGCGTACGCGATCAGATCATCGCACGCATGTTTGGGCTCTATCATGCACATTTGAAATCGTGAGATCTAAAAAATTTGCCGTTACTTTGCATCCTGTGTAGCTAAATCGCGTGGCAATATGAAGACCAAAGGTGCCGACATGGGCAAAAAAGGAGTGTTCTTCACTTGGTTGGTAGTCTATACCATACTCTTCATCGTCTTGATGGTATACGTCTATCGGATGAACAAAGTGGGCCTGTAAAGCCGTCATTGCTCTGCTGTCCTCCAGGAACGCAACAGCTTGCGCGCTTCCAAGTGCACCGACGAGAGCACGTATAGCTCGACATGGCCGATCATGACGTAGACCGAATCCTTCTTGTCGACGACCTGGCAGGGAATGCCCTCCTTGCGGAGACGAGCAGCCAGCACGTGTGCCTCCCACTCCAGAGGCGTCTCCCAAACCTTTACCCAACGCGTACTCTTATTATCCATTGGTCGGCTGCATCGTCGGCATCTTTCGTATGAAATGGTGGGCCAATGGTCAATCGATTAAAACAGTATTGCGGCGAGGATTTCGATGCGGTTCATGCTTGCCTTGATATCGTCGATGGCTTCGCGGGTGACATCGGGTACGCCTTGGTGATAGCGCACATTGAGCAGCAGTGACATATCTTGTGTGAGGCTGTATTCGATGCCCGCACCAAATCCATAGGCAAACTGGAAGAACTTGGTACTCTTTCCGAGGTTTTCGCCCTTGCTCACGGGTAGGCCCGGCGCTTCTATATCGCCGCGGGCACCGACCTTAAATCCGAGCGTAAATACGGGTAATTGGAAGGTATAGCGCAAATGTCCGAACTCTACGGTGCGCATGCGAAAGCCAAGGGGTATCTCGATGTATCGTATGCGGTAGTTGACTTTTGAGTTGGCCGGCAGCTGGTAATACGCGCTATCGCTCAACACTCCCTGTAAGATGTTGCCCCCATCGCGATACTCCAGGGCCCCACCTTGCCGGAAGGCCATGCCAAAGCCGCTGAAGAGCACGTAGTTGTACCCCATGTAGTATTCGACGATGGTCTTCACCTGCACGCCGACATTGGTACCTGCAGTCGATGCTGCATTGATATTGGGCGATAGCCAGGTAAAGGTCGGTGCCATACCAAAACCAAAGCGCACATTGGCCGGTATTTGTCCTCCGGCCATTTGGACGAGTCCTGTGATGAGCAACACACTGAGTATCCACCTTTTCATACGACACATTTTTACATTAGATAAAACCAACATGTATTTAAAACCGTTAAGAATGCATTTTGTTGAGGGCTATGGGCGGTTAAATTTCCTCCAAAATGCGCTCGACGTTTTGCATGTACTGGATGCCTTCTTCGCTTTCTTCAAAGCCCTTAAATACGACGCCATGTGGTTGGACGCTTCGGATGATTTGGACGGCGAGATCGACCTGGTCGGGCAAGCTGAGGAGCAGGTAATGCCAACCGGTGGCTTTGCGCAGCTGGACGAGATGGATGCGTTCCCACGTGTGGGGATTGGTGAGAATCCAGTGGATTGGGCGGTTTCTCTGGCCCTCGGCAATTTCATCCCAATGATGGATGTCGATACTGACGAAATCGGCTTCCTTCCAGTTGGGATGGGGATAATCTACACTGTGCAGCTGTATACCCAGCTCGTGCGCTTGGGACCGTGCTATTGGCTGATTGCCCCACTCCGCCACCCACTCAACGCCGTAAATCCACGACTGGATGGCAGAGAGCTCTTCGGCGCGTTCGGCAAACCGGCCGAGCTGCACACCCAACCACTGAGCACCCAATGCGGCATAAAAGCGCGCATCGTACAGTGAGCGTATATCGGTCACATAGAGGGCAATATGCATCGGCTTGAGGTTCTTCCACACCAAAGTTAAGACAATTCCGCTAAGGGCAGGTCAAAGGCGCATACAATTTGATCAGGCAAGACCAATTGACGTATTTTTGGCGTTCATAATGGAAATTACAAAACAAAATACATCGACCTATGGCTGCAGACATTCGCTGGCAACCGATTGTGGAATACGAAGATCTCATCTTTGAATACGCCGAGGGCATTGCGAAGATTACCATCAATCGTCCGGAGGTGCGCAATGCCTTTCGACCCAAGACGGTCAGTGAGCTCATCGATGCCTTCAACATCTGTCGGGATCGTTCGGATATTGGTGTGGTCATCCTCACTGGTGCGGGAGACAAGGCGTTTTGTTCGGGAGGCGACCAAAACTACAAGGGCAAGGGAGGTTATGTCGACGAACACGGAGTGCCGAGGCTCAACATCCTCGACGTACATCGACAGATACGCAACATCCCGAAACCCGTCATTGCCATGGTCAATGGCTACGCCATCGGCGGAGGGCATGTGCTCCACGTGGTCTGCGATCTCACCATAGCGAGCGACAACGCCATCTTTGGTCAGTCGGGCCCCATAGTGGGTAGTTTTGATGCCGGCCTCGGTGCTACCTATCTGGCGCGTCACGTCGGACAAAAGAAGGCCCGTGAAATATGGTTCCTCTGTAGGCAGTATTCCGCTGAAGAAGCCGAGCGCATGGGCATGGTCAACAAGGTAGTGCCCCTCGAAAAGCTCGAAGAGGAGACCGTGGCCTGGTGCCGACGCATTCTCGAGCTCAGCCCAATGGCGATACGCATGATCAAGCGCGGGCTCAATGCCGAGCTCGACGGCCAGCGCGGCTTGATGGAATTTGCCGGCGACGCCACTTTGATGTTTTACATGATGGAAGAGGCCCAAGAGGGAAGAAACGCATTCCTCGAAAAGCGCAAACCCGATTATTCGAAATTTCCGCGCTTCCCCTGAGCCGCCTTCCATCTGCCACTGTAGTAAGTTCTAATGTCGCGATAGGACAAAACACAACACTATGCCAGACAAAGCGATTAAGAGTTATATCAGAGGTCAGTGGACCTTTGGTCGCGGGCCGGGCACGCCCCTTTACAGCCCGGTGGACGGCAGCTATATCGGCCATGTAT
>JALWKB010000003.1 GCA_026996805.1 Saprospiraceae bacterium | reverse complement strand
CTGTACCACTGACCTGCTGTTGGGCAATCGTGGTATACGACCACAGTAGGCCCAGCATAACCATGAATGCAGAACGCATCTTTTTCATATGCATGATTTTTATACGTTTTTAGAATTCCGTTTCGCCGTTTTGGACGCTCAAATATATAACATTTGTCTGACATTTTTCAATACCATCCAGTTAAGGCGCATTTTGTACATCTAACCTAGAGGCGAACGATTTCATACAGCACAGAAAATCAATCTCCTATCGAGGATAATTGTCGTTAGCTATGGTCCGCATATTGCGTATATGGCGTTGTGCACTACTAAAGGAGGTTATCACGTAGATAATTTTCCAGGTCGGGGCGATATTTTTTGCTGACGGGCAGTAGTACCGATTCGCCTTTGGATTGTAACAACACACCGTCGTTGGACACTTGCGCGATGCAGCTTGTATTGACAATGTAGGAACGGTGTACGCGTAGAAAGCAAGGGTAGGGGAGTTTTTCTTCCATGTGCTTCATCGTCTGCAATGTCACCATGCGTTTGCCGTCGACATACAAGACCACGTAGTCTTTGAGTCCCTCCACATAGAGCAGTTGATCATAGGGGATTCGAACGAGCTTCTTATCCACCTTGACGAAGAAGAACTCTGCCTTTTCCGGAGGTGTCGAAAGCGCTTGGAAGTACTGGCGTATCTTTCGTATCGTCGTGAGCAATCGCTCCATCCCGATGGGTTTTATCAGGTAGTCGATGACATTGAAGCGGTATCCCTCTAAAGCGTATTGTGGATACGCTGTGGTAATGACAATCAAGGGTTGGTCGGTGAGATTTTCGAGCCAAGCCAATCCACTGATCTGTGGCATCTGTATGTCGAGAAATACCACATCAGCGCGATGATTTTTGAGTGCTTCTTCGGCCTCAATAGCACTTTGGCAGGTGCCGACGATTTGGACATCGTCGAAGTGTTGGAGGTGGCTGCGCAACACTTCAATTGCATGTGGTTCGTCATCGACTATGAGACAGCGTATCATGGTATTGGGGTTTTAGCTGTAGTTGTAAGTGCACATTAAATATGCCGTCCTTTGACTGAATACCCAGTTGATGTCTATTGGGATAGATGAGGTTGAGACGACTGCGCAAATTGGCCAATCCCACACCGCCACTTGTACGGGGAGCGTGGTGGGATTCGAAGGAATTCGTCACAGTAAAGTTCAGCACATCACGTTGGACACTCAAGCGGATACGGATTTGCGCGTCCTTCAGCGATTTAGATAGGCCGTGTTTGAAGGCATTTTCCACCAGGGGGAAGAGTATAAAGGGAGCAATGTCATACTGTGCGATGTCTCCATCGATATGAAATTGTACATTGCCTTTGTGATAAAAGCGCAGTTGCTGAAGGGCAATGTAGTTTTTGATAAAATCGACTTCTTTTTCGAGGGGGACTTGTGAGGTGGCAGATTCGTAGAGCATATAGCGCATCATATCGGACAGCTGCAATACGGCTTCAGCCGTGTGGTCGGACTTTTTCAAAGCCAGACTGTAAATGGTATTGAGGGTATTGAGTAAAAAATGCGGGTGGATTTGGGTGCGCAAAGCATCGAGCTCTGCCTTGATCGCCCGTTTTTCTAAGATCGTCTTTTCGTGCATCAGGCGAGCCCAATCTGCGATGACCTTTACTAAAGTCGTCAGCCAGATGAATACCACATAGGAGATCCACATATAAAAAGAGCGCGCGAGCAATTCCGCATTTAAGGGGGTATTGGTGTACAGATGCTCAGTCAGTAAGCGAATGGGCAATATGCTCATGGCCAGTAAAACCGTCAGTAATAAATAGCGTCCATAGGCCTTGGTATGAAATAGCGATGGCATCAAACGCAATAGAT
>JALWKB010000002.1 GCA_026996805.1 Saprospiraceae bacterium | reverse complement strand
TGGAAGTGTACCGTGAGTGGCTGAAGATGACCCGTCCAGCTCCGGGTCCCAACGGCCTACGACGCCCTCTATGGCTCAAAAGACCACTCCGCCCAGTCGATGAGGCCTACTATTTTAAGGACCAAACTTAGTACCTCGAAGGGCGAAAGTATACCCCAATGGAGGAAAACATTTTTGCCCTTCGTGCGTTATTGTCATTGCCGAAGAGGCAAGAAAAATTTTTGAGCATTTATCTTGCAATGCACCTTGAAAAGTCGTAATTTTGCAATCGCAAAAGCGATAGTAGCTCTTTTGCGATTGCAAAAGCGAAAGTAGCTCAGTTGGTAGAGCACGACCTTGCCAAGGTCGGGGTCGCGGGTTCGAGTCCCGTCTTTCGCTCTTTCCCACGCCCGGATGGTGGAATTGGTATACACGCAGGACTTAAAATCCTGTGCCCAGTTTGGGCATGCGGGTTCAAGTCCCGCTCCGGGTACATCCGAACGACGCCCTAAGCCCTCCCTTTAGCACGTACCATTTCATACGAGCGTTTAATCGCGTACAGAAAAAACATATTTGTACGGATCCGAATGCACCGTAGTTGGGTGTCCCTTATTCCTGTCTTTGACTACCGTCGGCTGGTCAAATCGGTGGAGCTATCAATTCCATCCCCACAGGACCTTTTTGGCGGGATAGCGCACGGTGTATCCATATTGAAACTGAACACTTTGGTGCGGCTGGAGTGATAAGATCCATTTGACCACGCCGGCTGAGGTATCTACAATGCCGTTGTGGGGAATTTGATAGTCGACCGAGATGGACTTGTCGGTGCTTATGGGCACGGGTTCGAGGATTTCAACCTTGACGGATCGGTTTAAGCTGTTTTTGATACTTATCTGCCACTGGCGTTGGCGCGTGGCCTTGCCGGTGAGTTTGTTGACCTTTTTATGCTCGCTGATGCGTCGACGCTTTCCGATGATGGCTTCGACTCTTCCGAGTGCCAGTTGGAGGGTGTCTGCGGGATTTTGTACATCGATATAGGTCTTAGAGCCTACGGCGTCATCGACGATAATTTGCGCTTCGGCCGATACGGGAAAGTATGTATGCCAATTGGCAAGGCGCGCCTCCAAAAAGGCGGTGTTGCTGTACTTGAGCACCATTACATAGACGAAGTGGGATTTGGTGTGATGGGACTCGAGTAAAATCTTGCGCTTTTGTCCGCTGGGGATGGATACTCCCATATGGTCGATGTGGTATTGGAGGTTGAGCGCTGTCTCCTGGCGTTCGGCCAAAGGCTGGTGTTTGGGAGCTACGTCTTCTCTTGTGTAGGGCTTACCTGCTATAGGTGCCTCTGCTGCACGATGCTGGCGGTAGATCACAACGGGAGGTTCTAAGCTGAGGTACCACGGTTGGAGTTGGGGCACGGATACCGATACCAGAGGAGAGCCCATCGCCACCGTGAGTGGAATGCCGTTCCAGTCTTGGCCGCTTTGCTGTTCGACGATGGCGTAATGGCCGATGGTGAGCTGCTCTTGCTCCGTTGAAGCATGGACATCGTAACGGCTGTACCAGCGCGCATCTGGTAGAATGTAGGAGAGTTGGAGTGGTGCTTCTTCTGTCTTTTTGGCCTCTATGACGAGCTCGATGTAGGCTTCCGCACGCTTGCGCACCTGTTGCTCGAGCGGTTTTATCTGTTGTAGGAGGATGCGTTCTTTTTCAGTGAGTTGTTTGATTTCGGATTGAAGTTGGAGGACGCGTACGCGATACTCGTTGAGCCGACGGTGCAAGGATTCTTGGAAGTTTTCGAGTTCGGAGGGTTGGAGATCGAGCTGAAGGGACAGTGGGGTACCACTGGGCTGTTGTGTCTTTTTTGTGTCTTGGTGCTTTGTGAATGTAGCAGCGTTTCCCGTCAGCAGGTGGATGAGGTCGTTGAGTGTTTGGACTTGTGCCTCCTTTTCACGCCGTTTGAATCGCGTGTCGTCGAGCTGTGTATACAGGTCGCGCAGTTTTGGGTGTGCTTTGAGCTCGAGATGTTTGTGCTTACGCAGTTCCACCGACAGCACATTCCACTCACCTATTCCGCGAATTCGGATGGATTGGGGTAGTAAGCGGTGGTTCACATCGGTCAGGTGGATGGTCTGTACACCGGGGCGCACGTGTATGGTGGCCTTACGGTGTATTTCGGCGCCCTGTTGATAGAGTTTGACGGATGTCAACTGCGTTTCGACGTGCACTTGAGCTGTCGCGAAGAGGGGCATAAACCATGCGATGATCACCCACCATTTTATACAATGCCACATAATTTGCAGGTATTTTCTATGCAGATAAAGTCTGAAGTTCATACATTCGACGAAATAGGCAGTGCAGTTAGTATAAAAAGGAGAGACTTTTGTGCTAATAATGCATGAGAGAAGATATTTTACCCTTATCGGAAAAAATTTTCTGTATCT
This sequence comes from Saprospiraceae bacterium, assembly GCA_026996805.1. Lineage (GTDB taxonomy): Bacteria > Bacteroidota > Bacteroidia > Chitinophagales > Saprospiraceae > S141-43. The sequence continues at coordinate 27,026 of JALWKB010000002.1, read as the reverse complement.
ATAGCTGTGCGATGCGGATTTGTTAATTTTGTTAAACAAAAGTAGAAGGCATAAGGAATGGGATATGAGTCGAAGGGGATATGCCATAGCATGCGGACATGAGAAGACTCTGGAAGTGGCAGAAATCGTCTTGCAGGAGGGCGGTAATGCTGTTGACGCTGCGATAGCGGCATACTTGGCAGCTTTTATCACGGAGCCGTGTATGGCCTCGGCGGGGGGCGGTGGATTTGCCGTGGTGGGCATGGTCGATACGGGAGAGGTGCAGATGGTTGATTTTTTCTGTCATACGCCCAAGCACAAAGATTTAGACCGTCCGGTGGAATACGTTCCTATAGAGGTGGATTTTGGCGATGCGGTAGAGGTGTATTACGTGGGTTTGGCCTCTGTTGCGACGCCGGGCAGTATAGCCGGGATGTATGCACTGCATCGGCTGTACGGTAGTATTCCCATGCGTGAGCTCATCCAGCCCGCTATTGACCTTGCCAGAGGAGGTGTGGAGGTCGATCAATTTCAGGCGGTGGACTTTCATCTCTTGCGCAACATCTTCAAGCAGAGCGAGCGCGGGCGGGAGCTGTTTTATCAAAATGGACAAATTAAGCAACAGGGCGATCGATTTCATCCCGATCGCATGGCTGACTTTCTCGATGCCCTTGGCCGTGAGGGACAGGATTTGTTTTACAAGGGGGAGATTGCCGACCGTGTGGCGCGCGACATGGGTCAACGCGGTGGATTTCTTACGAGAGAGGATTTTGAAGACTACCGCGTCAACATACGTCGGCCGTTGAGCTTTTCGTACAACGACGTACGGGTGTTTACGACGGGCTATCCCAGTCTGGGGGGAGCCTTGATGAATATCTATTTGGCCAATATACCCCCGCGTTCGCCGCATATCATTGCCTTTGATCGAAAAGTACGGGCGGGCATGATTTGCGATGCCCTGCTCAAGCAACCAGAGCGCATTTCTGACGCCCTTGAAAAGATCAATCCCGATGCAAGGGAGGTCTTTCAAGGACCGGTGGCCACCCGTGGCACTTCTCATCTGAGTGTTATCGACGGCGAGGGGAACGCTATCGGCATTACCTTTAGCATAGGGGAGGGCAGTAGCTATTTCATACCCGATACAGACATCCACATGAACAACATGCTCGGCGAGCCGTCTCTTGTGCCCAATGGTCCGCATACTTGGCCGATCAATGTACGGCTGATGTCGATGATGTGTCCCACGCTTGTGCGCGGAGGGGAGTTGGGCCGAGTGATCTTGGGCAGTGGCGGTGCAAGTCGCATACCCTATATGATTTCTCAGGTCATCGAGCATCTCGGTCATGGGGAGCGCTTAGAAGAGGCCATTCGCCAACCGCGCATGCACGTAGAAGATGGCGTCATCCAGGTCGAGCCAGGGCTGTCGTGGCTGGAGTCAAAGGAGTCGTGGAAAGGGTATCGCATTCAGAAGTGGAGTGATTTTTCGATGTATTTCGGTGGGGTGCACGCGGTGCGCAGGCGAGGGGAGCTCTTAGAAGCCTGTGGTGACTTTCGCCGCCATGGTGTCGGACGTATCGGATACGTGGCAAGTGAATCGTAAGTCTATGATTGACTTGCCTGTAGGATCGCTTGTTCGAGGGTGTCGATCGACTGCATGCCCGATGCTTTCCAGAGCAGCTGTCCCTTTTTGAAGAGCATAAAGGTAGGCACTCCCATGATTTGGTATTGCTGTGCCAGGTGTGGATTGCGGTCGATATCGATTTTGATAATTTTTGCCCGATCGCCGATGCGTTGTGCCAGCTGCTTGAGTACGGGTGCCATCGCCCGACACGGACCACACCACTCGGCAGAAAAATCGACCAATACGGGTTTGTCCGATTGGATCAGCTGCTGAAAATTACCTCGCTTCGAAGTACCCATGATCTTCAGTGATTGATACTTTCACCAAAGATACAAATCTCCTGCCGTACGTGTACAGGGTCTGCTATGCCTTCGCTTGTATTACTGGTTGTTTGCATGCTCTGTTTCGGATTTCGGATGGGGTCTTTCGGGCTTCATTTGGGGGAAGAGGAGTACTTCCTGGATGGCGTGTTGGTCGGTGAGGAGCATGGTAAGACGGTCGATGCCGAGGCCGAGGCCAGCGGTAGGAGGCATGCCGTATTCGAGGGCTCGGAGGAAATCTTCGTCGAGCTGCATGGCTTCCTCATCGCCGGCGGCCCGTTGGCGGGCTTGCTCTTCTAAGCGCTGGCGTTGGTCGATGGGATCGTTGAGCTCGGTGTAGGCGTTGGCGAGTTCTTTACCTGCGACAAACAGCTCAAAGCGCTCTACCAGACCTTCTTCGCTGCGGTGTTTTTTCGCCAACGGGGTCAGCTCGATGGGATAATCCGTGATGTAAGTTGGCTGGATGAGATGGGGTTGGACGGTGGCTTCGAAGAGCTCGTCGATGTACTTGCCACGCGTCCATCCCTTTTCGGGGGCTATGCCCAATTGACGACAGGCTTGATCGAGCTCTTCCGTGCGCATAGAGCGTATGTCGTACCCGCTGTATTGGCGAATGGCCTCGCTCATGGACATGCGCTTGTAAGGTCCTTTAAAATCGATGGTGTGTCCTCCGTATGAAATTGTTGTACTGCCGGTGGTCTGTGTCGTGACGTATTCCAGGAGGTCTTCTACCATTTCCATCATCCAGTGGTAGTCCCTGTAGGCGACATACATTTCCAGAAGGGTGAATTCAGGATTGTGGGTGCGATCCATGCCCTCATTGCGAAACATTTTACCGATTTCGTAGACGCCTTCGTAGCCACCGACGAGGAGGCGTTTGAGGTACAGTTCGTTAGAAATACGCAGGTACAGATCGATGTCGAGGGCGTGGTGATGGGTGATGAAGGGACGAGCCGATGCACCTCCATAGACGGGTTGGAGGATTGGCGTTTCGACTTCGAGCCATCCGCGGCTGTCGAAGTACTTTCGGATGGAGGCGATGATCTTAGCCCTTCGAATGAAGATCTCTCGCACGTGAGGATTGACGATTAGGTCGACGTAGCGCTGTCGATAGCGCAATTCTGGATCGGTAAAAGCATCGTGTACTTTGCCCTCGGCATCGACCTTGACAATGGGTAGGGGACGCAGGGATTTGGCGAGTAGTTTTAGCTCTTTGACGCGTACGGTCGTCTCGCCGGTGCGTGTAGCAAAGACTTCGCCGCGCACTCCGATGATGTCGCCGATATCGAGGTACTTTTTAAACACCTCGTTATAGAGCGTTTTATCCTCGCCGGGACATAAAATGTCGCGCGCGACGTAGAGCTGGATTTTTCCTCGGTGGTCTTGGAGTACCACAAAGGAGGCCTTGCCCATGATGCGCCGTGCCATGATGCGCCCTGCGAGGGAGACTTCCCCGAGTTCGGCGCCTTGACGAAATTGGGCCTTGATTTCTTCGGAAGTATGACTGAGCTGCCAACCTTCTGGGGGGTAGGGGTCAATACCCATCTCTTTCAGCGCTTCCAGTGACTTGCGCCGTTCGATTTCTTGATCACTCAACTTTCGCATGTTTATCCCACTTTTCATGTCCACAAAGGTACGGTACGGCATCTGTCTGGTGAAATATTTTATAGCAAATGCAAAGGGCTAAGGCGCGATATCTGTTGGTATAAAATGGTAAATCGCTTTACCTTTGACAGGTAAATGACCGAACCAATTGATGCGTGCTCATCTGGTGTATAGCGCTGTTCTGTTTGGCCTGATCGCATGCAGCGGCTTGCCCCTCTCCGGACAATGTCCGGAGATTACCGACAGCTATGCCACCCCTTCAGACTGCATTCAGCGCTGTACCCTTTGTGTAGGCGATGTACTGACGCTTTCGGCCAGTGGCTTCAATTTACCTAATGGCAAGCACATTCGGTATTACTACGACGAGCAGCCGGGCTTTGATCCGTATCAAGGAGAGGGCACGCATTTAGGCGATGCGTTGATTCAGACAGCACCGACGCAGGCTTGTCAACCGCCGGTACAGCTCATCGGCTTTATGATCGATGCTTGCGGTCCTGAGGCTCAAAACGAATTTATGGTCTTCGACGTTGGAGGAGGTTTTCAGGTCGACCAGCTCGCCATCGATTTTGACATGCACAACAATGGTGGTGCCGGCAATGACGACTTGGGCAATGGTTTTCCGTGTGGCTTTCAACCGGGAAATCCCGGACTGGTATCGGGATGCCCCGAAGTGTATGCAATAGGACCGGGAGGATATGTCCCCGCAGGGAGTATTCTAGTCGTCTTTACCAGTGCGGGCGCATCGACGGTGTACGATATGAGCGGTATCTGTACGGACTGTCGCCCCGTGTACGTCGTTGCCAGCACCTGTACGCGCACCAAAGGCGCTTTTTCCAATCACACCAGCACGGGCACACGCACCACAACATGGACAATTAGCTGTGGTTCGTCGGGCTCGGAGACTTACGATTGCGCCACCCTCAGCGGTGACGGCGACCACTACCTCAACGGCACTATCGCCAACGACAACTGCAAATTTACCGGTGTGGCAGACCCCTTTCAACTCAACTCCACCGTCGCCGATTTGACGTGGACCGTTCCTGCGGATTGGTGCGGCAAGGAGTATGAAATCGTTGGTGTGGTCGAAGATTGGATGGCGAGCAATTGCTGCGCCGACCCCTATACCGAGCGCTTTACCGTCTATGTGGCCTGCCCGAAAGCCCACGAAGCCGTACTCGAAGCATGTGACGATCGGACGGGAAGGGCGACCTTTGATTTGACGGAAATTGAAGACGATGTCTTGCAGGGACAATCGGGTACCGTGCGCTGGTATGCCGATCCCAACGCCACTATACCCATAAGTTCGCCCTATACGACGGGGACTACGACCATCTATGCCGTCGTCGAGGAAGGCCCCTGTAGCTCCCCTCCGGCCAAAGTGCAACTCGTCGTGCGCCAAGCCCCCAATTACGTGGATAAGCTGCTCGTAGATATCTGTGAAGACACCTACGGCTCAGGCATTGGCCAGATCGACTTGATGACCTACGCCTCGTTGATCACCTACAACAATCCAGCCCTGCAAGTCTTATTCTTCCAGGACGATCAATATCAAGTCCAGATTACGCAAAACCCCTACACCGTCTCCAATGGCGAAATCATCTATTATCAAGTGACCGACGGAGTATGTACCTGGCCTGGCACCATGCAAGTGACAGTACGCACCCTTCCTGCGGTATGGGACGCTTATCTGGAATTCTGCGAAGACCCACCGGGGTCGGGCACAAAAGTGGTCAACTTGAGGGATTACGCGACCATGTTTTCGGCGGGCAACCCACAAAATCTGCGATTTTATACCGATAAGGATCCTCAATCGGAAATCCCGATGCCCACAACAATAGAATCGGGCATCTACTACACGCGTAGCTTCGATGGTCTTTGCTACAGCGAATGGGCAGAACTCGTCGTGGAAGTCTTGCCCGTGGCTGGAGATACACTGCAAGACACTCTTCTTCTCTGCCCCGATATAGTACCCGATGCCCACAATTCCGATAAAAATCGGTATGAGCGTGCGAACATTACGGAGGCATCTCTGCGCGGCCGTTTGCCCTGGAGTGGAACCATCGAATTTTACAGCGATAGCAATTGGAGTGTTCCCTTTCGATTTCCCGCCACCGTAAGCGATACAATCGTTTATGCCAAGATCTTCGGAGATACCTGTGGTAATCGGTATATGCGCCTGGTACTTCAAACCATCATGTACAGAGAAATCAGTGGGCTTCACCATATGGGGTGTTATGACACCTTGAAGCGAGCTCTCTTTGAAGTGGGAGTTCTTCGGGAGGTATTCTTTTCACTGCCCACACATTACAATTATGCACATGACTCGATGATGGATCGGTTTGATTCGCTCTATACCTTCGAATTGTCGGAAGACTCGACCTTTAGCCACGCCTTCGACACGACCTATTATCACAAGGACAAGGTGATATATGGTAGGATAGGAATCCGAGGGTGTGACTCTTTTATTGTGCCGATCTACTTGGGATTTTTAAAAGACACCTTTTACATCCCACCGATAGCGGATACAGTGGTATGTGATTCTTTTGTGCTTCCATCGGTGAATACAGCATTGCCTTCGGGCACTATGGTCGAGTACATTGGATATATGGGGGCCCATCTTGTTGGTACCTTTTCACCGGGCGAGGTCATTCGTCAAAGCATGCGGTTTGTACTTTTTGCGAGTAATGCTTCCTGTTCGATGGAGCGCTTTTTCCGAGTGACTGTCTTGCATTCTGTCGATGCGGGACGTGATACATCCCTACAAGTATGCATGGGCGATACCGTGGTGCTCGCCGAGATACGCCAAAGACATCCCATGGGTAGATTGGTCAGCGCATCGGATAGCCTTCGATTGAATGGGGATACTTTGACGACCAACGGATTGGACACAGGGGTATATGTAGTGTGGTACGTCGTCGACGATACGATGGCATGTGTGCCCGATACGGCACGGGTAGAAATACATGTGAGCGACCAATTGGATGCAGGCCCGGATTTTACTCTGGATACGAGTCTTTGCGTGTCCGACACGCTGGATGTGCGCTTTCCCGAATATCACATTGCCTCTGGTGGGCGGCTGTATCGAGTGCAGGGCAGCCAAATTCAGCCTGTGGGTGATGGGGCGAAGGTCGTGGGGGGCGTGTTGGGGGTAGGCGACCATCTGCTCTACTATGTCGTTGGGGAGGGCGGCCGTTGCCCTCCTGACACCGTGGTGATAAGGGTTAAGGTGCGCGATACCTTGGTCCTTTTTCCCACCGATACCATTGTTTCATGCGGCTATTACGTGCTGCCCGACTGGAATGAGCCGGTGTATTTCCTCGCCGATAGTACCCAAGGGCAAGTGTTTTATCCGGGCGATACTCTCTACCGGACCGTTGATCTGGTACCCGTTGCCAATAATCAGGCATATTGTTTACAACCCTCAGGGGGGATTCATGTGCGCATCCATCCATTGAGCTATTCCCAAGTGGTCGATACTCTTTGCGAAGGCGACAGCCTAATGGTGGGTGGAATGCGCTTTGACCAGACCCGACCGATGGGTACGGTCGCAGTCCCTCGAGCAAACCGCTGGGGGTGTGATAGTATCGTATCGGTTCGGTTGTATTTTAAGCCTAAAAGCCGTACGCGCATCGACACGATTCTCTGCCCGGGCGAATTTCTCCTCATCGGATCGACGCGTTACGATGCTAGCCATGCCAGGGGCATTGAAGTACTTCAAAACTCCAGTGGTTGCGATAGCCTTGTAGAAGTGGAGCTCGAGTATTACGATACAGATACGCTCATCACGGGATCGTATTGCGCCAATCAGCGCGTACAAATCGGTGGTCAGGACTTTGACATTACGCATCCATCGGATACGCTCGTCTTGCCAGGTGCCAGTCGGGGAGGATGCGATAGCATTCTCTACGTGCAGCTGAGCTTTTCGACAGTACAGGTAGAGCGCATTGAAGAGGCGATTTGTGAAGGCGATACGATCTATATCAATGGCAAACCGTATTATCGAGGGAGGGAGCGCGGTCGCGACACCCTCATTGGTGGTTCGAAAAACGGGTGCGACAGCGTGTTGGACGTCGCAGTGACTGTATTGCCTCTTGCTCAATCGACCTATCGCGACACCCTTTGTCCGGATGATGTGGTGCAAATAGGGCCAGAAGAATTTGGTATTGACCGAAGGAGGGGGACCGTAGTGCTTGACAACGCTGCGGTCAATGGTTGCGACTCGGTCGTGGAAGTGTCTTTGGAATTCTACGAATATAGCTTTATGCTACAGCCCGATCGTGTAAAACTCCACCGCGGCGATTCGGCTATGGTGGAGATCATCACCGATGCCCCGATTTTGGAGATTCAATGGCAGCCTACGGAAGGGCTACATTGTACGGATTGTCGCGTAGTACTACTAACCCCTGTCCGATCTACCGTCTATCGCGTGGAAATCACCGATGACAATGGATGTGTATGGTATCTCGAGCTTCCCGTGGAAGTCTCGACAGTGGAGACCGGCGTGTATGTGCCCAATGCCTTTACTCCCAACGGCGATGGCATCAACGACGTCTTCCGCATCGAAACGAACGAGCCGGTGGTCATCGATCGATTCGAAATCTACAGCCGATGGGGTGAGCGCCTTTATGCGGAATCGGATGTTACCACCGGTATCGGAGGATCGCACAAGGGCTGGGATGGTCGATTTGACGGCCAACAGGTTTTGCCTGGCGTCTACCTTTATTATATACAATGGAGCGATGCGACAGGGCGCCTGCATACTGAGGTGGGTACGGTGACTTTGGTGCGATAAATAACTCAATTGATGCACTCAGTGGATTTGCCACCACCAGATAATGGGAGGCATGCAATAGAAAAGACTGTCCAGTCGATCGAGGATACCTCCGTGCCCTGGCAAGAGTGTACCCGAATCTTTGACGCCGACACTGCGCTTAAGCGACGATTCGAACAGGTCTCCCAGTGTTCCCCAGAGCCAGGCGATGACGCCAATGCCCAACCATTCGTTCCAGGATGTTTGCGGCGCAATCCACCACACTGTGACACCGCTACCGAGGAGTATGCCGACCCACGCACCGACAAAGCCTTCGATAGTCTTGCCGGGTGAAATGGTGGGAGCAAGCCGATGTCTGCCCCAACGCCGCCCTATGAAATACTGTGCAGAGTCGGAGGCCCAAATGAGGATCAAAACTCCGATGAGGGAACGCAAATCCATCGCGCGATCTGCAGTGAAATAGACATAGACGAGGGCTAAGGAAGGTACCGGATACAGAGCCGTTGTGCCAAAGTACTCCCACCACCGCCGAAACGGCATGCGCCACAGCGCGTAAAGACCTGTGATGGTATACCATATGCTCAATGTTGCAGCGAGGTATAGGCTCATCGACGATGTCCACTCGATGTGGGTCTGAACGTAGATCCGAAGCGCGATCCACAATTGTATAAAAGGTATGATGAGAAGAATCCATCGTGGAAGAGCAGCTCTTTGCAGCAGGCCTACGATTTCATACAGACTCCCTAAAGATAAGAGTGCCAATAAAATCGTAAACCCCCATGGGGATTGGATGAGAAAGAGTGCCAACCCACCGGCTACGATAGCGGTGATAATGCGCTTACGCAATTGGACAGTCATCGATACAAAAGAAGTTACGCAGCAGCGAAAGATAGGGATAATTTCTAATTTCGCACACAAAGAAGTAGATGCATGCCTGATACTTCCCAAGGGCATATTCGCCTGAGTGTCAATATCAACAAGGTAGCACTGCTGCGCAATGCACGCGGGGGCAATGTGCCGGATCTCATCCAATTTGCCAAAGATTGTCAAGAATTTGGAGCGGAAGGCATCACGGTGCATCCTCGCCCCGATGAGCGCCACATTCGCTATAGCGATCTGGAGCCTCTACGAAACGTTGTGTGGACGGAGTTTAACATCGAGGGCTATCCTTCGGAAAAATTTCTCCGCATGGTCGAGAAAATCCGCCCCGAACAGTGTACCCTTGTGCCCGACCCTCCCGATGTGCTGACCTCTGATACGGGTTGGGATATGTGGACAAACCGCGATTTTCTCACCGAGGTGGTAGCACGGCTGAAGGCCAGCGGAATACGCGTGAGCCTCTTTTGCAATGCCGAGGTCCATCAAGTGGAGGGAGCAGCCCATACAGGTACGGATCGCATCGAACTGTACACGGGGGATTATGCGCGCCAGTACGCCACCGATCGTGAAAAAGCCATTGAGCCACACATTGCAGCAGCAGAGCGAGCTGCGGCGTTGGGTTTGGGCTTGAATGCCGGTCACGATCTCAACTTAGACAATCTGGCATATTACGCCCAACACGTGCACGGTTTGCTCGAAGTGAGCATCGGCCATGCCCTTATCAGTGACGCGCTGTACTTCGGAATAGCCAATGTGATTGGCATGTACCGCAGATGTTTAACAAAAACAACAATTTAATTTGAAAAAATCTGTAACCTTTTAAAGGGTGTGATTTTCCCGATGCTGTACTTAATCTATTAATGTACAGTTTCATACGATTTATGGAAAATTTTAATATAATGGATCAAGTGCGAGGAGGTAGAAATTTTTTTTGGGCAGGGGTATTGGATTGGAATATTTATCCTAAATTTGCATGTGGAGAGAAGAGATCTTGAGTGTATTACATGGGTAGAAATAAAATGGTGAAATCTATGAAACAGCTAATCTTTACATTGGCTTTCGTGCTCAGTGCATGGACCGTAGGCCTTGCGCAGAAGGCGATTACCGGTACGGTAAAGGACGACAAAGGTGAGCCGTTGATCGGTGCTACGGTACTTGTAAAGGGGACGACCGTAGGTACGGTGACCGACATTAACGGCGATTTTAGCCTTGAAGTGCCCGAAGATGCACAGACTCTGGTAGTCAGCTACACGGGTTATGAAACCAAGGAGGTACCCTTGACGGATGCGACGCATTACGATGTGGTATTGTCGGAAGGGGTGGCCTTGAAGGAAGTCGTCGTAACGGGCTTGGGTATTAAGCGTGAGAAAAAAGCCCTTGGTTACGGCGTTTCTACATTAGAGGGCGATGCCTTGGCGGAACGTCCCGAGACGGACATCGCTCGAATCATGACGGGTAAGGTCACCGGTGTCAATGTCATTCCGACCTCGGGCCTTGCCGGTAGTGGTACGAGCATCATCATCCGCGGATTTTCGTCCATCACGGGCAACAACCAGCCCTTGTTTGTAGTCGACGGTATACCTGTCAACGCCGAGACCAACACGGATAAGAATTTCCGAACTGGTGCAGGTACGGCGTCGTCGCGCTTTTTGGACATCGACCCCAACAACATTAAAGACATTTCCGTCCTCAAGGGTTTGGCTGCTACCACCTTGTACGGTGAATTGGGGCGCAACGGCGTCATTCTCATCACCACAAAGACGGGCGAAGGCGTCAGTACCGAGAAAGGGATGGAGGTGAGCTTCACCCAGACCATCGGTCGCGCAGAAGTGGCTAACCTGCCGGAATATCAAAACACATATGGAAATGGATTTTCGGGGTATTTCGGCTGGTTTTTCTCCAACTGGGGGCCGGCCTTTGATGTCCGAGGGTCGAATGGTATTGACGAAAACGGTCAGATCGAGCATCCCTATGATCAAGAAAAATACCACGACGACTTCCCCATGTTTAAGGGAGTTCGTTATGACTATAGAGCGTATCCCAGTGTGGAGAATTTCTTCCGTCCTGCACCGTTTTCTTCCACCAATGTCTTTGTGTCAAAAAGTCTCGGCAAGGGAAGCTTCTCGCTCAACTATACCTATACGAGCGACAACGGCTTTACCCTTCCATTGCACGACGAGAAGTTATTGGATCAAGCACATAAGGATCTCTTTACAGATCCCTTCAGCTTCGACTACATGAAAGTGGCCAAGGGAGGAAGCAGTAACTATCTGAAGAAGCACAATTTTGCCGTTGGTGCTTCGACGGAGCTGGACAACGGATTCCGCATCAGCGGATCGCTCCAGTACATCAACTACAACAAGCGCAATCCTCCGGCAGCGCTCGCATACGGATCGGGTCCTGAAGATGGGGATGTTTCCCTCTTTAGCGATGTGTTGTACACACCGAGGAGCATCGACTTGCTCCATCTTCCCTATCAGAGTCCCAAAGATGGATCCATGGTCTACTATCGTAGGGGTTCGGCGATTCAGAATCCGCTCTGGACGCTCAACAACTCCTGGGAAGAGGAGACGACCAATCGCTATATCACCAGTGTCAAGGTCGAATACGATTTGTTCGACTGGTTGACTTTCCGCTATCAGCTCGGTGTCGACCAGTACAATCAGTTTAATGAGTACAAGACCAATCGCGGTGGTTCGCAGGATCCCGATGGTCACTACAACACTTCGTTGCGCAACGTGCGCCAACTCGATCAGCAGTTTAACTTCCTCTACAATACACAGCTGACAGAAAGCATCGACATCTCGGGTGTCGTTGGTTTCAACGCCAATCGACGAGATTGGAAGCGCACGAGGACGTATAGCTCCAACCAATTCGTGTTCAACTTATTTAAGCACGACAACTTCTCCGATTTCGAGCAGTTTACCTACATCTGGCGCTTGAGCCGCCTTGGTGTGTATGGTACAGCAACGCTGGGATACAATCACTTCCTCTACATCGGCTTGCAGGGTCGTAACGACTGGTCGTCGGCGCTCGAGCCTGAAAACCGCAGTGTCTTCTATCCTTCTGTGAGCGTCTCCGTCGTGCCGACCACGGTGCTGCCGATGCTGCAGGATTATGGTGCTGACTACCTCAAGTTGCGCATCGGATACGGTACGTCAGCAGGGTTCCCCGCACCTTATGTGACCAAGGATGTATTGGGTACGAACTCAAAGGCCTTTATCACCAAAGGAGGGGCTACGATTCAGACGCACACTGTATTCAACCGTCTGGGGAACAAAGACCTCAAGCCCGAGCGACATGCCGAGCTCGAATTTGGATTGGAAGGACAATTCTTCCGCAATCGCCTTGGAGTGGATTTCTCGTGGTACAATAAGAACTCTACGGATCTGTTGATTGACCTGACTTTGGATCCCGCGACGGGGTACACGGTGACGACAGTCAACGCCGCCAAGGTCAACAACAAGGGTATCGAACTTGGCTTGGATATCACGCCTGTGCGCGGAGCCTTTACTTGGGATATGCGTTTTAACTACACGAAAAACCGCAGTACGGTATTGGAGCTCGGTATTCCCGGCGAGGGTGACGAAAAGCGCATCCGCATTGCTGGATTTACCAATTTGGGCAACTTTGCAATCGAAGGACAGCCCTATGGAGTGATCGTCGGTACACCGTACTTGAAGACGAAAAGTGGTCAGTATCTGGTCAACGGCGTAGGTGAGTACATCGAGGGTGAAAATCCCGAAGTCATCGGAGATCCCAATCCGAACTATCTCCTGGATGTGCTCAATACCTTCTCCTACAAGAATTTCCGACTCTTCGTGCAGGTGAGCTACCGCGATGGCGGTGACATCTGGTCGAGGACGACCGCTACACTTCTGGCTCGTGGTAATACGATCGATACGGAATTTGACCGCTTCTTGCCCATCGTCATTCCGGGTGTGCTCGCTGGTGATACAACACAGCCCAACAATATACAGATATATGCAGGTGATGCGTGGTTTTCGGGATACTTTGGAGCTGCTGAGGGATCCGTCTTTGATGGAACGACGATTCGCCTAAGGGAAGTGGCGCTCGAATACGAAGTGCCGAAGGGCTTGCTCAAAAATCTACCCTTTGGTGCACTGAGCATCAAAGCCTTCGGTCGCAACCTCTGGTACAATGCCGTCAACTTCCCGAAAGGTATCAATTTCGATCCCGAAGTTTTGAGTATCGGTGTGGGTAATGGTCAGGGCTTCGATTACTTGACGGGTCCCACTGCGCGACGCATCGGAGTCACCGTCAATGTGAAGTTTTAAACCTTTAAGGGATTAAATGTTGTGTGATGATGAAAAAAAATCTAAAAATCTCAGATATGAAAGCGTGGATAAAAAAGCTCATCGTACCGATCCTTGTCATTGGAATGGTCGGATGTGCGGAAAACTTCGATTTAAACATCAACGATGACCCCAATAACCCCTCTCCCGACAAGGCTACTGTCGAGAATCTATTTAACTCCGTGCAACTCAATTTTGTTTATTTCTTAGAGGAAACTTGGGATGTAACCTCGCAGCTGTCGCGCGAACAGGCATTGACTTGGGGAAAGAACTATCGAGAAGCTTTTGTTCCTCAGGATTTTGATCTAATGTGGAGGTTCGCGTATGCGGATGTTATTCCCGATGCGCGTAAGGTACGCGAGATTGTGGAACAAAAGGGCATCGAGTCTCCGATTGCCGTGGGAGGTTCTATGATCATCGAGAGTTATGTGCTGACGACTTTGGTCGACCTCTTTGGCGATGTGCCGTATTCCGAAGCCATCCAGGGAAGTGATAACATCGCTCCAAAGGTCGATGCGGGCAAAGATGTGTACGCTGCAGCGCTGCAGTTGCTCCAATCCGCCGTTGAAGCCATTGGCGATGCACAGACCGACAACGTCGTGACGGATCTCTTCTACGGCAACGATGCACAAAAGTGGAAAGCGCTTGCTTATGCCCTCATGCTGCGCATCTACAACAATACCAGGCTCGTTGACCCTGACGCAGGTCAGAAGATCAAGGAAATTGTCGATGGTGGACATCTCGATAATTTTGAAGACTTTCAATTCCAATACGGAACCAATCGTGCGGCTCCAGATTCACGCCATCCACTCTATGATAACTGGTATGAATCATCGGATGGTGATTACATGAGCAACTACCTGATGTGGCTCATGCGCTGGGAAAAAGACAGTAACTTTACGGATCCGCGCATACGCTTTTATTTCTACCGTCAGGATCTCAATCTTGAGGATGAGGATCCCAACGTATGGGAGTGTGTGCTCACCAAGACGCCCTTTGAGCCCTTGCCTCCGGGATCCTTCGATCACTATTTACAAGTTGATCCACGCCTGCCGTATTGTATTGCCTCCGTCGATGGATATTTTGGCCGAGATCATGGCAACGGCTCTGGTATCCCACCCGATGGACCGGTGCGCACCACCTATGGAGTGTATCCCGCCGGTGGATCGTTTGACAACAATTCGGCTCGATACACACAAGAAGAGGGTAAACTCGGAGCAAAAGGGCAGGGCATTCAGCCCATCTTGTTGAAATCGTTTGTGCTCTTCATGCGTGCAGAAGCGGCCTTGACCGCCAATACTGGAGAAGATCCTGGCGAACTGCTTAAGAGTGCTGTGGAGGAATCGCTCAACAAAGTGCAGTCGTTTTCCCTCAGCATAATTCCTCAATCCGAGCTCGAATATGTAGTTGGACAAGATCCTGTAACTGGTGAAAAAGTCACTGCTCAAGAAGCCTTCATAGATGGCCTCGATACACTCAATGAGTGGTACGTCAATAAAGTCATGGAGTTGTACAACAACTCCTCAGACAAGCTCGACGTCATCATCAAGGAATTCTTGATTGCGGCCTACGGCAATGGCATTGAGGGATATAATATGTATCGCCGCACTGGTAGACCAAACAATATGCCGCCGCTGATTGATCCAAACCTCGCGCAAAACGCTGTTTTCCCACGGTCGCTCTGGTATCCAGCAAATTCGGCAAACCTCAATGCCAATGTGTCGCAAAAGCCCAATATGGCTGTGAAAGTGTTCTGGGATGCCAATCCGGATCCACTGCGTTAAAATCAAAAGCGAGTAAATCAAATCAATAAAAACTGACAATCATGAAAAAACTACTGAATATGCAAAAATGGGTATGGGCATTGACAGGGGCATTGCTTGTCATGACAGCATGTCGAGATGAAACCAAAGGCCCCGTTTTGACCTTCGAAAAGGCCACTATTGGTGCCTATCCAAAACTGGTTGAACTCATCACGGGCGAGTACGATCTACAAAATGTGGGAACCACGGCGTTTAAGTACAAGATCGCCTTCGTGGATAAGGACAAGGGCAGGCTCGTCACCAAATACATCATCGAGGCTGCATATGCAGGTAAAAACGTGCAAAAAGACCGTACCCTGTACAAGGAAATCGAAAGCAGTCAGTTTATCGACGTTGGGGAAAACAAGGGATTGGAAATTACAATACCACTGACCGATATTATGAATCTCTTTGGCCTCAACGAAAGTGATTTGGTAGCCGGTGATCAAGTGCATTTCTTTCACACTGTCGTGATCAATGATGGTGGCAAAGAGTACAGTTACTCCGCTGCCAACTCGTCTCCGACTGTGCGTGGAAGGGCATTTCAAGCCTTCTTCACCTATTCTGTGAAGCTGACATGCCCGCTGCCCGATAACATTTTCGTGGGTCTGTATACCTTAGAGTATGAGGATACTGTCAATGCGGCTTTGGGATTTGGATATCCCTTTGCAAGAGGAGAAGTAATGATCACAACAGTGCCGGGATCGTCTACAAAACGTCAGTTTAGTAGTATATGGCTACCGGGAGTGGTCAATTTAGGTGCTACGGTTGTTTTTGATATTGTATGCGATATTACGGTTTTTGAAGGCTATGATTCTGGACTTGGCTGTGGAGGTGGTAGTGTGGTAATTGGACCTGGTGCACCTGCGCCTATTGACATCAACGACGACTCGGAAATACGCATCAACATTATCGACTACTTCAAGGACGGTGGTTGTGGTGTTCCTCAAATTCCTAAAACCATTATCCTGACGAAGAAGTAGTGCGCAAACTACTTTCGACTGCGACGATAAAAAGGACTGCCAGACGGCAGTCCTTTTTTATTTTTGTAGGTCGAAGTGCGATGTTCATACCTGTAAAATAGAATGATACCGATGTTGCAAAGAAGCGGGCTCATCGTATGCGGGATGTTATTGGGGCTTTCGTTATTCGCATGGAGACTACGCGTTGAGCGACCGCACTATATCTATGAAGCGCAACCATCCCAACGGCTGTTTGAATCGATCCCGAAAGAGCGCACTGGTGTAGACTTTGTCAACGCCCTCAGCCCGCGAATGGACACCCGTCACAACTTGTTCGATTTCGATTACTACTACAATGGCGGCGGAGTAGCACTGGCAGATTTTAATAACGATGGTCTGGTAGATATCTTTTTCTGCGGCAATGAAGTGTCGGATCGCCTGTACTACAACCGAGGCAACTGGCAGTTTGAAGACGTCACCAAAGCGACCGGCATCTATAAAGAAAATGGCTGGTCAAATGGAGTAACCGTCGTCGACATCAATGGCGATGGCTGGATGGATATTTACGTATGTCGCGGAGGACCCGATACGGGCGATGTTAGAAAAAACGCCCTCTACATCAATCACAAAGGAAAATACTTTGAAGAACGCGCCCATCAGTACGGATTGGATGATGTGGGATTGTCGACACATGCGGTCTTTTTTGATTACGATCGCGATGGCGATTTGGACTGCTTCGTGCTCAACGAAAACGATTATTACGGCCTACCACCGATCGACTTTTTCAATACAGTCGGCTTGGATAGCCAACGATTTCATACAGCCTCTTCTCATCTATATGAAAACATTGATGGGAGGTATCGCGATGTGACGGCAGGGGCTGGCCTATTAAAGCCTACGTTCGGCCTTGGTGTACTGGTCGTCGATATCAATCAAGATGGTTGGTGGGACCTCTATGTAGCCAACGATTATTTTATCCCCGACATGCTATGGATCAACCAAAGGGATGGTACTTTTCGCGATGAGGCCAGGGAGCGCATCAAGCAAATGGTATTTTATGGGATGGGCCTCGATGCCGGTGATCTCGACAACGACGGAGATGAAGATATCTACGTACTCGACATGGCCTACGGTGATCACTATCGCTCAAAGAAGCTCATGCGTTCGATGAATGTCGACAATTTTCGTCTTCTGGTTCGCAGCCTTCGCTTTCCCTATCAATACATGTTCAATGCCCTCTTGATGAACAATGGTAACGGGTATTTTGATAATGTAGCGCAATATGCAGGAGTGGCGAAGACGGGGTGGAGCTGGGCAGCACTCATTGAAGATTTCGACGGCGATGGATTAAAGGATATACTCGTCACTACGGGATACCGGCGCTATGCGCTGGACAACGATTTTCAGTTGAAAGTGCTTGCAGCCAAGCGGCAATACGGTGGAAAGGTGCCACTACACATCAAAGAAGCCCTCTACAACTCCATGTGGAGCGAGACGTATCCCAACATCGCCTATAAGAATATGGGAAATATGGCCTTCGCTGATGTATCCGACGAGTGGGGCTTTGCACTGTCGAGTTTTTCCAATGGAGCAGCCCTCGGGGATCTCGACAACGACGGGGATCTCGATATCGTCGTCAACAACATCGACCACGACGCCTATCTACTTAAGAACAACCATCGCGAAAAGAGGGCATCCCATTTTCTCTCCGTTGTCTTAACCGGAGCGATGCGCAACCAGCGTCCGACAGTTACAGTGTATACTGGACCACAGCGCCTGCACAAACAAATACGCCGCGTGCGGGGGTATTTTTCGTGTTCGCAACCCGTCGCGTATTTCGGCCTCGGCAATATCGATCGAGTGGATAGCCTGGTATTGCAGTGGGAGGATGGTACGACTTGTGTTTGGGTCAACCCTCCAGTAGATACCGTCATTCGGGTAGATAAAAAGTGCACAGATAGAAAGGAATTGGTGCGAACAGACGGCGATATCGTTGCAATTTTCAAGCAAGTACCTGCTGAACGTATAGGGCTGAACTATCGACATGTCGAAGATCCCTATGATGATTTCCGACAAGAGATTTTGTTGCCATACAAGCAGTCGACCTTAGGGCCACCTATTGCGGTGGGAGATGTCAACGGTGATGGTTGGCAAGATGTGTTGATTGGAGGAGCGCATGGCCAAGCGCTCGAGCTCTACCTCAATGAAGGAAATCGCTTTCGGCTACAGGAAGTGGAGGCGTTTCAATTGGATGCGGCATATGAAGATGGTGGTCTTTGTCTTGTGGATCTCGATCGCGACGGAGATTTAGATCTCTATGTTGTCTCTGCGGGTAACAGTTTACCCGAGGGGCATCCGATGTATCGCGACCGATGTTATCTCAATGACGGAAGTGGAGGGTTTACTCGGTGGCATGCCGTGCGTGCTCCGCGGGGGATGTATTCGGGTACGAGTGTGGCTGCATTGGATATCGATGGCGATGGGTGGATGGACATTGTAGTGGGCAATCGCATCATCCCGCAGCATTACCCTGCTGCAGCCCCTTCGTATGTATTGCGCAATACGGGTGATTCGCTCATCGATTACACGGAGCAGTGGGCCCCGCAGTGGTCTCGGATCGGTATTGTCAATGATCTTACTGCAGTAGACTTCAATGCCGATGGGCGTACTGATGTCGTTGCGGTCGTCGAGTGGGGGCCACCGGTGTTTTTTATCAATACGGGAAGTGGTCTACAGCACATCCGATTTTTTGATGAAAGAATGCTGTACGGGTGGTGGTGGTCTGTCACCCCTGTGGATCTCAATGGTGATGCGTACATCGATTTTATTCTGGGCAATGTCGGTCTCAATACCAAGTACAAGGCCAGTAGAGCCAAACCCTTTTTAGTGTATGCCGGAGATGTCGATAGCAATGCCACTTGGGATCTCGTGCTCGCCTATTACGAGGGCGAGCGATGCGTGCCCGTGCGAGGGCGAGAGTGTAGCAGCCAACAAATGCCCTTTATCTTGGAGAAGTTTCCCACCTATGAGGACTTTGCCAGAGCCGAAGTGTACGATATCCTCGGTGAGGATACCACCCGCCTGCTACACAAGGAGATCCGGGAGTTTCATTCGATGTACATGATCAATCGATGTGGTGAAGGGTTTGAAATACGCCCATTGCCCTGGCAGGCGCAGCTATTCCCCCTTATGGATGTCGTCCAAGGAGATTGGAATCGGGATGGCAAGAACGATTTTATGCTCATCGGCAACGAATTCAACACGGAAGTGGAGACGCCGCGATGGGATGCGGGCTATGGCGTGGTCCTCAGTTGGTATGAGGACAAGGGCTTTTGGGTATGGGATATACAAAATTCAGGGATCTATCTATTTGGCAATTATAAAAAATGCGTAACTTTGAATACACAATCCGGCGAAGTATTGCTCTTCGTCCAAAATAACGGACCGCTGAGCATCTATGCATTGCACAGGTGATGGTCAAAAATACAGTGTATTTTTAGGCGTTAAATGATTTAAAGGATGATCGTATGATGCGCAGAATTACCACTACGTTGATGACACTGGTGTTTGCGATGCAAGTGTGGGCGCAAGACATTCACTTTTCACAATTTTATATGGCGCCGCTGGATTTAAATCCTGCCCTGACGGGCGTGATGAACTGCAAGATGCGCTTCAGCGCCAACATGCGCACTCAGTGGTGGCCTATCCTCCAGGGAGACGCCTATAATACGGTGATGATCAGCTATGATCAAAAGGTGCCGGTGGGACGATACGATTACTTTGGTTTTGGCGGGAATCTATGGCGGGATGCTGCGGGTGAGCTCAATTTTGCGACCATCCAGTTTCGCGCATCGGGCTCGTACAGCAAGCGCCTGGGTGGGGATCGCCACACGGCGCATTACCTGGTGTTTGGCATTAATGGGGGATTGGCGCAGCGGTCTATAGACTTTCAAAATGCGCGCTGGGGAAGCCAACACGACGGCAAGGGAGGCTGGAATCCCAATGCGCCGCCAGAGCCCTTAGACGGCATCAATACCAATTTCCTCTTTACGGATCTCTCGGTGGGAGCGCTCTGGTACAGCATATTCAATGGTGGCCAAGAGAGTTTTTACCTCGGTGTGGCGATGAGCCATCTTGATCAGGCCAATGTGTCCTTTTATCGCACCGAAGTAGCTCCGCTGTATTCGAAGCTCACCGTACATGCGGGAGGCGAAATACGCATGAACCGCAGTACATCCCTTGTTCCGGGCATAGTCTATTTCGATCAGGGACCCTCATGGGAGGTCAATGGAGGTACGAATGTGCGCTTCATACTTTCGGATCGCAAGTGGGATAAGCAATCATTCGATGTGGGCGTGTGGGCACGCGTGTCCAACGGCCAGGACAATCCCACCTTTGATGCGATTATCCTCACCGGACGCTTTGATTTCAACAATTACGGGGTGGGATTTAGTTACGATATCAATACTTCGAGCCTGCGTAAGGCCAATGCAGCCAATAACGCTGTCGAGCTCTCGCTGGTGTATCAAATCTGTGCGCCTGAACGCAGGGGGGTCTATTGCCCCAACTTCTAAGGACCGCGATTTATTCGATGTATGAAATGGTAGAGGGGAAATTGTGCATGCAGTTTCCCCTCTTTTTTGATGGACAGGGATGAGATGACAGACCATAATTGGGTTAAAACTGCTTGTATGAAAAGCACAATTTGGGGCATTGCATGTGCGCTGTGGGCTGTGAGCTTTTTTTCAGGGAGTGAAGTAATTGGGCAGATTGATACGAGTGTGTTTAGCGCTGTGGAGTGGCGGTGTGTGGGGCCGTGGCGAGGTGGAAGATCCTGTGCAGTGGCGGGCATTGCTGGCGAGGATCAGCGATTTTACTTTGGTGCGACAGGCGGTGGAGTGTGGATGACCGACAACGGCGGAAAGACATGGAAAAACATTTCGGATGGATACTTTGGAGGATCAATCGGAGCGATCGCCATTGCTCCGTCCGATGAAAACGTCATCTACGTCGGCCAAGGCGAGCAAACGCTCCGGGGTAATGTCAGCTCGGGATTTGGCGTATGGAAGTCTGAAGATGGAGGGCAGAGTTGGGTGCACATGGGCTTGGACAAGAC
Organism: Saprospiraceae bacterium; assembly: GCA_026996805.1. Classification (GTDB taxonomy): domain Bacteria; phylum Bacteroidota; class Bacteroidia; order Chitinophagales; family Saprospiraceae; genus S141-43. The sequence goes on along the minus strand of JALWKB010000002.1, from coordinate 5,655 downwards.
GCGCCACATCTCCCGCATTCGCGTACATCCCTTCAATCCCGATATTGTTTACGTGGCAGCCATCGGTAATTTGTGGAAGAACAATCCTGAGCGCGGCGTGTACAAGTCGACCGACGGAGGCAAGACGTGGAGAAAAGTGCTGTACATCAACGACTCGGTGGGCATTGCGGATTTGTGTATGGATCCGACCAACCCGCGCATCCTCTATGCCAGCTCGTGGTACGTGCGCCGCACTCCCTACAGTTTTATTAGCGGTGGCCCCGGTTCGGGCCTGTGGAAAAGTACCGACGGGGGCGAAACTTGGGAAAACATTACCGAAAACAAAGGGCTGCCCAAAGGTGTGTGGGGCATTAGCGGTATCACCGCAAGTGGAGCGAAGCGCGGACGCGTGTGGGCGATCATAGAAAATGCAGACGGAGGCCTCTTTCTGTCGGACGATTACGGCAAGACTTGGAAGCGCGTCAACGACGACCGCAAAATACGGCAGCGCGCGTGGTATTACTCGCGCATCTATGCGGACCCCGTCCATCCCAATGTGGTCTATGTGCTCAACGTGCACTTTTACAAATCGATCGATGGGGGCAAGACACTCCAACGCATAGGTACTCCTCATGTTGATCACCACGACCTGTGGATCGATCCTCTCAACCCCGACCATCTCATCATCGCCGATGACGGCGGTGCACAGGTCAGCCACAACGGAGGAAAGGACTGGACGGATTACCACAACCAGCCGACGGGGCAGTTTTATCGCGTCACTGTCGACAGTGCGTTTCCCTTTCGCATCTATGCGGCGCAGCAAGACAACAGCACGGTGCGTATCCGCCATCGCTCTTATCATCATGCCATCACCGACGATGATTGGGAGCCGTCGGCCGGGGGTGAATCGGCCTACCTTGCGCCGGATCCCAAAGACAACGACATCGTCTACGGTGGGAGTTATGGTGGCTTTTTGACGCGCTATAACCATCGCCTACGACGTCACCGCGCAGTGAGCGTGTGGCCGGATAATCCTCTCGGCTATGGGGTGGAGGCGATGAAATACCGATTTAACTGGAATTTTCCCGTGTTCTTTTCTCGCCACGATCCCAATAAGCTCTATGTCTGCTCGCACGTGGTACACCTGAGCACGGATGGGGGAGAGACGTGGGAGGTCATCAGTCCGGATCTCACAACGGCCGATAGTTCGAAGATGGGCCCATCGGGAGGGCCAATAACGAAGGACAACACTTCAGTAGAATACTATTGTACGATTGCTTCTGCAGCGGAATCCCCTGTCAAGGAGGGCTTGCTCTGGACGGGCTCCGATGATGGGAAGGTGTATGTGCGTCGCAGCTACGCTTCACCTTGGGAGGATGTCACGCCGAAAGGCTTACCCCCCATGACGCTCATCAATAGTGTGGAGCCGTCGCCCCACGATAGCGCTACATGTACGATTGCAGCCACGGCTTATAAGACTGGCGATTATACTCCGATGATTTACCGGACGACGGATTTCGGCAGGCATTGGAAAAATATCGCTCACGGGATACCTGCCGAACACTTCGTGCGCGTGGTGCGCGAAGACCCCGAAGTGCGCGGCTTGCTCTACGCCGGTACCGAATACGGCATTTATGCCTCATGGGACGAAGGTCGTACCTGGCACTCTATCCAGCTCAATCTGCCAGAAGTGCCCATTACGGACATGGTGATCGTTGGTCCGCATTTAGTCATCTCCACTCAAGGTCGTGCACTATGGATCATCGACGATCTGACACCGATACGCCAGGCAGCTTCAGTTAGTGGTGTGCGCCGTCACTACCTCTTTCCTCCCAAGACGAGCTATCGCATGCCGGGGGGGCAGGCTAAAAATCCGCGCAATGCCGGCCGCAATCATCCCAACGGCGCAATGATCTATTACTACCTCGCGAAAGACAGCCTGACTCAAAAGGATACGATCCAATTGTGTTTTTACACCAGCGAAGATAGCCTCATCCGCTGCTTTTCAACACATGCCAAGGGGCATCGAACGGGAAAACTCAAGGCCAAAGCGGGAAGCAACCTCTTCGTTTGGGACATGCGGTATCCGCCGGCGTACAAGCCCAAAGATATGATCCTCTGGTGGTCGAGCCTACGCGGTCCGCGCATCTTACCAGGCAGGTATCGCGTGCGGTTAATTGTTGATCAAGACACATTGATGCGCGATTTTGTGGTAGAAGCTGACAAAAACACTGAGGCATCACTCGAGGAAATGAAGGCCCAGTACGATTTCATACACCAAAACAACGCTGTGTTGGACAGTATGCACCGCATCATCGATGAAATCCGCCAGATACGGGAATCCCTTCGTGCGGTCAAAAAGCGCGTGCAAGGCCATCCGAATTACGCGCAATTCGACTCCTTGGATTACCGAATCGACAGCATAACGCGCTATGTCGAAGAGAGCCTTTATCAGACACGGTTGAAGAGCTTTCAAGATCCCCTCAACTATCCCATAAAGCTCAACAACAAACTGGCACATCTCAATGCGTTGATCGAAATGAACGATTTCGGGCCGACACAATCGATGCGAGAGGTGCAGCAAGAGCTTATTCGAAAAGCGCGGGAAGTCTTTAAAATCTATGAGCGGTGTAAGCAGCGCGATATCGAAGCATTAAATGAGTGGCTATGGAAACAACGGGTGCGCGTAGTGTTTCCCGTAGTGGGGGAAGATTGAGGGTATGTACTCTGTGCGCATTTTTGGGAGCAACGCTCTTAATGAGCATCTCCTTCAACTGTAGTGGGCATTCAGCTGCTGTACCGAAGCTGCTGCCGTTGTACGGCGATACCGTAGAGGTCTTTAAATACAGCCGACACATGTATTTTGTGCCGTGTGCCTGTGGAGATAGCTTGCAGGTCACCGTAGAGGATGCGCCGCGGTGGGTGCGTCTTGAGAAATGGTGTGATACGCTGTATCGGCTCATCATCAACGCTCCGGAGGAAAACAATGCCTTTTATACGGTCAAATTGCGCGTGGTGGGTCGAGACGGTCAGATGTGGGATAGGGATTCGGTGGTGGTGTACGTGCGAAGGCCGTATGCGCGGTTTTATATCATCGAAAGTCCGCGGTATTGGCGTGCATTGCTCAAGCACCTCGATGTAGGCGACCTGGTGGTGGTGCGCGGTGATAGCTTTCCGAGGCTTACCATTGATGGGTTGCGGAAAAAAGCCGTGTATATACGTCCAGAATCGGGCTATAAAGGTCGCATACGGGGCTTTGATATCTATCGCAGTAGTGGCATTGACATTGCTGGATTTGAATTTGTGCACGATAGCAAGCCGGCCGTGTATGTAGGAGACCAAAGTAGCCGCGTGCGCTTCCATCACAATATTATCCACGCTCGACAAGGCAGTAGAAACTCTGTCCCTGCTTTACAAATAAGTGGTAGCGTAGTTAGGGTCGATTTCAACGCCCATCATCCTCCAATTCATGGAGCGGGCCTTTCACCGACGGTTAGGGTGGAGCACAATTACCGACTCTGTGCGGAGCAGCGTTAGAGTGCAATTTTGAGCGATGGCGTGTACGATGGCTGGGCGTAGGTCTGCGGAACTGCTCCGGGGATGGCTTCCATGGCCATTTGACGCTCGTGCAAGGATTGGAGGACGAGCGGTAAGGCTGCGGAGAGGTTGCTCCATGCCTTGGGCGAATCGTGAAAGACGATGATGGAGCCGCTCTTGGCATGGTCGAGTACGTTTTTAGCGCACTGGTCGGCATCGACATGCGGGTCGAAGTCTCCGCTCATGACATCCCACATGATGATTTTGTAATGGCGCAGGAGGTATTGTGCTTGGCGTGGTTTGAGCTTGCCGTAAGGGGGGCGAAATAGGTTGGTCTGCAGCAGCTGTTGTGCGCGCTTGACGTCCATCAGGTAACTCGTGTCATCGGTGGTCCAACCCGACGGATGGCTGTAGCTGTGGTTACCGATCGCGTGGCCGCGCTTGCGAATCTCTTCTACGTAATGGGGATAGCGCTCCACTTGACGGCCGACGCAGAAAAACGTCGCTTTGGCGTTCCACCGATCGAGAAGGTCGAGAATCCAAGGGGTGTGTTGCGATGGCCCATCGTCGAAGGTCAGGTATACCGTCTGCTCAGCGTCCTCGATGCGCCAAACAAAGCCCGGAAAGAGCTTCTGCACGACTTTTGGAATGTGTACAAAATACATGGCATTACAAGTTTAAAACGTTCATGGGATTTATTGCCATCTAAAGTATAGACGTATAAAAAACCAAAAAAGTTTGGTCAACGCCTTAAAAAAATATTCAAGCAAGTTTGATATATAAAAGCTCCGTAATACGACAATCGCATACAAAAAACTCTCTGTACAACGCGTACAACCCTCGAAAAGGGGTGTATTCAGGCGTTCGGCAATGGTACAGCAAACTGACTGGCGGCTTCATATGAATTAACGAACTCTTAGTGCTGGTATTGCATCTGTGGATGTCGGTTTTAAAAAATTTTTTCATTTTTCTGTGGTGTATGATATAGTCGATCGGATACGTAGAAGTCTACGCTCGGTAGCCGCAAATTGTGTCGTACCTTTGCGCGTATAGCGCGTGATCACAGCTATACGCATGAATGACACTGCAAAGATACGGAAAGTCTCAAACATATTAGGAAAAAATTTAATGTGACATGGGAAAAAAAGTGCGCGTGCGGTTTGCTCCGTCACCTACCGGGCCATTGCACATTGGGGGAGTGCGCACGGCTCTGTACAATTATCTCTTTGCACGCCATCGGGGTGGTGTTTTTATACTTCGCATAGAGGACACGGATCAAAAGCGCTTAGTGCCGGGAGCTGAGGCGTATATTATTGAGAGTTTGCGTTGGCTGGGGCTTCAATATGATGAGGGCCCGGACATCGGCGGGGACTACGGCCCTTATCGGCAGTCGCAGCGCAGGCAGTTGTACCTCGAATATGTGCAACAGCTTATCGATCGCGGTCATGCCTATTACGCTTTTGATACGCCGGAGGAGCTTGAGCAGATGCGCTCGGCATTGAAAGAGCGGGGAGTGCAATCGCCTAAGTACGATGCCTCGGTGCGCATGCAGATGCGCAACAGTCTCACGCTACCCTCGAGTGAGGTGAGGGCGTTGATCGAAGCTGGCACGCCGTATGTCATTCGACTCAAGGTGATGCCGGGGGAGGAGATTGCCTTTGACGATGTGGTGCGTGGCAGGGTGGTTTTTCGATCTGATAGTTTGGACGACAAGGTATTGGTCAAAGCGGATGGGATGCCCACCTATCACTTAGCCAATGTGGTGGATGATCATCTCATGGGCATTACGCATGTCATTCGCGGGGAGGAGTGGTTGTCGAGCACACCACATCACGTGTTGTTATACCGCTCTTTCGGTTGGGCTGATGCGATGCCGCGATTTGTGCATTTGCCTTTGATTTTAAAGCCTTCGGGGAAGGGCAAACTGAGCAAGCGCGATGGGGTGGTGGGGGGATTTCCCGTATTTCCCATCGCATGGCGGGAGGGTGCGTCGTACTACGAGGGCTATCGCGAGGTGGGATTTTTGCCGGAGGGATTGAACAATTTCTTGGCGTTTTTGGGATGGAATCCCGGTGACGAGCGAGAAATTTTTACCATCGAAGAGCTTGCGGAGGCGTTTTCGCTGGAGCGCGTGCAGGT
>JALWKB010000001.1 GCA_026996805.1 Saprospiraceae bacterium | reverse complement strand
TTCGTCACCGTCCAGCTTCCCATCTACAACGAACGCCACGTCGTCAGTCGCCTCATCGATGCTGTCGCCGCACTGGATTATCCCACCGACCGTTTCGAAATACAGGTGCTCGACGACTCCACGGACGAAACCACCGATATCCTGCGCGAGCGCATCCGTCACCACCGACAGCGCGGCATCGATATCCAGCTCATCCGCCGTCCCACCCGCACGGGCTACAAGGCCGGCGCCCTCCAATACGGGCTCCAACGCGCCAAAGGATCCTACATCGCCATATTCGATGCTGATTTCATCCCCCAGCACGACTTTCTCCGCCAAGTCATACCCCATTTTCAAGACCCCTCTACTGCCGTCGTCCAGACCCGCTGGGCCCACCTCAACGAAGACCATAGCTTGCTCACCAAGCTCCAGGCCTTCCAGCTCAACAACCACTTCTACGTCGAACAAAGCGGCCGCTATCTCGGCAATCTCTTCCTGCAGTTTAACGGCACCGCAGGCGTTTGGAGAAAAAAAGCCATCCTCGACGCCGGCGGCTGGCAATGGGACACCCTTACCGAAGATCTCGACCTGAGCTACCGCGCCCAACTCAAAGGCTGGAAAATACATTATCTCCCCTGGGTAGGCACACCCGCCGAACTCCCCGTCGAAATGAATAGTTTCAAAGCCCAACAATACCGCTGGATCAAAGGCGGCGCCGAAACCGCCCGCAAAATCCTCCCCCTCCTGTGGCACGCCCCCTTGCCACTGCGCACAAAACTCCACGCCTCCTTCCACTTACTCTCCAATTTCATCTTCGTCGTCATCTTGCTCGCCGGCATCCTCAGCATCCCCATGATGTTTGTGTGGGAGCTCTTCCCCATGCTCAAACCCCTGTATTCCATCTTCATCATCAGCCTCCTGGTGGTCATCGCCGTTTACTTCGTAGCCAATGTCCTCCACGCATGGCGCCACAAACCCCTCCACTCCTCCCTCATGCGCTTCCTGTGGATGTTTCCCACCTTCCTTTCCCTCTCCATGGGCATGAGCGTCCACAACACCATCGCCGTGCTGCGCGGTATCCAACGCCAATCCTCCCCTTTCATACGCACACCAAAACTCAACATCTCCCAGACCCAACCCATTAAGCCCTCCCCCTATCTTCGACCAAGCCTGCCATCATCGACCTATCTCGAATTCCTCCTCGCTGCCCTCTTTACAGCTGGCGCCCTGCTCAACGCCCTCCGACAAGATTGGTCCTTACTCTATTTTCACGGCATGCTCGCCATGGGATTTACCGCCATCGCCCTGTACAGCTGGCAGCACTACCGCATCATCAAACGATTTCATACCAAAAACATCCAATATGCATGATCACCCCACCCACCCCACACCAAACCGTTGTGTATCTTTGGTGCGTTAAAATCTTTCGAGTATGAAATGGTACTACCTCTGGTGTCTAATTCTACTGATGAGCACACAACAATCCGACTGCACTATGGCACAATCCGATAAGACCACGCCGAAATACGCCATTGCCATCCACGGAGGTGCAGGCGCCATGTCCCGACTGAAGAAAAACCCCCATCTAAAAGAGCAATACCTGCGCGCCTTAGATACCGCCCTCCACATCGGTTCCGAAGTGTTAAAAGACGGGGGCACAGCACTGGATGCAGTAGAAAAGGTCGTACGCTACCTCGAAGACAATCGCCTCTTTAACGCCGGTAAAGGCTCCGTCGCCAATGCCCTCGGCGAATACGAACTCGACGCTTCTATCATGGATGGCAAGACTCTCCTTGCCGGTGCCGTCGCCGGAGTTTCGCGTATCCGCCATCCCATTAGCGCCGCAAGAGCCGTGATGGAAAAAACACCCCACGTGCTCATCGCCGGCACTGGCGCCGAAGCGCTGGCCGAAAAATGGGGTCTCGAAATGGTCGACCCCGCCTTTTTTCACGGAAACGTCCCCTCCCCTTCCTCCCCATCACTCGACGACCAACTCCCCTTAGATAAGTGGGGCACCGTGGGCTGTGTGGCCTTAGACCAATACGGCAATCTCGCCGCCGGCACCTCCACAGGCGGCCTCTCCAAAAAACACCCCGGACGCATCGGCGATTCCCCCATCATCGGCGCCGGCACCTATGCCGACAATGCCACCTGCGCCGTCTCCTGTACCGGCGTCGGCGAATACTTCATCCGCCTCGCCATCGCCCACGACCTCTCCGCACGCATGAAGTACAAAAACCTGCCCCTATCCCAAGCCGCCACCGAAGCCCTCCAACGCCTCTCCGCCCACCAGGGCAAAGGCGGCTTTATCGCCATCGACACCAGCGGCAACATCGTCACCCCCTTCAACACCCCGGCCATGTTTCGCGCCTATCAAACCCCCGACGGCCAACGCCACATCGCCATCTTCCCCGACTAAACCCCAGCCACCTCCTCTCGTTGGAACCACCGTGCGCACACGGAGCGCTGCTCTGCGGCCTCTGTGGAAAAATCTCGGTGGTCTCTGTGGTTAGGGGGGTACATTACTATTTCATACACACCCTCTTTATTTATTCTGCCTCCTGTTTTTTACGGAGTTCTACCTCTTGATTAGCTCTTCGGGCGAGCTCGTCGAGATAGGCTTGTTCGGCCACCTGTTTGAATTTTTCAAGGCCGATTTCCAGCCAATGGCCGAGAATCTCCTTCATGGTGGTGCCATGCAGCAGGAGTTTCATGGTGGTCTTCCAGTCGTTTTTACCTTTTATCCCCCAAACGACGCGCACGATATCCCCTTCGTCGGCCATTTGTAGGGAGGCAATGCCTTCGGTATGGTAGGGTTCGAACATTTTAAACTCGGTTTCGAAGAAGTAAAACGGCTGGAAATTAAACAAGCGCTCTTCGCCCTTGCCGACCACGGGCCCTTCCCAGACGAATATACTTCCCACATAGCCGTCATCGCCAAGTATCTTGTACTGCACCTGGCTGTCTAATTGCAACACCGGATGCCAGCGGGTGCGCGCCTGATGGGAGAGCATAAATTGAAAGACAAAGCCCACAGGGGTGGCTATTTCCACCTCACGCACCACCAGGTATTCCTTTTCTCCCACGGTGTGGTAAAGGATAAAGGGCGTCGCCACCAGTATGAGGAGGAGACCCACTATCCAAAAGAGTTTGCGCAGGTTCATCCAAGCTACGTTTTACTTTTCGGCACAAAGATTTTGGCAATAGCCACGCCAGCAGCAAAGAGGGCAAAGGGGATACCCGCGACGATCACCCATGGTATGGGATCGCGAAAGACGGCGAGGAAGATGATCATCATCGTCAGCGCTACCAAGCCACTCATTAAGAGAATGTATTGGGAGGCGTCCATACTGCCCGATTTGTAAAATCGGCGCATGCGGCTCTTGCCGTACAGGTGCAAGCCGAGCACGAAGACCACCAGTAAGAGCTTGGTGTGTATCCAGGGCTGTTTGAGAAAATGCGGCGCGATGACCAGTATTCCCGATCCCAGCAAGATAGCCGTCATCATCATCGGATTGGCCACACCGCGGTAGAGTCGGGTCTCGTAAGCAGCCATAGTGCGGTTGAACCCCGCGCGCACGTGTACCATTAAAGAGAGGTACAATGCATAGAGCGCACCTACCCACAACAGGGCAGCCATCAGGTGGAGTGCCTTCAACAATTTCAGATAGTCGAATTCCATCGCTTTGAGCTTTTACTTTATCCTAAAGATACTGCGTTTTTGGCGAATCCTCCTGCTCCCCCTGGGTGCCGTCATCATCCAAAGCAGCAGCAGAAGAATCAATAACAAGACGACGTAGATCCAGAGGGGTAGGGAAGTTATGGTCGTTTGGCGCATTATCCACATCGCAGCACGATTTTATACTACCGATCGATGAGTTCTATCTTGTTGCGTCCCAGGCGCAGCTTCCCATCGCGCTCGAGTTTTTTCAGCATTCGCGAGACGGCTTCACGAGAGACATTTAAGTCTCTGGATATTTGCTGATGTGTAATGCGTACGAGGTTTTTTCCTGCCATAACGCTGAGTTTGTACAAGTAGTCTAAGAGGCGCTCTTCGAGTTTTAAGAAGGTCAGGCTATCGATGACGTCGATCAGTTGCATCAGCTTATTTTCATACGACGAAAAAATAAAATTGCGCCACTGGTGGTATTGGGTGAGCCATCGGTCGGCCGCGTTGATGGGGATCATCCATAGGGTCGCGTCCTCCATGACTTCCATTTTATACTCGCTGCGCTTTTGGATCATACAGCAGCTAAAGGCGGACACACAGATTTCGCCGGGTCCCAAAAAGTACAACAGGCGCTCTTCTCCCTCTTCGTTGACTCGTATCAGACGGATCAACCCATGGACGATGAGGGGGACCTCTTTGAGATCGTCGCCGTAGTGCACGACGACTTTGCCTCCCTCAAAAAAGCGCTCCGTGATGTGGAGTTGCATCTCGCGCAATAGCGGCGGATGATGTAGTTCGGGCAATAGCTTTGCTATCGTCTCTTCCAATCGCACTGATTCGATGCGCATAGATACGCTTTTACGTTTTGGCCAATTTTTGCTCTACGTAGTCAATGGCTTCTCGACAGGTATGAAATAGATTTTCCATGCCGAACTGCTCTACAAAGGATCCCTTTTTCATAAACTGGCGCACGGTCTTCTTTAGATTACACAAATATAAGTCGCCGCCCTTGGATCGCCACAGGTCGCGTTCGCTAATGAGAAACTCCGCACCAGTAATGTCGATAAAGTTGACCCCCTTGCAGTCGAGTATGAGATGCTTTTGTGGATCATGACTGAGCTTTTCCAGTTCCTTCGTCAGATGGTCGACAGCGCCAAAATAGATCGAGCCATCGATCCGCACAATGCGGTAATGCGGGTTTTCACGCTTCGCGCATCGCTCGATGCTTGTACAGCCTTCGGGATTGTCTTCGTCCTTGACCAAGATCACGATGCGCGGCATGGCCGTACGGCGCAAGTAAAAGATCAATGAGGCAATGACCCCAATGTAGATGGCATAGTCGATTTGCTTGAAGAGCAGCGTAGCAAAAAAAGTCAGGGCCAACACGATACTCTCCTTGCGCGAAGACCGAAGAATGAGACGTATTTTCTCCACATCGATGAGCTCATAGCCCACCAGCATGATGATGCCTGCCATAGCCGGTATGGGAATGATGCTGATGGCATCCGAAACCAAGAGAAGTATGAGCAACAAAAACACACTGGCCAGCATCGCCGACAGCGGCGTGGCGGCACCCATCTGATAGTTGAGCCCAGATCGGGTAAAAGATCCCGCCCCCACATAGCAGCGAAAAAAGCTCCCCACCATATGGGCAATGCCCTGACTGACAAATTCGCGATTGATCAATACGTGCTGATGAGATTTCAAGGCGATGGCCTTAGCCACACTGGCCGTCTGTATCAGGCTGATGATCCCCACTGTGATCGCTCCCGCACTGAGTAGACGGATATTCTGAATGCTGAGATCAGGCACCGAAAATGTCGGCCATATGCGATCAATACTCGGCAAGGTCTTGACTCCATGAGTTTCTCCTTGTATGAAATAGTTGACAAGCGCCCCAAAGATCATCGCGAGCAACAAATACGGTATCTTCGGGGATATGCGCTTGAGCAGCAGAGCAAATAGTATCGTGCTCATGCCCAAAATGAAGGGCATGATGTGGGTCTCGGTAATGTGCGTAATGATGTATTGAATGATTTCCACAAAACTCAGCCCACGTGGCATCTGTATGTCGAGCAAATGCCGCATCTGTTTGGCAATGATGAGAAGACCCGCACCGGCCGTAAAGCCTACGACGACAGACATCGATACGAAGTTGACCACAAAGCCCATCTTGATCAATCCCAAAATGAGTTGAAAAATTCCTACTAAAAAGGTCAATACCAGCGCAAGCTGGATGTAGGACTCCGTCATGGGCTCGGCCATCGTACTCAATATGCCAAAGAGCACAATCGATACTGCCGTTGTGGGACCCGCTACGACATGACGCGACGACTGAAACAGTGCAGCAACAAAGGGCACGATCATGGCCGTGTACAGACCAATCTCCGGTGGCAGGCCCGCAATCAAGGCAAAGGCTATCCCCTGTGGTAAGACAATGATCGCACCAGTAAAACCCGCCAACAAATCACGCCATACGGTCCTCTTATTCAAGTATCGACACCACTCCAAACACGGTATGCCTATCATCGACCTCTGTGAAATTTATCAAGCCATATTTTGGCATGAAATTAGCATGAAATCTTAAGACCATTTGATGATTGTAACGATCTACACGATCAATGGCTCATTGACGGGGCATTAAAAAAAGAAGGCCGTTCCCGGGGAAGGAACGACCTTCAGAGCTATTGGCTGATCCAATATTGCTTACCTCTTTATGATCCTCTCGATCATCTTCTGACCGTCGATGACTACCTCGACGTAGTACACTCCACTGCTCAAGTGCTGCACGTCGATGTGGTAGAGATTGTTTCGCACCTCTTCGTCTTTGGTCATCCACACTACTTTACCCGTTACATCGTAGAGCGTCATGCGATCCACCTCGGTGACTTGCGTCCCGTCGAAGCGCACGGCGATTTTATCGACCACAGGATTGGGCATAACAGCAATCGTCCAAGTTGCATCACCTTCACCAACGACGTACACTGCACGAATCTGCGATGCCTCTACCGTACCATCTCGGTAGACGGTGCGCAATTGATAGTAGTACCAGCCCTGTTGGACGTCGGCATCCCACTCCTCATAGGCGATGATATCGCTGTGCAACTCCTTAGGTCGTACGATGCGCATGCGCTCGAAGTTCGATGCATCTCCACTGCTCTTCCAGATTTCGTATTGCACGTGATCACTGCCATTGAACACTGTCCATTGCAGGAGCACTTTGCGTTCTACAGCGTCGACGCGGAAATTGACGACATCGGTAGAGAGCGTGGTCTGTTCCTTCACCACTCCTGCGTCGATGTCGGGATTGTCAGTATTGTAGGATATGTATACCAAATTGGTGGTACCCGGCCCAAAGGTTCCCGTCACATCGCTGTCTTGATCATCACCACAGGCATTAGCTGAGGTAAATGCCATGTTCGATGGGATATTAAATCTCAGGTAGTAGTAACCCTCCGGCACGCAGAAGGAATAGTAGCCATTGGCATCGGTGACGGTCGATTCGAGCAGGTCACCCATGTTATTGTACAGCTCAACGGTTACTCCTGCTAAGCCGGGTTCGCCGGGATCTTGTGTGCCGTTTTCATACAAGGTGTCCAGCCAGACAAAATCTCCGATTTCAGCACACAGATAGATACCACCATCGACATCCAGTACACTTGCTCCAGGATTGAGCACAATCATCGAAGTGGTATTGGATCCGTTGTCATGCGTGATATCCGAATCCTTGTCGTCCATGGTCTGATCCGGATCGCTAATGCGGTACGGAGCGGGTATGTCAAACGCTACGTAGTATTGGCCGTGTTGTAGTCCTGTAAATTCGTACCAACCCTCTTCACCGGTGAGCGCATTGGTCGAAGTCGTCGTCACGCCCACGAAGGTGCCATCGCTTTCGTAAAGCCGTACTTCAATGCCGTTGATACCCGGCTCGCCGAATTCCTGTATGCCATTGCCGTTGCGGTCTTCCCAGATGCGGCCAGCTATGCTACCCACCTGCCAAATACCTATATCGGTGCAGTCGTTTTGCTCACCCGATTGCAAGAGGATCGTCGACGAGGTGCCGTATCCATGCTCGTGGGTAATATCGGAGTCAAAGGCATCATAACCCATATCAGCTGGTGTAAAATCGTACCCGCTCGGCAAGAGTACCTTGATGTAGTACGCACCGGGCTTGAGATTGTCAAAGAGATAGTAACCGGGCTTGCCACTTACGGGATGGTTGGACGTGGTCGTACTTGCCAACAACACACCATCTTCTGAATAGAGCTCTACCGTGATACCATTGACGCCCATTTCATTGGCATCTTGCATGCCATTGCCATTTTCATCGAGCCATATGAAATCGCCGATGTATCCCATGGCATACAGACCCGCATCGATATCCAAGCGGTGTTCACCCATGGCAAGCACTATTTCACCCGTCATACCTGTTGCGGGATCCGGATCGCTGTTGACATCCTCCATTGCGGGATCCCCGATGTGATCCGTAAAGGCATACGAAGTAGGCGGTGTAAACTTGACGTAGTATCGACCCGGCGGAAGCGAGGGGAACAGGTAGTATCCCTGAGCATTGGTCGTCGTCGCGAAGTCGACCACGCCGTCGTGTTGTCCATCGCCATCCAGGTCTCGGTACAGTTCTACTGTCACGCCAGGTACTCCTGCTTCACCGGGATCCTGAATGCCGTCTCCATCGGTGTCTTCCCAGACGTAATCGCCCAAGCTGGCAGGAATGTACACACCAGCATCCACCGTGCGATTAAACTCTCCAAGGTCGATGAAATAGGTCTTGGTCGTCATCGGTCC